>NZ_CP067100.1:4267254-4576479 GCF_016616235.1 Bradyrhizobium diazoefficiens
ATCTCGCTCATTCGGCGCGGCGACAGCATCAAGGGGTCGCCGCCGGTCAGGATCACCTCCCAGATCTCGTCGTGCGCGCGGATATAGTCGATCGCAGTGCGGTAAGCGCTATCCGAGAGCGCGTTCTCCTTGCCGGGCCCCACCATCTCGCGGCGGAAGCAGAAGCGGCAATAGATCGCACAGACATGGACGAGCTTGAACAGCACGCGATCGGGATAGCGATGCACGATGCCTGATACCGGCGAGTGCGGGTGATCGCCGATCGGATCGGCGTTCTCGCCCGGCTGCATCTGCAATTCGTTTGCGCTCGGAACAAATTGCCGCGCGATCGGATCGTCGGGATCCGACTTATCGATCAGCTCGACCAGCGCCGGTGTGATCGCGACCGCATAGCGCGCGGCAACGCGCTCCAGCGCAGGCAGCGCGGCGGCAGGCGCCAGGCCTTCGGCCACGAGGTCAGCCGGCTCGCGCAAGGTGCGTGCAAGATTGGTCTTCGTCATCTTTCGCTTAGCTTTTCTTCTGCAGGCGGCGTCCACACCACCTGATCGATCCGTGTTGCGCCGCTCGCCAGCATCACCAGCCGGTCGAAGCCGAGCGCAACGCCGCTCGCCTCCGGCATTGCGGCGACCGCGGCTAGAAAATCCTCGTCCAGCGGATAGGCCTCGCCGTAGCGGCGCCGCTTCTCCGCCATCGACTCCGTAAAGCGTTTGCGCTGCTCCTCGGCATCGGTCAGCTCGCCAAAGCCGTTGGCGAGCTCGACGCCGCAGGCATAGACCTCGAACCGTTCCGCGACCCGCGCATCTTCGGCCTTCACCCGCGCCAGCGCCGCCTCTGGAGATGGGTATTCGAACAGGATGGTCAAACGTCCCTGCCCCAGCTGCGGCTCGACATGCTCGACCAGGACCTTGCTGAAGATGTCCGACCAGGTGTCGTCTTCGGCGACGCGGACCTTGCCGGCCGCCGCCCGGGCAAGCGCGGCACGGTTACCCTCGGCGCCAGAGATTGTCGACAGCAGATCGATGCCGGCGAAACGCTCGAAGGCGCGCGCGACCGTCAGGAGCTCCGGCTCGGCGAAGGGATCGGCGGTCCGGCCGCGGAACGAGAAGGTCCCGATCCCGGTCGCCTGCGCGGCCCGCGCAACGACGACCACGGTGTCGGCCATGATGGCGTCATAGGGGGCGCCGGCCCGATACCATTCCAGCATCGTGAATTCCGGCAGATGGAGGTCGCCCCGCTCGCGGTCGCGGAACACCCGGGCGAGCTCGAAGATTCGGGGCTCGCCGGCTGCCAGCAGCTTCTTGCAGGCGAATTCCGGTGAGGTTCGCAGGTAACGGCTGGCCCGGCTGCCGTCGGGACGCACGAGTTCGGTCCGGGCGGCGTGCAGATGGGTCTCGTTGCCCGGGGACACCTGGAGGACGGAGGTTTCGACCTCGACGAAGCTTTGCTCGGCGAAAAAGGCCCGTATTGCTCCGGTAATGGCTCCCCGCGCCTGGAGGAAGGGTCGCCGGTCGAGATGCCGCTCAGGCGACCAGAATGGCGAAATTGGCTTGTCCCCAACCATCAGCCGGCCGCTCCGGCTCTGAGCAAAGTGCTGGCATCGAACGGCAAAATCAGTATGTTGCGGCCCGAAACGGGCGCTGAGGTCCGATTTGAGGCCCCAAGTCCCCCATCGATTTGACCACGTCCTGGCCGATGCCGGGCCAAGCAAGCAGGAAATACAGCTTTGAGAGTCATCGCCAGTTCTATTCGCAAGGGCAACGTGATCGAGCAAGACGGCAAGCTTTATGTCGTCGTGAGCGCCGAGAACATCCATCCCGGCAAGGGCACGCCGGTCAGCCAGATCGAAATGCGCCGAATCTCGGACGGGGTAAAGATCTCCGAGCGGTACAAGACCACCGACCAGGTCGAAAAGGCCACCATCGAAGAGCGCAATTACACGTTCCTCTATGAAGACGGCGACGGCTTCCACTTCATGAACCCGGAAACCTATGACCAGGTCCAGGTGTCCAAGGACGTCGTCGGCGACGCCGCCGCGTATCTTCAGGAGAGCATGACGGTCAAGCTGTCCATGCACGACACCAACCCGGTGTCGATCGCGCTGCCGCAGCGCGTCACGCTGGAAGTGGTCGACACCGAGCCCGTGACCAAGGGCCAGACCGCCTCGTCGTCCTACAAGCCCGCAGTGCTCTCCAACGGCGTGCGCACCACCGTGCCGCCGCACATCACGGTCGGCACCCGCGTCGTAGTGATAACCGAGGACGGCTCCTACGCCGAGCGCGCCAAGGACTAAGCGAGGGGCCGAGGACCAGAGCAGGTTGCCGCCGGGGGGCGAGACAGTGGGTAGGAAGAGCTTCCGCTTCGTCTCGCTGCTTCTGGCGTCGCTTTCGCTCCTCATCGTCTCGCCGCTCGCCGCGGACGAGTTCCGCAGTCCCTCGCTCCCGGCCCTGCGCGTCGACTGGCGCGCAGCGCTCGACCAGCTCCGGACGGAGATCAACAGCCGCCCGCAAATAGCGGGTGACTTCATCTTTGCGCCGCGCCGCTCGGTGCCGCGCTACGATCCGCGCGCGATGCCGGCGCTGGTACAGCTCAACGCGGTCTCCTCGCAGTTCTTCACCGGCATCGCCCGCAGTTCCGTGCCCGTGCTGCTGCCGTTCGATGCGGCAGCTTACCTCGAGGCTCTGCGCAGCGGCGCGCCTGCGAATCTGTCGCCGTCGCGCTACCAGGCCGATTTCAACCCCGTCGAGCTGTTCGATGCCGGCCCCGCAGGCTACAACGCGACGTTCTCGTTCGAGCCGGGCGCCGGCGACGGCATGCCAAGCCGCGTGTTCGCCAGGGGCGTCGAGGTGCAGATCACGGGCTCGGCCCTGATCTACGACATCGCCGATCCCTCGGGCGGCAAGGGCGAGCCGGTCAAGCCGCTCGCGGCAACCTATCCGGACCTGCGCAGGTTCATCAGGGAAGGCTATGTCCGCTACGCCTTCACGCGCTTCGGCGTCGCCTATGTGGTGTCGATCCAGTGCCTCGACAGCGTCCCAAAGCCGCGGCGGCTGGCCTGCAAGGAAGCCTATCCGGTCGCCGAGCGTTTCCTGAAGGCGCTGCGGATCGCCGGCGGACAACGCATGCGCCCCCTGCCCGACATCGCCTCCAGCGTCATCGATCGTCCCGCGGCGCGCTCGGCGGAATTCGGCTATCGGCCGAGCGGCGACATCATCCCGAACACCGGCTACCGCAACAGGGGTGGCCATCCCGACGTGATGGCCTATGCGCAGATCCGCTTTCCGTTGGAGAGGGCGCCGGCCCTGGTACGCTCGCAATCCCACGGGCGCAACAACAACGACGGCTCGACCGCTTATGCCTGGCGCGACAATTTCTGCGAGTCCCGCAGTTTCGAGGTCGGGCAATGCGCCGGCGGTTTCGGCCACCAGGGCGAGGACATCCGCGCCGCCTGTCCGCCATCCGGCGAAGGCCGCGAAGCGTGCGATCCCAAGCAGCGCGGCGTCGTCGCGGTGCGCGACGCCATCGTGATCCGTTCCACCAAGGACCAGGCCGCGACGCTTCAAGTCAACAGCCGGACCGAACACATCCGCTTCCGCTACATGCACATGAACCCGCAGGCGATGAACGCCGATGGCGTGCTTAACGGCCGCATGGTCACGGAGGGCGAGAAGATCGGCGTGGTCTCGAACTATCTCGACCATCCCGCCGGCACCTCAATGCACCTGCATTTCGACGTGCAGGTGTTCACACGCGACGGCTGGATCTGGGTCAGCCCCTACGTCACGCTGGTTTCGGCCTATGAACGCCTAATCCACGCCCGCGGCCGCGAGATCGGCCCGGAGATCTCGGGCACGCCACAGCCGGTGGCGCATGCGCTGCCCGAGGACGCGAGCAAGCCGGACCTGCGCGAGGGCTCCAGCGGCGAGGAGAATTGAGCAGGGAGGAATCGTAGCCCCCGGGCCACAAGTCCCCTACCGATCACTCCAGATACGTCGTGAGCTGCGCGCCCTCGTCCGCCACGAACAGGGCGATCAATTCGGCCGGTTCTGTCACACTCGCGTTCGCCGACACGAGATGCGTCGATCCCGGTGGCTCGAAGAAGGACTGACCGACGCCGAACGTTTCGACCGGGCCGCCGCCGAGCTGGGACCGGATCTCGCCCTTGGTGATGTAGGCCGTGACCGATCCGGCATGCCGGTGCGGCCGCGAGAATCCGCCCGGACCGTAGAACACGCGCACGATGGTGACGCGCTTGCCCGGCACGTCCGGCAATGCGTACGAGCCGATCGGCTCGACCTTGTCGAGTGGCGAGCTCTCCGCGGCCGCCGCGCAAAGCGGCGCCAGTGCGCCCGATACGGTGTCCATCGTCACCGACAGCGCCTTGCCAATCGCAAACGCGCAGGCGAGCCCGCCGACGACGGCCAGCGCCACCGAACGCGGCGGACGTTGCGCGGCAGAAAGGTTCATGGCTGTCATCGTGATCTCCCCTCGTCTCCATCAGGATGCAGCGGCGGTCGTTGCGACCGGCCGCTTTGCAGGCGTCCAGCGAAATGCCGCGCCAAAACGGTTCCAGACGTTGATCGAAGCGACAGCAGAGGTCAGATACGTCAACTCCGTCTCGGAGAACTCGCGGCTCGCCTCCGCATAGACCTCTTCGCTGACGCCGTGCGGCAGCAGGGTCAGCGCTTCGGCCCATGCGAACGCCGCCCGCTCGCGCGCGGAGAAGATCGGCGCCTCGCGCCAGACCGCGACCAGATGGAGCTTGTCCACGGGCACGCCGATCCGCTCCGACAACAGCACATGATGCTGCAGGCAGAAGGCACAGCCATTGATCTGCGAGGCGCGCAGCTTGACCAGCTCGAGCAGCTGCTTGTCGAGGCCGGCCTTGGCCGCCACCTGGCCCAGCGCCAGCACAAGATCATATGCATCTGGTGCGATCCGCTTGAAGTCGTCGTATTCGCTGCGGGCGTGTGCCATCGCCGTTCACCTTGTGTTATCATAAGAGTGCTTATATCTTATAAGAGCACTTATATGTCGCGCAAGACCGCCGATATCACAAGATCGAAAACCGCGCGCAGGCTGCCCGTGCCTGCCGACGACGGCGCCGTGCGTGTGCCTGCCCCCGGTGAGGGCAAGCGCGGCGAACAGGGTTATCTCGGCTATCTCTTGCGGCAGGCCCATGCCGCAGTCCGCCTGACGATGGAGCGGACGCTCGCCGATCTGGGTGTGACCTCGCCGCAATTCGCGGTGCTGACGATGCTCAACGCCTATCCGGGCCTGTCAGGGGCCGACGTCGCCCGCCTCACCTTCCTCACGCCCCAGACCGTCGGCGTGATCATTCGTAACCTCGAGCGTGATGGCGCGATCGTAATGACGCCCCATCCCATCCACGGCCGCATCCAGCAATGGACGCTGACGCCGCGTGGCGCGACGCTGCTGAAGGCGTGCCGGGAGCGTGTGATCGCGCTGGAGAAGCGTCTTGCCGGCGGCCTCGATGCCAAGACCGAGGCAAGCATTCGTCGTTGGCTCGCTGGCGTCGCGACGCAGTTGCAGGACTAGTCGCCCTTCAACACCTTTTTAACCTCGCCATCGGGCCAGGTCTCGCCCGCCGCGATCACGCGCACGCGGCTCTGGTCGGCGTCATTCACCAGCACATGCGAACTCACCCGGTCGCGGCATCGCTCCAGGTGCAGATTGGTCTCGGGCTTCCAGCTCAGCGTGGTCGCGAGATCGCCGGGAAATATCTGCCATTGCGACCCGTCGTCGAGCTCGACCACGTGGCTTTCCGCATGCGCGCGTATCTTCATTCCACCCCGGATGCTCGATGAACAGACTGCGTGCCGAAGGAGGGCCCCGGTCCGGCCGGAGCCCAACTCCGTCAATCATTGTCGTGCGGAGAGAATGCGGTGGCGCAACAATTTGTTCCGCGGGGACGGGCTGTTCCCGGCGTTCCCGGAACCGACTCACACGCCCGATTTTCCGGCTAGAATGGCATCATGAAACACGTTGATTCCTCGCCCCCTCACACGCGCCGCGCATTACTGAAATCCGCGTTCGGGGCAGCCGCCCTGCTCGCGTCACCGGCGCATGTGCTTGCGGCGCCTCCGGGTTTCGACGAATGGCGCGAGAGCTTTCGCGCACGCGCGATGGCTAAGGGTATCTCGGCCGCAACCTGGCAGCGCGCGATGGGACGGGTCGAACCCGACATGAGCGTGTTCAGGCAGATGCGCAACCAGCCCGAATTCCACGAGCAGGTCTGGCAATACATCAACCGCCGGGTCTCGGACTGGCGCATCATCAACGGCAAGATCGCGCTGAAGAACAACGAGGCACTGTTCGCACGCATCGAGCACGACTTCGGCGTCGAGCGCGGCACGCTGCTGGCGCTGTGGGGCGTCGAGTCGGCCTATGGCGATCCCCTGGTGCAGCAGAACCACATGACGCCGGTGTTTCCCTCCCTCGCGGCGCTCGCCTGGAACGAGCCGCGCCGCAAGGCCTATTGGGAGGCCGAACTGACCAACGCGCTGCGCATCGTCGACAAGGGCTGGAGCACGCCGGAGGAGATGCGCGGCTCCTGGGCCGGCGCGATGGGGCATTCGCAATGGATGCCGGAGGTCTGGCTCAATGTCGGCATCGACTATGACGGCGATGGCAAGGTCTCGCCGTTCGGCAAGCCCGACGACGCGCTGGGCTCGACTGCAAAATATCTCGTCAACCGCGGCAAATGGCACCGCGGCGAGCATTGGGGCTACGAGGTGCGCCCAGCGGCCGAGATGAGCGGCAGCCGCACCTACGCGGCATGGCAGGCGGCCGGCGTCACCCGTGCTGATGGTCAGCCGTTCCCGCAGCCGAATGCATCTGCGCAGATCTGGACACCGGTCGCGGGCGGACCGACGTTCCTGCTCGGCCCTAACTTCTACTCGGTGAAGAGCTACAATCCCTCCATGAATTACGCGCTCGCGATCTGCCATCTCGGCGACCGGTGTCTCGGCGCGCCGCCCTTCATCCAGCCCTTCCCCGGCTCCGAGCGCGCGCTGACGCTCGCCGAGGTGCAGGAGATGCAGACGCGACTGACCAAGGCCGGGTTCGACACCGGCGGCACCGACGGCCGCGTCGGCAACGACACCATGAAGGCGATCAAGGATTTTCAGCAGAAGGTCGGGATCACGCCGGCGGATGGCTATGGCGGGCTGAAGGTGCTGGCGAAGCTGCGGCAGGGGCCTTAAATGGCCTCAGTGTCGGTACTGCGGCTCCTCCGCATCCAGTTGGCGGCGGATCGCGGCGAGATGCAGCCGGGCCGATTCGGAATCGCCGTCGCGCATCTGCCTGTAGGTCTCGGCCGCAACAGCGGGATCGACCGGCAGCACCTTGCGCCCCGTCGACATCGCCAGGACCTGCACCTCGGCGGCGCGCTCGAGATAATAGAGATCGTCCCAGGCTTCCGCGATGGTCGGCGCCAGCACCATCACGCCGTGATGTTTCATGAAGACGATGTCGGCATCGCCGACGCTTGCAGCGATCCGCGCACCTTCGCGACTGTCGAGCGCAAGGCCGTTATAGTCGCGGTCGACCGCAGTGCGGCCATAAAACTTCAGCGCGGTCTGACCGGCCCAGATCAGCGGATCACCTTCGATCATCGACAGCGCTGTGGCGTAGGGCATGTGGGTGTGAAACGCGACCTTGGCGCGCGGCAGCCGCTTGTGGATCTCGGCATGGATATAGAAGGCGGTCGCCTCCGGCACGCCGCTCGCCGTCGAGCACGTTGCCGTGGAAGTCGCAGATCAGGAGCTTCGAGGCGGTCAACTCGCGGAAGGCGTAGCCATAGGGGTTAACGAGAAACAGGTCGTCATGGCCCGGCACCACCGCCGAGAAATGGTTACAGATGCCTTCTTCAAAGCCGTTACGCGCGGCCATGCGGAAGCAGGCAGCGAGATCCTCGCGCGCGCTCCGAATTGCGTCGGTGGCAAGATCCGGCCGGTTCGAGCGGACGGGCTCAGGCGCGTTCGAAGACGAGTGAAGGCTGTGCGCCATGGCGAAATCACCTCTGTCGGTCGGCAGGTCCCAGCGTTCTACAGGGGCCGCGTCTGCGCGTCAGCCCCTGCGACCGCCAGCCTGCCCTGCGCGGCTCAGGCCCGCCGCGGCACCGCGCCTGCGTTCATGCCGCCGTCGATCACGAGCTCGCTCCCCGTGACATAGCGCGAGGCGTCGGAGGCCAGATACAGCACGCCGCTGGCAATCTCTGCGGCCTGGCCGGCGCGGGCAAGCGGGGTTGCGACTCTGGCACGCTCCTCCGGATCGATCGGCGCATTGCCTTGGTTGCCGGTCGCACCGGTCGGGATCTTGCCCCAGATCGGCGTATCGATGATGCCGGGGTGCACGGAGTTGACGCGGATGCCGTCACCAGCCGCCGCGCACTCCATCGCGATCGATTTGGCGAACAGCCGGACGCCGCCCTTGGTCGCCGAATAGGCCGAAAGGCCGGGCGCGCCGCGCAGACCCGCGAGCGAGGACATCATGACGATCGAGCCGCCGCCGGTCTTGCGCATCAAGGGCAGGCAGTGCTTGACCGAGAGAAACACGCCATCGAGATTGATCGCGTTCTGCTTGCGCCAGTCGCCGAGTGTCATGTCGACAATCGAGGGCACGGCAATGCCGATCCCGGCATTCGAAACCATGATATCGAGCCGGCCGTAGCGCTTTGCGACCTCGGCGACGATCTCGATCCAGCGCTCCTCACTGGTGACGTCCTGCTCCAGGAAGATCGCCTTGCCGCCGGCCTTGGTGATACGCTTTTCAAGCTCTGCGCCTCTGAGCTCGTCGATGTCGGTAATGACAACGGTGGCGCCCTCGCGCGCGAACAGCTCGACGATTGCCTCACCAATGCCTGACGCGCCGCCCGTCACCAGCGCGACCTTGCCCTCAACCTGCCCTGCCATGTCCACTCCCTCTCTTTTTACTTCTTGCCGTCGTCATCTAATCACGGATGGCCCCTGATCCGGTAGCGCGACATCTAGGACGCGGAATTGCACCCGCTCGGCGCCCTGGTAGCGGTCGACCGACAGTGAGCCTGCGACATGCAATTGCTGGCCACGGTTGGCAAGCAGCGCATTGCCGAGCTTCTGGCCGACCGAGCGGAACGCGATGCCATTGACGATGGCGCCATCGCCCGACTTGAAACGCAAGCGCAAATGCGCCTGCCCGACCTCGTCCGCAAAGACGAGCTGATGGGCCGGCAGCGCCAGCACCGGCTCCGGATTGCCGCTGCCGAACGGCCCCGCCCGGTTCAGCGTGGTCGCCAGTTCGGCCGTTACCGCGCGCGCGGAGACCGCGCCGTCGATATCGAGCTCGTTGACGTGGCGCGCCTCGGCGACATCGCGCGCCAGCGTGCTCTCGAGATAGGCGCGGAATTCGGCAAGCCTCTCCTTCCGCAATGTGACGCCCGCGGCCATCGCGTGGCCGCCACCTTTCAGCAAGATGCCATCTGTGACGGCCTGCCGCACCGCCTTGCCGAGATCGACGCCGGCGATCGAACGGCCCGAGCCGGTGCCGATGCCGCCTGGCTCGAGCGCAATGGCAAAAGCAGGCCGCGAGAACTTCTCCTTGAGGCGCGAGGCGACCAGGCCGACCACGCCGGGATGCCAGCCTTCGGACGCGGTGACGATGACGCCGAGCTTGTCCTCCAGCCCGATCGAGGCCAGCGCCTCGGCTTCGGCCTGCGCTTCCGCGGCCTGTTCGATGACGCGGCGCTCGCTGTTGAGGCGATCGAGCTCGGCGGCGATCCGCGCCGCCTCGACGCTGTCCCCTTCCAGCAGCAGCCGCACGCCGAGATCGGCACGGCCGATGCGGCCGCCGGCATTGACGCGCGGCCCCAGCATGAAGCCGAGATGCCAGGCTTCCGGCGGCCCGTTCAGCCGCGCCACGTCCATCAGCGCGGTGTGGCCGACATGGTCGCGCCGTCGCATCGCGATCAGCCCCTTGGCGACGAAGGCGCGGTTGAGGCCGATCAGCGGCGCCACATCGGCGACCGTGCCGAGCGCAACGTGATGCAGCATGCCCAAGAGATCGGGCTCGGGCATCTCCGCGTTCCAGCAGCCGCGCTGTCGCAGCTCGCGGTTGACCGCAACCAGCGTCACCAGCACGAGGCCGACGGCGGCGAGATGGCCAAGGCCGGAGAGATCGTCGAGCCGGTTCGGATTGACCAAGGCGTCAACCTCAGGGAGCACGTCGCCGGCCTGATGATGGTCGATCACGACCACGGACATGCCGAGGCGCTTGGCTTCGGCGAGCGGCTCGATGCTGGTGGTGCCGCAATCGACGGTGACGAGCAGCGTCGCGCCCTTCGCGGCCAGCGCCCGCACCGCCTCCGTGTTCGGGCCGTAGCCCTCGAAGATGCGGTCGGGAATGTGGATCAACGGATCCAGCCCGCAATGGCGCAGGTGCCAGGCCAGCAGCGCCGCGGACGTCGCGCCGTCGACGTCGTAGTCGCCGAAGATCGCGACCGTCTCGCCCTTCACCGCAGCATCGGCAATGCGCTTGGCGGCGGCCTCCATCTCCGTCACCGTGAACGGGTCCGGCATGAGTTTTCGGATGGTCGGATCGAGGAAGTCGGCGACCGCGTCGATATCGACGCCGCGGCCCGCCAGCACCCGGGCCAGCAGTTCCGGCAATTGGTGCTGCTGCACGATGGCAAGTGCCTTGGCCGCGCCGCGCGCGTCCAGCCGGTCGCGCCATAGCTTGTCGGTGAGCGAGCGTGCGACGCCCAGAAAGGCCTGGGGCATCTCGACGGGCAAGGCGATGGCGGGTGGCGTCATGAGTCGCGATTGGCTTGAGGAACCCGGAACTGGCAGCAAATCGGCCGGCGACACGATTGGCCCGAAATTTCCCGTGGTTTGCAATGTCCGGGGCGCACAAACCGGTGGATTGCCGAATCCGTACGCGGACTGACTATCATTTGGGCATTCCGCAAAATAGCAAATTAAGCGGGCGTTAGGCGGAATCTTCGAAAACGACTCGTATTCGATCTGTGAGTTGTTGTTCCGGGTCCATTGCAGATCAGACCTCATTGCCAAGGGAAGCTCCCCGATGTCTGCTGCGCTGGGTCTCAAAGCCAAGCCCGTTTCCAACGAGCCCGCTGACGACGATTCCGACATCTCCGCGCTGATCAACCGGCTGACCGCGGAGGTCAACCAGATCGCGGTCGACAAGACCAAGTCGATCCAGCAGATCACCAACCAGATGAAGATGCTGGCGCTGAACGCGCTGATCGAAAGCTCGCGCGCCGGCGCGCAAGGCGCGGGCTTCGCGGTGGTGGCGCAGGAGGTGCGCGGCGTCGGCCAGCAGGTCGAGACCATCGCGCGCGAGCTCGAGACGCAGCTGACCAAGCGCACCGGCGATCTCCTCGCCTCGATCGACCGCATGAGCCAGCGCTCGCGCGGCGAGCGCATGGTCGATCTGTCGCTCAACGCGGTCGAGCTGATCGACCGCAACCTCTATGAGCGCACCTGTGACGTGCGCTGGTGGGCCACGGATTCCGCCGTGGTCGATTGCGCGGCCTCGCCTGCTCCGGCGGCGGTCACCCATGCCTCGCAGCGCCTCCGCGTCATCCTCGGCGCCTATACCGTCTACCTCGACCTCTGGCTCTGCGACCTCGACGGCAACGTCATCGCCAACGGCCGCGCGGATCGTTTTCATGTGGTCGGCCAGAACGTCGCCCACACCAGATGGTTTCGTGAGGCGCGCACCCTTCGCTCCGGCGACGACTACGTCCCCGGCGACGTCGAGACTCAGCCGCTGCTCGGCAACGCTGAGGTCGCGACCTACTGCGCCAGCGTTCGCGCCGGCGGAGAGGCCAATGGCGCACCGATCGGCGTGCTCGCCATCCATTTCGACTGGGAGCCGCAAGCGCGTGCGATCGTGCAAGGCGTCCGGGTCGGGGACGGCGACAAGGCCCGCGTGCTGCTGGTCGACTCGAACCTTCGGGTGATCGCCGCCTCCGACGGTCAGGGCATTCTCAGCGAGCGCATCTCGCTCTCGCTGAACGGCCAGCGCTCCGGCTTCTATCACGACCGCAGCGGCGCGCTGGTCGCTTTCCACGCCACGCCGGGTTACGAGACCTATCGCGGCCTTGGCTGGTACGGCGTGATCGTCTGCGGGGCGTAAGCTGCGAGGTCCAAACAAAAAGTGCGAAAACAACCCCATGCACAGTAGGCGGAGGTTGTTTTCGTTGATGTTTCCCTAGCGTCTCCTTGGCGTCTTGCGCCTGCCGACTTTTCACTTGTCGAGGCAAGGCACTGCGAGTGCGGCGATGATGTCGAAGCGGCGCGTGCGACACATTCTTACGAGCTAGCTCGGAACGTTTGACACGTCGGGCAATACACTGGCAAACTGGGATCATCGCACCATTTGCGAGCGCAACGCTCTTGCGCCGCGGGGCAAGTTTCCTGCGGCAGCGCCGCGGCCACGAATGGCCACTCAGCCCCTTCTTGAAACCAAGCCCGTTCTTGAAACCAAGCCCGTTCTTGAAACCAAGCCTGTGCAGCCCGGTTATCCCGGAACCGTCCGGTCGTTCTGGCGTCGGCCTTTCGGCCGCTTCCTCCACGGTCATCTCGAGCGCTCGCATGACGAAAACCCGCTTCAACATCGCCTATGCCATCGCCGCCGTTTTTGCGGTGCTGTTCATCCAGCACCTGATCGCGACCGCCAGCCAAATCGCTGTGATCCCGTACAGCGAGTACCAGCAGCTGTTGCGCGACAACAAGGTCGAGAGTGTCGGCATCTCGGATCGCACCTTGCAGGGCACGCTGAAGGAGCCGTTGAAGGGCGGCCAGAAGCAGTTCATCACGACGCGCGTCGATCAGGACATCGCCCAGGACTCGAGAAGCACAACGTCCGCTTCACCGGCCAGATCGAAAGCACCTTCTTCCGCGACCTTCTGTCATGGGTCATGCCGGTCCTGCTGTTCTTTGGCCTGTGGTGGTACATCGGCCGTCGCATCGCGGAAGGCGGAGGTCTCGGCGGCGGCCTGATGCAGATCGGCAAGAGCAAGGCCAAAATCTATGTCGAATCCAATACCGGCGTCACCTTTGCCGATGTCGCCGGCGTCGACGAAGCCAAGGATGAGCTTCGCGAAGTGGTCGATTTTCTCAAGGCTCCCGGCGACTATGGCCGGCTCGGCGGGCGGATGCCGAAAGGTATCCTGCTGGTAGGCCCCCCGGGGCACTGGCAAAACCCTGCTGGCCAAGGCGGTGGCGGGCGAGGCGAAGGTGCCGTTCTTCTCGATCTCGGGTTCCGAGTTCGTCGAGATGTTCGTCGGGGTCGGTGCCGCGCGCGTCCGTGACCTCTTCCAGCAGG
The DNA here is from genome assembly GCF_016616235.1 of Bradyrhizobium diazoefficiens. Taxonomy (NCBI): domain Bacteria; kingdom Pseudomonadati; phylum Pseudomonadota; class Alphaproteobacteria; order Hyphomicrobiales; family Nitrobacteraceae; genus Bradyrhizobium; species Bradyrhizobium diazoefficiens. The sequence goes on from NZ_CP067100.1 coordinate 4,280,602, forward strand.
CCCACGAAAAGGCGCCTGCCATCATCTTCATCGACGAACTCGACGCGCTTGGCCGCGCGCGCGGTATCGGCCCGTTCGCAGGCGGCCACGACGAAAAAGAGCAGACGCTCAATCAATTGTTGGTCGAGCTTGACGGATTCGACTCGCGGTCCGGGCTCGTGATCCTCGCCGCGACCAACAGGCCCGAAATCCTCGATCCCGCCCTGCTCCGCGCCGGTCGCTTGACCGCCAGGTGCTGGTCGATCGCCCCGACAAGAAGGGCCGTATCGACATCCTGAAGGTTCACATGACCAAGGTGCGTCTCGCGCCTGACGTCGAGCCGGACGCTGTCGCCGCGCTGACGCCGGGCTTCACCGGCGCCGACCTCGCCAACCTCGTTAACGAAGCGGCGTTGCTCGCTACACGCCGCGGCGCGAAGGCGGTCGGCATGAGCGACTTCAGTAACGCCGTCGAGCGGATGGTCGCGGGCCTGGAAAAGCGGAACCGCCTGCTCAATCCCCGCGAACGCGAGATCGTCGCCTATCATGAGATGGGTCACGCGCTGATCGCCCTCTCTCTGCCGGGGGTTGATCCCGTGCACAAGGTCTCGATCATTCCTCGCGGCGTGGGGGCGCTCGGCTACACCATTCAGCGGCCCATTGAGGACCGCTTCCTGATGACCAAGGAGGAGCTGGAAAACAAGATGGCGGTTCTGCTCGGCGGCCGTGCCGCCGAATTGATCGTGTTCGGTCATCTCTCGACTGGCGCGGCCGACGATCTGCGCCGCGTCACCGATATCGCCCGCAGCATGGTGACGCGCTACGGCATGTCGGAAAAGCTCGGCAGCATCGCCTATGAGCGCGATCCCGGCAACTTCCTGGCCAGCACCGACCGCCCCTACCCCGTCCGCGAGCGCGAGTACGCGGAGGAGACGGCAGCGGCCGTCGACCGCGAAGTCAGGGTGATCGTCGACAACGTATTCCAGCGGACGCAGGGTCTTCTGACCATGCGACGGTCCATTCTCGATCGCGCCGCAAAGAAGCTGCTGGAGAAGGAGACGCTTGAGCAGGCCGATATCGACGCGCTGATCCGCGAGATGCCCAAGGAAGGCCTGCGTGCGGTGTAGGTCCGGCGAAGCGGCCGCCGGCGAGCCATCTTGCTCGACACGGGCTATCGCGTAGGGACTTCTGAGCGACCTGCGCGCACGCCTCGTCCTTCGAGACGACCGCTCCGCGGTCTCCTCAGGATGAGGCTGAACAGCAATGGTGCCCGTTGAAGCAGCTATCACGCACCAGCCCTCGTCCTGAGGGCCCGCCAGAGGGCGGGCGTCAAAGGACGCGCCATGGGACACCAGTCTCAAATCCGATAGCCCTGATGCTCGACGCGTCAGGCCGGTCGCTTTTCGGCGAGATCGACGGATTGGCTGACCTTCTGCCGCGGGGTGTGCGAGACCATGGGCGGCGGTCCCGGCTGGACCGGCGTTTCGATCGTCTTGGGCGCGGCGTCCGTCGCACGATGCTCAATGTAGAGCTGGCCCGCCACCAGCATGACGCCTGCGCACAACAGCGCAAGGCTGACCGTCACGAGATCACGATAGTCATCCATTGATGTCGCCCACCCAGCCTGCCGAAGCAGAAAACGTGGCCATTGCCGCTCCGTTCCAACACACGTGCTGCGATGAAACGCTCGGGAACATTCCGGCGGCCATCTCATTTTTTAGGCGCCGCCTGTCCCGAGCAGCCGGGCGCCATCTGCGGGCCTGGCCAATAAAATGGTGGCGGCTATGACCATCTCGCTCTCTGGAGGATTTGGCTATGATCCATCTGTTGCTCTCCGTCGAAGTCCAGCGCGCTGGCAGGATCGCGGCTCACCAACCGAACGGTTTTGATGACGCGGTGCGCCGCCGACGCGGCGCGGTCGCCTGAGGGAGGCGGGCCATGTCAGGCGTTTCAACGTTCCCGGCGCTTCGATCCGAAGCAGGCTTGTCCCGCTACCTGAAGCAGATCCATGGGTTCCCGCTGCTGACAGCCGACGAGGAGGCGATGTATGCGCGGCGTCTGCGCGATTGCGGCGATCGCGAAGCGGCCTTTCGTCTGGTCACCAGCCATCTGCGGCTCGCCGCCAAGATCGCGCTGACCTACCGGCGATATGGTCTGCCGATCGTAGACCTGATCTCGGAGGCCAATGTCGGCCTGATGCTGGCCGTCAAGCGGTTTGATCCCGAAAAGGGCTCCCGCCTCGCAACCTACGCGACCTGGTGGATCAGGGCCTCCGTGCAGGAATTCATCCTGCGTTCGTGGTCTCTGGTGAAGGTCGGAACGACGGCGGCGCAAAAGAAGTTGTTCTTCAATCTGCGCAAGCTGAAGAGCCGCCTCGGCGCTCAGGACGAAACCGAGCTGACGCCGTCGCAGGTTCAATACGTCTGCGATCACCTCCAGGTGCAGCCGACCGAGGTGATCAACATGAACAGCAGATTGCGCGGCGACCTCTCGCTCAGCGCGCCGCCTAATGGCAATGCGGAAGGCGATGACTGGCAGGATCGGCTGGCCGATCCTGCCCCCGATCCCGAAACTCTGCTCTCCGAAGCAGAGGATCGCGAACGAAAAGCCGATGCCGTTGCGAAGGCGCTCGGCACCCTATCTGATCGTGAGCGCACCATCATCGAGAGGCGCTTCCTGACAGAGCAGCCGAGTACGCTCGATGAGCTGGCGGGCCTGTTCCGCATTTCTCGCGAGCGCATCCGGCAAATCGAGCAAAGGGCGTTGCAGCGCATCAAGGCAAGAATGTGCGCGCAACTGGCCGACCTGTCGCCTGCACTTGCGGGCTCGCCTTGAAGACGAGGCCCATCGCATATGGCCGTACGACGCGGCGGCATCGGCGCTAGGCTCCCTCTCCCGCTTGCGAGGGAGGGCCCCGGGGTGGGGTGCTTCCGCATCGGGATTCCAGGGGGATTGCGGAGGACGTCTCCGCGTGGCGAGAGCCCTCACCCGCCGCGCTCTGCGAGCGCGTCGGCCTCTCCCGCAAGCAAGCGGGAGAGGCGGAGCAGGCCCGCGGACAGTGTTCGTGAGACGCATATGCGATTGCCCTACCTTGAAGGGGACAATGCGATTGAAGGCAGAGCCGGCCGGCGGCTGACCGGCCGGCACCATCAACAACCTGTGCAGATATCCGGAATGAGCCGCTCGGCGGAGAAATCCGCTGGCTTGCGGGGCTGGCGGCGGATCTCCTGCGCTTTGCTGCGCGGAGCTGCGTCGGAGTTGATAACGAGTTGCCGGGCGGCGTCGACAGAACTCCGTTTCATTGCATCTGACGTGTCGGCCTCCTTAGCCGCCAATGCCGTGATCGTCATCCCAAGCAAAATTGTTGCTAACAGCAGGCTTCGCATCTGTCGTCTCTCCCCTTTCCTTCGCGAATGCCATGGACCTCGCCGCGAATGAGCTCGCGGCCGAATACTATCTAAGGACGACCTTTTTTTGTTCAACATCCTTGGACGTCCGCCGGGAAAAGTCGCGAGGTCACGTGCGGACAGCGCCCGTGTCCTCGCGAAGACTCTCAACTGGCGCCCTCCACGAACGCGACCGGCGTGCCTTTCGCGACACTCGCTGCGACCCGCTCGGCGTCCCAATTGGTGAGGCGCACGCAGCCGTGCGATTCCGCCTTGGAGATCTTCCCCGGCCAGGGCGTGCCGTGAATACCGTAGCCTTCGGCGGACAGGTTGATCCACACCGTGCCGACCGGATTGTTCGGACCTGGCTTGATGATGAACGGCTTGCGGGCATGCACGCCCTTGAAATGATAATTGGGATTGTAGCGATAGAACGGATTGCGGCTGACCTCGGTGACCTTCAGCGTACCCGAAGGTGACGGCTTCTCTTCGCTTCCGACGGTCGCCGGATAAAATCCGACCAGCGCATTCGACTTGTCAAACAATTTTACCGTTTGCCTGACCTTGTCGACCTCGACCCGGTCAGCCTTGGCCGGTGCAGCGCCGCTTCCACTCGAGGTGTCCACCACGACGATGGTTTCGCCGGCTCGATCCAAATGGCGCCCGGGATTGAGCGCTGCCAAGAGCTGCTCGCTCATGTGAAATTTCTCGGCCAGTCCTTCGCGCGGACTGGTGAAACCGAGCTTCGGGATGCCCTTCATGTCCTCCATTTTCGACGGCAGCTTCCGCAGGAAGGGACCGGCCACGTCCTGTCCAGTGATGGTGTAGGTCGCCGTCACGGGTCGGTCGTCCGCCTGTAGCGCGCTCCGGACCTCTGGCGTCAGATCATCCGAGCCAGGCAATTGCCGCGCTTCCGCATAGGCCCGCAGCGCCTTCTTCGCGTTCTCGCCGAACTTGCCGTCGATCTCGCCAGGCGAGAAGTGCGCGCGGTCCAGAAGGACCTGCAGGCGTACGCCCGCCGGGGTAGGCTTCTCGTTCGAGAGCGTCTTTTTTGACGGCTGGGCGGAATTAATAGCGTCCGCCGTCAGCTCGGCAGCGAACGTTCGCGATGCCGCGAGGGCGAAGATAAGAACGATGCAAATCTGCCCGACTTTCAGCGACATCGCCGCCTCCTTTCACCTTTCCGACCGTTGCGTACTGAATTTGCGGCCTGCAGCGGCAATCAGCTCGCCGTATCGATCTTCGTACTGGCGCGCCATTCGTCCCGCGGTGAAGCGTTCCTCGAAGCGGGCGCGCACCCTCCTTCGATCCAGCTTGCCCAATTCACCGACCGCCGCGACGGCCTGCTCCTCGTTCTCGACAACGAAACCGGTCAGTCCCTGCTCGACGACCTCGGGGACTGATCCGGAGCGATAGGCAATCACCGGCGTGCCGCAGGCCATGGCCTCGATCATGACCAACCCGAAAGGCTCCGGCCAATCGATGGGAAACAGAAGCGCGGCGGCTCGACCCAGGAAGTGCTGCTTCTTCGCGTCGTCGACTTCGCCGACAAGCTGGATGGCTTCGCCATCGACCTGAGGCTCGATATGTTTCCTGAAGTAGGCGGTCTCAGCGCGTGGAATCTTTGCGGCGATGCGCAACGGCATCCTTGCTGCGCGTGCAATGCGAATGGCGGCCTCCGGACCCTTGTCTGCCGTGAGGCGGCCCAGAAACGCCAGATAGGATCCCTCCTCATAGGAGGGGCGCAACAGCTCGGACGGCAGTCCGTGCTGGATCGTTCCAATCCATTTCGCTTCCGGAAGCGGCGCGCGCTGGTGATCGGAAATCGACACGAATGCTGCCTCAGGGAACTGCCGAACCACGTCAGGCAACCCGGGCAGGTCCAGCCGACCGTGCATGGTCGTCAGGAACGGCACGCCAAGGCGGCTGAGCAACGGCAGATGCAGCCAGTCGATGTGGGCGTGGATCACGTCAAAATCGCTGGCACGCTTCGCAATCGCTTCCATCAGCATCGCACAGGCTGCGCTCGGATCGGCACCCCGCCGGCCGAGACGCAGCGCGCGTGGCCACACGGGGTGAAGTTTCCCGGTCGTTCGGGAGTCACCGCTCGCAAACAGCGTGACCTCGTGGCCGAGCTCGACAAGCTTATCCACCAGCCAGGCCACCACTCGCTCGGTGCCGCCGTAAAGCTTCGGCGGTACGCTTTCGGCCAAGGGAGCGAGTTGGGCGATGCGCATGAGAGCCCGCTACACCGCTGAACGAAGGATCAGCACGATGGCTGCAGACAGAAGGTTCGAAAGCGCAAGCAACGTCCAGTCCGGCCTCGCGCTTTCGCTCGCCAAGCGGCACGCAAAGCGTTCAATGAGCGCTAACATTCATCACCGGAAAGCCGATCGAGATAGGCAAGCCCGAACCCCGCGAGTTCCTGGGCATCACCGTTACTCTCGCGCGCTTCCCGCCTCCCTTGCAGATGACGCTCAAGGAGACAGCGACGCCCATCCGCAGCATCGATATTGCGATGCCGGGCGCGGTACACGCACCATGCGGTATCAACCGCGGTTCGTAGCGGGCTGTCGTCGACCATGTTCCCAGCTCCGACGTGGAGATGTTCATGGGAGGCCAACTCGTCGCGATGGCGGAAGTTTCCAGTTTTTCCCGAAAAACCTAATCATGCGCGCAAGGCGAGCGCAGTCGGACTCGCCCCCCTTGCTGCGTGCAATCAGGCGATGCGTCGTACCGCCATCTCCGCCGCGAGCAGCAGCGCCGCGCGGCTGGCGCCGATCGAAGCGATCCCGTGGCCCGCGATGTCGTAGGCGGTGCCGTGCGCGGGCGTGCAGATCGGAAACGAGAAGCCGCCGAGCAAGGTCACGCCGCGATCGAACCCCATCAGCTTCATCGCGATCTGGCCCTGGTCGTGATACATCGTCAGGACCGCATCGAAGGCGCCGGCCTTGGCGCGCAGGAACACGGTATCGGCGGGAAACGGTCCCTCGGCGGCGATGCCCTCGGCCTGCCCGGCCGCGACCACGGGCGCGATCACATCGATCTCCTCGCGGCCGAAATTGCCGCCGTCGCCAGCGTGCGGATTGAGACCGGCGACCGCGATCCGCGGCCGCGCGAAGCCGGCGTTGCGCATGCAGGCATCGGTCAGCTTGAGCGCGCGATGAACGCGCTCGCCGGACAGCTTTGCTGCGACGTCCCTGAGCGGAATGTGCGAGGTCACTCGTGCGTTCCAGAGCCGGTCGAGCACGTTGAATTCGCTCGCCGGGGTCTTGAGGCCGACCACTTCCGCTGAAAACGCGATCTCGTCGTCATATTCGGCGCGGGCAAGCCGCATCGCCTGCTTGTTGAAGGGTGTGAAGCAGACCGCATCGACATGGCCGTCGCGGCCGAGCTCGAGCGCGTGCTTGTAGTTGGCCAGCGCGAATTTCCCGCCGGCAAGCGTCGCGGTCTTCGGTTCGACGTCCCGGGGGTCGAGGTGGCGGAAATCGAGGAACAGCGCATCGCCCGGGGCCGCGCGAACATCAGTGCCCTGCTCCGCCATCGTCAGCTCCGGCTTGACGCCCGCAACGCGCGCGCCCTCGTCGAAGATGCGGCGGTCGCCGATCACGACGATCCGGGCGCGGGCACGAATATCGTCCTGCGCCACCAGCTTTGCGGTCAGCTCCGGGCTGATGCCGGCGGGATCTCCCATTGCCAGTGCAATGAGCGGCTTTGCGGTCATATGATCACCTTCTCTCGGGCTCTCTCTTCAACTGTTTCTTGGGTGGTCGTCCCGTCGGCGGACGGCGCAGGCTTGCGAAAGAGGCGCGCAAGCTGCAACACGAGCGGAAGCAGGAGCAGCGCGATGCCGCCCACGATCAGGCAGGTCACCAGCTTGTTGGCGAAGAAGATCCCGAGCGATCCCCTGGACATCAGCATCGACTGCCGGAACGCATCCTCGGCCTTGTCGCCGATGACGATCGCAAGCACGAGCGGCGCCAGCGGATAGAACAGCTTCTTGAAGAGATAGCCGACGATGCCGAAGCCGAGCATCATGACCACGTCGAGATAGGAGTTCGACACCGAATAGGCGCCGACGACGCAGATGATCACGATCAGCGGCGCGATCACCACGAAGGGAATCCGCATCAGGGCGGCAAAGATTGGAACGGTCAGCAGCACCAGCGCGACCGCGACGATGTTGCCGACATACATCGAGGCGATCAGGCCCCAGACGAAGTCCTTCTGGTCGACGAACAGCATCGGCCCGGGATTGAGGCCCCAGATCATCAGGCCGCCCATCATGACGGCCGCGGTGGCCGAGCCGGGAATCCCGAGCGAGAGCATCGGCAAGAGCGCGCTGGTGCCGGCGGCATGGTCGGCGGTCTCCGGCGAGATGATGCCTTCGACCTCGCCGGTGCCGAAGTATCGGCCGCGGCGCGAGAAGCGGCGGGCGATGCCGTAGCTCATGAAGGACGCCGCGGTCGGGCCGCCCGGCGTGATCCCCATCCAGCAGCCGATCGCGGCGCTGCGCAGCAGCGCAACGCTGTGCCGCGGCAGCCGGCCGACCGCGCGGAACACCTCCCGCCAATCGATCTTGGAGGAGACGGCGCGGGCATGAAATTCTTCTTCGACCGCAACCAAGAGCTCGCCGATGCCGAACAGGCCCATGACAGCGACGACGAAGTTCACGCCCTTGACCAGCTCGTCCACGCCCATGGTGAGGCGGACGCTGCCGGACACAGTGTCGATGCCGATGGCGGCGATCGCAAAGCCGATCGCCAGCGCCACCACCGTCTTGATCGGAGCCACGCCGCCCATGCCGACAAAACTGGCGAAGGCCAGGAAATAGACCGCAAAATACTCCGGCGGCCCGAAGGCGAGCGCGACCTGCGCCACCCAGGACGCCAGGAAGGTGATCAGGATGACACCGATCAGCGCGCCGAAGGCGGCCGAGCCGAAGGCGGTCGCGAGCGCCGTGGTCGGCCGGCCGTCGCGCGCCATCGGATAGCCGTCGAAGGTGGTCGCGACCGAGGACGGCTCGCCGGGAATGTTGAACAGGATCGAGGTCACGGAGCCGCCGAACAGCGCGCCCCAATACATGCTGGAGAGCAGGATGATCGCCGAGACCGGCTGCATGCCGAACGTCAAAGGCAACAGCAACGACACGCCGTTCGGTGCGCCCAGCCCCGGCAGCACACCGACGAGAATGCCGAGCAGCACGCCGACCGCCATCAGGAGCAGATGCGGCATGGTGATCGCAATGGTGAAACCGTGCAGGAGCTCCTGGAGATTGTCCATCCGCCCCTCCTTCAGAACCCGAGCGCGGCAGCGAGCGCGCCGTGCGGCAGGCTGACCTGGAACATGCGCTCGAACACGACATAGAGCGCGAGCGCCGTGGCTGCCGCCATGGCCAGCGCGCGCGGCACGGATTGGTGCCTCGGGATCGCGAGCACCGCGAAGACATACAGCGCCGAGGCGAGATACATGCCGAGCAGCGGGATCGCGGCCACGAAGATCGCCGCCGGTACGAACAGGCCGGCGAGCCGGCGTAGCTCGATCGGCGTGATGGCGATCGGCACGTTTGCCAGCGAGGCAACCGGGAGCACGCCCCGGACCAGATTGTAAAGGCTGCCAGCGACGATGATGATGCCGGTCAGGAACGGGAAGGTGCCGGCGTCCACGCCCGCGCTCGACCAGCCGATGCCGTTGTCGAGGCTCTGAACCACCACAGCGATACCAAAGCTGCCGGTGAGAACGGCAGTCGCAAGCTCAAGCGCGCGGCGCGAAATCATCGGGGGCTCCGGTCTGAAGTCGAACAATAGCCGGCTAAGGCGCACGCATCTTTGCCCGGCATTCGGTATCGTCCCTGCGAACGCGGGGACCCATAACAGGGAGGAGCTTGACGAAGACTAGACGTCAAATCCGCGTCGGCACGACGACCAACACCTCTCGATAGATCACGCGGTATGGGTCCCTGCGTTCGCAGGGACGACAGCGGAGATTGTGGCACGATGGTCGCCTCACTTCACCAGCCAGCCCTGCTCGCCTGCGACCTGCTTGACGTGCTCGAGGTCCTCCTTGATGAATTTGTCGAGCTCGGCGCCGGTCAGGAAGGTGTCGACCTGCGAGGTCTTCTCGATGTAGTCCTTCCATTCCGGTGTTGCCTGCACCTTCTTCATGAGGTCGACATAGTACGCGGCCTGCTCCGGGGTGATCTTGCCGGGTAACCACACCGTGCGCGGCTGCTCGTATTGCTTGATGTCGAGTCCCTGCTCGACGCAGGTCGGAACGTCGCTCCAGCCTTCGGTCGCGGTGACCTTCGGGCCTGACGGCAACCGCTTCGGGCTGAATACGCACAGCGGGCGCTGCGTGCCGCCGCGCCATTGTCCCAGGCTCTCACTGGGATTATTGACGTGGGAGTCGAGATGGCCGCCGGCGAGCTGCACCGCGGTCTCGGCACCGCTCTTGAAGGGGATGTAGGTCAGCTTGATGTGACCCACCTTCTCGATCATGCGGGTCAGGACCTCGTCGGTGTCCTTCGACTGCGCGCCGCCCATCTTGAATTCGCCTGACGCAGCCGCCTTCAGATAGTCGCCGGCAGTCTTGTAGGGCGCATCCTGCTTGACCCAGAGCAGGAACTCGTCCTGCGCCATCGCCGCGATCGGGGTGAGATCGGTGTAGTTGAACGCGACCTTGGAGACGAGCGGCTGCTGCCAGGCATTCGAGGTGCCGAAGATCACCTTGTAGGGATCGCCGGCGGAGGCCTTGGCGTAGACATAGCCTTCCGCGCCGCTGCCGCCGCCCTTGTTGACCACGACGATCGGCTGCTCGGTGAGCTTGTACTTGGTGATGATGTTCTGCACCGCGCGGGCGAGATTGTCGGTGCCGCCGCCCGGCCCGGCGGTGGCCACGAACTCGATCGGCTTTTGCGGTTGCCATGCGGCGAGCGCCGGCACCGTGCCGGCGAACACGGCCGCAGCCGCGGAGAGCAGAAGGGTTGACGTCCGACCCATGATTTCCTCCAGATTCTTTTGTTTTGTTTGATCTGCCCTATCGACATCCGCTCAGGCGACGCGTTCCTCGCGCCTCCCTGATGCCAGAACGATTGCGCCTTCCTGTTCGAGCGCTTCAATCTGCTTCTGGTCGAAGCCATGCTCGGCCAGAACCTCGCTCGTGTGCTCGCCATAGACCGGCGCGCCCGTGCGCACCTTGCCTGGGGTCTCCGAAAACTTGACGGGAAGCCCGATCGTCTTGACGGGGCCGAGCGTGGAGTGATCGACCTCGACCACCATCTCGCGCGCCAGCGTCTGCGGATCGCTCAGGGCTTCCAGCATGTCGTGCACGGGACCGCACGGCACGCCCTTCTCGTCCAGCGCGGCGAGCCAATGCGCCCGCGACCTCTTGCGGAAGCGCTCGCTCAGGACGGTCTCGAGCTCCTTCAAATTCGCCATACGGTCGGCACCGCTCACGAAACGCGGATCGGCGGCGAGCTCGCTCGCGCCGAGCGCTTCCAGCATCAACAGCCAATGCTTCTTGTTGGCGCCGCCGACCACGAGCCAGCCGTCCGAGGCCTCAAAGGCCTGGTACGGCGCATTGAGCGGATGCGCCGAGCCCATCGCGCGCGGCGCGGTGCCGGCGGCGAGCGCGATCGTGGACTGCCAATAGGTCTGCACCAGTGCGGCCTCGTAAAGCGAGGTCTCGACCCACTGCCCTTCGCCGGTCTTGAGGCGGTGCGCATAGGCAGCCAAAATGCCCATGCTCGCGAGCAGGCCGGCGGTGATGTCGGACAGCGGCGGGCCGCATTTCACCGGCGGGCCGTCCGGGCGTTCGCCGGTAAAGCTCATGATCCCGCTCATCGCCTGCGCGACGAGATCAAAACCACGACGATGCTTGTAGGGGCCGGTGCGGCCGAAACCGGACAGCGAACAATAGATCAGCGATGGATGCTGCTTGTGCAGGTCTTCATAGCCGAAGCCGAGGCGCTCCATGGCGCCCGGCGCAAAATTCTCGACCAGCACGTCGGCGTCCGCGATCAGCCGCCGCAGCACCGCCTTGCCGCCGTCGGTCTTGAGGTCCAGCACGATGCCGCGTTTGTTGCGGTTCATCATCAGGAAGGACGCCGCCTCGTCGCCGATCTTCGGCGGCACCGAATGACGGGTGTCGTCGCCGTTCGGCGATTTCTCGATCTTGATGACGTCGGCGCCCATGTCGGCGAGCATCAGGGTGCAGGTCGGCCCCGCCATGACATGGGTGAGATCGATGACCTTGAGGCCGGCGAGTGGTCCGGAACGGCGAGAGGATTGCGGGCTTTGCATCGGGGCGTCCTATTGGCCGCGCCATTGCGGCGCGCGCTTGTTGAGGAAAGCATCGAGCCCTTCGCGAAAGTCCTGGCTCGTGTAGCACATCAGGATGAGGTCTTCGCCCTCGTCCCGCGTCAGCCGCTTTTGCAGGCGGGCGACCGCCTGCTTGGTCGCGGTCAGCGTCAGCGGCGCGTGGCCGGCGAGCAGCCGGGCGACCTCGTCGGCGCGCTTGTCGAGCGCAGCAATGTCCGCGACGACCTCGCCGAGCAGCCCGACGCTGGCAGCTTCGGTGGCGTCGACCAGGCGCGCGGTGAAGATCAGGTCCTTGACTCGTGCGGCGCCGATCAGCGCGGTGAGACGGCTGACATTGGACATCGACAGGCAATTGCCGAGCGTGCGGGCGATCGGGAATCCGATTCTGGTGCTGTTCGTTCCGATGCGCAGGTCGCAGGCCGCGGCAATGCCCGCTCCGCCGCCAGTGCAGAACCCATTGATCGCTGCGATGGTCGGCACCCGGCACTGCTCGAGCGTGGTCAGCACCCGATCGATCCGGTTTTCGTAGTCGATCGCGTCCTGCGGCGTCCTGAATTCGCGGAACTGGTTGATGTCGGTGCCGGAGGCAAAGGCCTTGTCGCCGGCCCCGCGCAGCACCAGCACCTTGATCGCAGGATCGTCGTTGGCCTGCTCGCAGATCGCCGCGAGGCGCTCATACATGGCGAAGGTGAAGGCATTGCGGGCCTGCGGACGGTTGAAAATGATCCGCCCGATGCCGTCCTTGCATTCAAAAACGAGGTCTTCCGCCTCCGCCGCCTGGTCCATTTCCTCATATCCCCTTGTTTTTTACAGTTTTGAATGCAAAATCTACAATTATCAAGCTGGAACTTGCAGGTTTCGACGCGTAACCGCATTTTTGCATTCAAACTGGAGCGTAGGTCCCATGCTGCATGAGGAGGTCGTCGGCCGCATCCGCGCCATCCTGCTCGACGGCGAGATCCCGCCGGGCGCACGGATTCCAGAGCGCGAGCTGTGCGAGCGGCTTCAGATCTCGCGTACGCCGCTGCGCGAGGCGCTCAAGGTGCTCGCCGCCGAAGGGTTGGTGCAGCTGCTGCCCCATCGCGGCTCGCGCGCCGCAAAACTGACCGACAAGGATATGCGCGACCTGTTCGAGGTTTGCCAGGGTCTGGAGGCGCTGGCCGGCGAGCTCGCCTGCGAGCGCATCACCGACGCCGGGATCGGGGAGATCGCCGCTGCCCATGAGGAGATGGTGCGGCATTATCGCGAGAGCGATCTGATCCAATATTACCGCGGCAACCGGGCCATTCACGAGGCCATCGTCAGCGCGGCGGGAAATCCTGCGCTGACCGGGCTCTATGCCTCCGTGACCGCGCGCATCCGCCGCGCGCGCTATGTCACCCCGATGACGCCGCAGCGCTGGGCGCTCGCGGTGAAGGAGCACGAAGCGATCCTGAACGCGCTGCAGCGGCGTGACGGCGCCGGCCTCTCCCACATCCTGCGCACGCATCTGCGCCACAAGCGCGAGGAGGTGTTGCAGGCGGGCTTTGCCGAGACGGAAGCGAACGATCTGACGCTGCGCATTGCGTAGGCTGACGCACCCACTGCTTGTAAAGTTGCAGCGATCGGCCGATCCTGATCATGGCGGAGGACCGCACTCGATGGCGATTGAGCTGCATGGCTACCAATACAGCGTCTATTCCTGGATCGCCCGGTTGGCGCTCCATGAAAAGGGCAAGGCGTTTGACTGGATCGAGGTCAACCCCTTCGCCGAGGACATCCCTGCGAGCTACCTCGCAATCCATCCGTTCAAGCGCGTGCCCGCGCTGATTCACGACGGGATCGTCGTGTACGAAACGGGTGCGATCACGCGCTATGTGGATGAAGCGTTCGAAGGTCGGAGGCTTCAGCCGGAAGAGCCGAGGAACCGCGCGCGTTGCAATCAGATCATCTCGATCGTGGACAGCTACGCCTACTGGCCTCTGGTGAGACAGGTCTTCTCGCACGGGGTGTTCAGGCCGATGATGAAGCTGCAAGCGGACGAGAAGGAGTTCCAGAGGGGCCTCGAAGCTGCGCCGCGGATTCTCTCGGCATTGGAGGACGCGGCCGGCGAGGGCCGATATCTCTGCGGCGATGGCATAACCCTGGCCGACATCCATCTTGCGCCGATGATCGGCTACTTTGCACGCGCGCCGGAAGGAAGAGACCTGCTTCAGAAGCAGCTCAGGCTCAGTGCCTGGTGGGCGGATTTCTCCAAGCGAGCCACTTTCATGGCCACAAGCCCGCGATTGCCACCGGCGGTGCGATAGCGTTTGGCCGTGCCGCGCGGCAGCCTCCCCGCAGACATTCGCAATCCAAATCCACATGAGATAGCCGGCGACGCCGCCCCACAATAATTTCAACGCGGTCACGACCAGCAAACAGCATTTTTGAGCAAGTCAGGCCCATTCCAGGCAAGAGATCCGGCCATATCAGGCGTAAGGTGCGCTCGCATCTCAAACCGATTTGAGAGCGTCAGGCCGGCTGTCCTGATCCTCTCACATTCACGAATGCCAGGGAGACATGCCATGAAGATCGTCGTGATCGGTGGGACCGGATTGATAGGATCCAAGCTCGTGGCCAAGCTCAAGCAGAAGGGCCATGAAGCCATCGCGGCCTCGCCGAAATCGGGCGTGAACGCCGTAACCGGGGAAGGCCTCGCAGCTGTGCTCAAAGGCGCGGATGTCGTCGTCGACGTCGCCAACGCACCGTCCTGGGAACCCGCGGCGGTGCTCGAATTCTTCGAGCGTTCGAGCCGAAATCTCGCCGCGACCGAGGTCGCAGCGGACGTCAAGCATCATGTCGCGCTGTCGATCGTCGGCACGGATCGCTCGCCCGATATCGCATATTTCCGTGCCAAGCTTGCCCAGGAGAAGATCGTCAAGGCATCTCCGGTCCCCTACTCGATCGTGCGTGCGACCCAGTTCTTCGAATTCCTCGGCGCCATTGCCGAGTCCGGCGCGGCTGACGGCCGGATCGTCGTGCCCTCCGCGTCGTTTCAGCCGATCGCCTCCGACGACGTGGCCGCGTCCCTCGCGGAGGTCGCGACAGGACGGCCGCTGAACGGCACGATCGATATCGCAGGACCGGAGAAGGCGCCCTTCAACGAGTTCGTCGCGCGCCGCCTGAAAGCGGCGGGCGACAGCCGTCCGGTGGTGGGAGATGCCAAGGCGCCGTATTACGGTTCGCCGATCCAGGACACCTCGCTGGTCCCGCTTGGCGAGGCGCAACTCGGGAAAACACCGCTTGCGACCTGGCTCGCGACGGCCTGAGACTCCGCGAACCCGCAATCACTGCAACCACGGCAGCGAAGGACATCCCATGCGCAGAATCCTGATCGCGACGGCCGTTTGTGCCGCATTCCCCCCGGCGGCACATGCGGCCGAGACGGCGGCTGCGAAGTCCGCCAAGGTGAGCGTGGTGTTCGACCACGCGCTGCCGAACGTCCCGGGGAAGAGCATGAAGGGCGTGCTGGTTGAGTACGGGCCCGGAGGCTTCTCACCGGCCCATATTCACGCGCCTTCCTTCATCTATGCCACCGTGCTGGAAGGCGCGATCCGAAGCCAGGTCAACGACGACCCCGCCAAGGTCTATCACAAGGGCGAGAACTTCTTCGAGAAGCCCGGCGACCGCCATGCTGTCAGCAGCAATGCCAGCGACACCGAGCCTGCGAAGCTCCTTGCCGTGTTCGTGGTGGACACGTCCGATACCGAGCTGACGACGCCGATCGCGAAGTAGAACATGCCGCGGACCAACTTCATGCCCCACTTAAGCGAAGGTCAGCACCCCAACCTGTCGGCGACGCCGCCGAAATCTTTCGCGACGATGTCCCAATTGCCGGTGGCCTCGAAATCAACTTTCTGAAGCGGGCCATACTCCGTCGGCCGCGCCACGAACGCCGTCTTCAGGCCGTTGTTCTGCGCGGCGGCGAGATCGGCGTTATGGGCGGCGACCATCATCACCTGCGCCGGCTTGAGGCCGAGCAGGCGCGCGGCGCCGAGATAGGTTTCGGGATCGGGCTTGTAGTGTTCGAACAGCTCGGCCGACATGATGAGGTCCCAGGGCAGGCCTGCGAACTTCGCCATGTTGGTGAGCAGCGCGACGTTGCCGTTCGAGAGCGGCGAGATCACGAACTTCGTCTTCAGACGCGTGAGTCCGGCGACGCTGTCGGGCCAGGGATTGAGGCGGTGCCAGCCCTTGGTGAGGTAGTCGAGATCGCCGTCTGTGAGGCCCTTGATTCCGAACTTTTCAACCAGCTTTTCAAGCGAGCGGCGGTGCAGGTCGTCGAGCATGACATAGCCGCGCGCAGGGTTCTTGCGCACGTCGTCCATGGAGGCGACATACATGCCGCGCCAGCCATCGACCAAAGCGGTCCAGTCGGCGCTGATGCCGCGGCCCTTCGCCCACCACATGAAGTCGGTGATCAGGCTGGTGCGCCAGTCCACGACAGTGCCGAACACGTCGAAGACCAGGGCCTTGACGGCGGAGAGATCGGGCATGTGCGCTTCCTCTTGTTTCTTGTCATTCCGGGTTCGCGCTTCGCGAGCCCCGGAATGACGGAGAAAACTAGTCCAGATGGAACTTCGCGAGCTCGCGGTGCTCGGCCTTAATGTAGCGCACGGTGCCGGTGACGGAGCGCATCACCACCGTCTCGGTCTCGATTACGCCGTCCTTGCGAAATTTGACGCCCGACAGCAATGAACCGGTCGTGACGCCGGTGGCGGCGAACAGGCAGTCGCCGCGCGCCATGTCCTCGATGCCGTAGATCATCTTGGGATCGTCGACGCCCATCTTGGCGGCACGCTCGACCTTCTCGCCGGAATCGAGGATCAGGCGGCACTGCATCTGGCCGCCGATGCAGCGTAGCGCCACGGCCGCGAGCACGCCTTCCGGCGCGCCGCCGGTGCCGAGATACATGTCGACGCCAGTATTATCAGGGTCGGCGCAATGGATCACGCCGGCGACGTCGCCGTCGGTGATCAGGCGCACGGCAGCTCCGGTCGAGCGCACGCTGGCGATGATGTCGGCGTGGCGCGGACGGTCGAGCACGAGAACGGTGATGCCTTCCGGCTTGACGCCCTTGGCCTTGGCGAGGCGGCGGACGTTATCGGCCGGCGAGGCGTCAAGCTCGACGACGCCCTTATCGTAGCCCGGGCCGATCGCGAGCTTCTGCATGTAGACGTCGGGCGCGTGCAGCAAGGTCCCGCCGTCGGCCATCGCCATGGTGGCGATCGAGCCCGGCATGTTCTTGGCGCACAGCGTGGTGCCTTCAAGCGGATCGACCGCGATGTCGACTTCCGGGCCGGCGTTCACACCAACCTTCTCTCCGATGAAAAGCATCGGGGCCTCGTCGCGCTCGCCCTCGCCGATCACGATGGTGCCCTGGATCGGCAGCTTGTTGAGTTCGCGCCGCATCGCGTCCACCGCGGCCTGGTCGGCCGCCTTCTCGTTGCCGTGCCCTCGCAGCCGCGCCGACGATACCGCCGCCCGCTCGGTCACCCGCACGATTTCCAGCGTGAGGATGCGCTCGAGCAACGCTTGCGGCGGGACTGAAATATGGGTCGACATCGGCTCACTCCTTCGAAACGGTTCTGGACGGAAATCTCCGTCCGCATCAACTCGTAGCACCCACAGTTCGTTCGAACCGTGTCAGTTCTTCTCGATTCTAATCACCTGCGGCCGTCCGCTGATCACCTTGTCCTTCTGCACGGCGGCGAGCGCACGGCGCACGGCGTCCTCATGCGTCGCATAGGTGATCAGGATGACGGGCACGGGCGCCGCCTTGCCGTCCGAGGGCGCAGCGCCGCCATTGGGATGGCGCTGCACGATCGACTCGATCGAAATCTTCTGTTCTGCAAGCCGGGTCGCGATCGCAGCCGCGGTGCCCGGAAAGTCACGCGCCAAAAGGCGGATGTAATAGCCGCCTTCGTGGCGCTCCATCGGCGCCTTCTTGGTGTCGTGAAGTTGGGAAATGGGCCGGCCGAACGGATTGGCGCGGATGCCGCGCGCGACATCGGCGATATCGGCGACGACGGCGGATGCGGTCGCAGCGCCGCCTGCGCCGGGGCCGACCAGTGTGATCGGCGGAATGCCCTCGCCATCGATCGTAACCGCATTGGTGACACCCACCACCTGCGCGATCGAGGAGGATTTTGGAACCATGGTCGGATGCACGCGCTGCTCGATGCCCTTGGCGGTGCGAACCGCAACGCCGAGCAGCTTGACGCGATAACCGAGATCAGCCGCGGCGCGCAGATCTTCCGGCGCGATGGAGGAGATGCCTTCGACATACACCGCGCTTTGAGCAACTTTCGTGCCGAAAGCGAGGCTGGCGAGGATCGCGAGCTTCTGCGCGGTGTCGTGGCCGTCCACGTCGAAGGACGGATCGGCCTCGGCATAGCCGAGCCGCTGCGCGTCCTTGAGGCACTCGGCGAAGGACAGGCCCTCCTGCTCCATCCGCGTCAGGATGTAATTGCAGGTGCCATTGAGGATGCCATAGACGCGGTTGATGCCGGTTCCGGCAAGACCTTCGCGTAACGTTTTGATGACAGGGATGGCGGCGCCGACGGCTGCCTCGTAATTCAGCGCGCCGCCGTGCTTTTCAGCGGCTTTTGCCAGCTTGATGCCGTGCTTGGCGAGCAGCGCCTTGTTGGCGGTGACGACCGACTTGCCGGCATTCAACGCGGCCTCGACCGCCGACAGCGCGGGATCGCCGGCACCACCCATCAGTTCGACGAAGCAATCGACCTCGGCATGGGTCGCGAGCGCCATCGGGTCTTTCGTCCACTCAACGCCGTCCAGATCGAGGTCGCGCTTCTTCGCCTTCGAGCGCGCAGTGACGGCGACGACGCGAATGCCGCGGCCGCTGCGGCCCGCGAGCACGCGGCTCTGCGTTTCGATCAAACGGACCACTTCGGCGCCCACGGTGCCGAGCCCCGCTATGCCCACTTTCAGGGGTGCAACCATGATGTCTTAGAAAACCTGCCGAAGAGAAGCGTGAAACGTGAAGAGAGCTTAGCGCCGATTGGCGAGCGGAACGACGTTGTGCAACGTTTCGATGCCGCTTTCAAGGAAGCGGCGCACGCCGCGCGCGGCCTGCCTGATCCGTTGCTCGTTTTCCACCATGGCGATGCGGACATATCCTTCGCCATGCTCGCCGAAGCCGACGCCGGGCGAGACCGCGACGCCGGATTTCTCGACCAACAGGGTCGCGAACTGCATGCTGCCGACGCCGCGGAAGGCCTCCGGCAGCGGCACCCAGGCGAACATCGAGGCCTCCGGCGGCGGGATCTCCCAGCCGGCGCGGCCGAACGATTCCACCAGCGCGTCGCGGCGCTTGCGGTAGGTGTCGCGCATCTCTTTGATGCAATCGTCGGGACCGTTCAGAGCGGCGGTCGCGGCGACCTGGACCGGCGTGAAGGCGCCGTAGTCGAGGTAGGATTTGACGCGGGCGAGCGCCGCGATCACGCGCTCATTGCCGACCGCAAAGCCCATACGCCAGCCGGCCATCGAATAGGTCTTCGACATCGAGGTGAACTCGACGGTGACGTCGATCGCGCCGGGCACCTGGAGCACCGAGGGCGGCGGGTTGTTCTCGTCGAAATAGACCTCGGCATAGGCGAGGTCGGACAGGATCAGGATCTCGTGCTTCTTCGCGAAGGCGACGAGGTCCTTGTAGAAGTCGAGGCTCGCGACATAGGCGGTCGGGTTCGAGGGGTAGCAGACGACGAGCGCGAGCGGCTTGGGGATCGAATGCACGATCGCCCGCTCCACCGCCTCGAAGAATTGCGGCGTCGGCTCCGAGGGCACCGAGCGGATCACGCCGCCCGCCATCAAAAAGCCGAAGGCGTGAATCGGATAGCTCGGGTTCGGACAGAGGATGACATCGCCCGGCGCGGTGATCGCCTGGGCCACGTTGGCAAAGCCCTCCTTCGAGCCGAGCGTCGCCACGACCTGGGTGTCGGGGTTGAGCTTCACGCCGAAGCGGCGGGCGTAATAGCCGGCCTGGGCCCGGCGCAGGCCGGGGATGCCGCGGGAGGCCGAGTAGCGGTCGGTGCGCGGCTTGCCGAGCGTCTCCTTGAGCTTCTCCAGCACATGGGGCGGCGCCGGCAGGTCCGGATTGCCCATGCCGAGGTCGATGATATCGGCGCCGGCATTCCGCGCGGCCGCCTTGGCCCGGTTGACCTGCTCGAACACGTAAGGCGGAAGGCGGCGGATGCGGTAAAATTCTTCCATGGCTCTCTGGGCTCCGGGCAACCGGTCAGGACAGAATCGACAAGCCATGACGGTCGCCTTCGAAAGGCGCCCCGCCCCTTTCGCGCAAACTACTCAAAATCAAATACTTAGAGCAATTTTCGACGACGGCGGCTGAAGTCGTTCGCCCTGACTCTCGGCTGAACTGAGGTCTTTTTAGCACGGCATGGCGGGGGCGCCAGCGATTACCTTGCGCCGCCTCGTCTGGAGTCGTTATTTCGCATCCTTGGCGGCAATGGCCTGGCGATCGCGCGCGGCGGCGAGCTCGGCCTCGATCTTCGCGCGCTGCTCCGGCGGGATGACCGCCTGGTCGCGATCCGGCGGCAAATCGTGCACCGGCAAATAGGTGGCGGGGTCCTTGGGATGCGCCTGCGCATCCGCAGGCGTGAGATCGGCAAGCTGGCTCGAGCAGCCGGCAAGCGCAAATGCCACGCTCAGCAGCGCGCCACAGATCAGCAGCGACTTTTGCAGGTCCCTAAACGCCAACACTTGGGAAATCCCCTACTGTCCCAAAGCACGGCCCCGGAAAAGCCTACCCGACACCGCGCCCAAGCTCAAACCATTGCTGCCCGAAATGGCGTGAGCGAGAAAACAGCCCGGAACCACCAAGCCGAGCGGTGCGGCTCGATTGTGACAGAACCAAGAATATTTGTCGCAGCGCAACACATCTTCGAGAGTGTTTAATGCCAAACTTGCGAGCTTCGCGGTGACGAATACGGAATGAATCGTTACTGTTCTGCTCATGAGTATCGCCACAACCGACACGCCCAAGCCCGAGACCAAGTTCGATGCGGAAGCCTTCGCGATGAATGTCGCACGGGCGATGGAGAGCGGCGGCAAGGCGCTCGCGGCCTACCTCAAGCCGCGCGAGAGCGGCGAGGTGCAGGACCGTCCGCCGGCCGAGCTGACGGAAGTGGTCAAGACCTTCACAGCGGTCGCCGAATACTGGTTGTCGGATGCGTCCCGCGCCTCCGATCTCCAGACCAAGCTCGCCAAGGACTATCTCGACCTCTGGGGGGCGGCGGTGCGCCGCATGGCCGGCCAGGACGTGGAGCCCGCGATCGCGCCCTCGCCGCGCGACAAGCGCTTTGCCGATCCGGAATGGAAATCGAACCAGTTCTTCGATTTCGTGATGCAGCTCTATCTGCTCACGACCAAATGGGCGCAGGAGCTGGTGCGCGAGGCCGACGGGCTCGATCCGCACACCCGTCGCAAGGCGGAGTTCTACGTCCAGCAGGTCACCAACGCGCTGTCGCCGTCCAATTTCGTGCTGACCAATCCGGAGGTGTTGCGCGAGACGATGGCGAGCAGCGGCGAAAATCTCGCGCGCGGCCTGACGATGCTGGCCGAGGACATCGCCGCCGGCAAGGGCATGCTGAAGATCCGCCAGTCCAATCCGGACAATCTCGTCGTCGGCGTCAACATGGCGACGACGCCCGGCAAGGTGATCTACCAGAACGAGATGATGCAGCTGATCCAGTATGCGCCGACGACGGAGAAGGTGCTGCGCACCCCGCTCCTGATCGTGCCGCCCTGGATCAACAAGTTCTACATCCTCGATCTCAAGCCGGAGAAATCCTACATCAAGTGGTGCGTCGACCAGGGCGTCACCGTGTTCGTGATCTCATGGGTCAATCCCGACAAGCGGCTCGGCAACAAGAGCTGGGAAGACTACATGAAGGAAGGCGTGCTGACGGCGATGGACGTGATCGAGAAGATCACCGGCGAGATGAAGGTGCACACCGCCGGCTATTGCGTCGGCGGCACCATGCTCGCGACCACGCTGGCCTGGCTCGCCGAGAAACGCCGCCAGCGCGTAGCGTCGGCGACGTTCTTCGCAGCGCAGGTCGACTTTACCCATGCCGGCGATCTCCTCGTGTTCGTCGACGAGGAGCAGATCGCAGCGCTCGAGCAGGACATGAAGGCCGCCGGCGTGCTCGAAGGCTCGAAGATGGCGATGGCCTTCAACATGCTGCGCTCCAACGACCTGATCTGGTCGTATGTCGTCAGCAACTACCTGAAGGGCCAGCAGCCAAGCGCGTTCGACCTGTTGCACTGGAATTCCGACGCGACGCGCATGACCCAGGCGAACCATTCCTATTACCTGCGCAATTGCTATCTGGAGAACCGGCTGTCGACCGGCACCATGGTGCTCGACAACACGTTGCTCGATCTCTCCAAGGTCAAGGTGCCCGTCTACAACCTCGCCACCCGCGAGGACCACATCGCACCGGCCGAGTCGGTGCTGTACGGCTCGCAGTTCTTCGGCGGCCCGGTGAAATACGTGCTGTCGGGCTCGGGCCACATCGCCGGCGTGGTCAATCCGCCGGCGTCGAACAAGTACCAGTACTGGACCAATGACAACATCAAGGCCGCCAGCGTCGCCGAATGGATGAAGGGCGCGGTGGAGCACAAGGGCTCGTGGTGGCCTGACTGGCGGCAATGGCTGGGCGATCTCGATCCGGAGGAGGTCCCGGCGCGCGCGGTCGGCAGCGACGCCCTGCCCCCGATCGAGGACGCCCCCGGCAGCTATGTCAGGGTCCGCGCATAGCGGACTCTGCCGCGCTCTTGTATAGACTCGCTCTCGACACAGCGACGATAGAGGGGACCGGACTATGACGCGTGAATTGTTCTGGCTGACACTGACGGTGATCCTGACCGGAATCCTCTGGATCCCCTACACCATCAATCGCTGCCAGGTTCGCGGCCTCAGCGGCGCGATGGCCAATCCTTCGCGCGGCGACAAGCCGCAAGCCGAGTGGGCAAACCGCCTGATGTTCGCCCATGACAACGCGGTCGAGAATCTCGTCATCTTCGCGCCGCTGGTCCTGATCCTCAACGCAATCGACTATTCCACGAAGTGGACCGTGCTCGCCTGCGTGGTCTATTTCTGGTCGCGCGTCGCACATCTGATCGTCTATGCGCTCGGCATCCCGGTGTTCCGCACGCTGGCCTTCACCGTCGGCTTCCTCGCGCAGGCCGTGCTGGCGCTGGCGATCTTCAGGGTGGTTTGAGCGCATCGGAAAGGAGCTGCACGCCACTGCAATCCGGGATATCGTCGCGCGGCTGAGACACCCGATGCGACGGATTTCCCAATGCGGACCCTTTTGCCAGCCGTCACAATGATCGCGCTTGCTGGATTTGGCGGCGCAGCACAAGCCCAGTGCCCCGAATTGACCCGTCTGCGCCGCGAGGCCGTGGAGGCTACAAAGCCGATGAACCGCGGATTGATGCCGGACCGCTGTGACGCCTACATCCGCGCATCGCTCGCCTGGAGGACCGTGCGCGCCTACGCGCAGGACCATCAGGAGATGTGCAATATCTCCGGCCGCTCGCTCAGCGAAATCGACAAGCTGCACCACGACGCAATGGTGGCCCGCAACAATGTCTGCGCCGGCCGCCCCGCTCGAGCGTTTCCGGCGGATATCATCTTGCGTTGAAATCACGGGCCCTCCGGCTCTGCAGCGCATCACAGAAGAAGTGCTGCGCTGCGTCCGGGGGCACGAACCTGCCTTACGCCTCCGGCAGGCCCAGCATCAGCCGCATGTTCTGCACGGCTGCGCCCGAGGCGCCCTTGCCGAGATTGTCGAGCCGCGCGACCAGCACCGCCTGATGGTACTTGTCGCTGGCGAAGACGTAGAGTTCGAGCTTGTTGGTCTCGTTCAGCGCCTCCGGCTCCAGCTTGCCGCCCTCTTTCTGAAGCGGCATCACCGAAACATATTTCGAGCCGGCGTAGCGCTTGGCGAGTGCAGCTTGCAGGTCCGCGCCACTGGGCCTTCCCGGCAGCGTGTCGAGCTGGAGCGGGACCGAGACCAGCATGCCCTGGCGATAGTTGCCGACCGAGGGAATGAAGATCGGCCGCCGCGTCAGGTTGGAATAGAGCTGCAGCTCCGGCAGATGCTTGTGCTCGAAGCCGAGGCCGTAGAGCTCGAAGGCCGGCGCGCTGCCGTCCTCGAAGCTCGCGATCATCGACTTGCCGCCGCCGGAATAGCCGCTCACCGCGTTGATGGTGACGGGATAGTCTGATGGCAACAGGCCCGCGTCGACGATCGGCCGCAGCAGCGCGATGCCGCCGGTCGGATAGCAGCCAGGGTTGGAGACCTTCTTCGCAGCCTTGATCTTGCCGGCCTGGTCCGGAGTCAGCTCCGGAAAGCCGTAAGCCCAGTCGGGCGCGACCCGGTACGCGGTCGAGGCATCCAGCACCTTCGGGGCCGAGGCGCCCATGCTGTCGACCAGCGCGACGGTCTCCTTGGCGGCCTCGTCGGGCAGGCAGAGGATGACGAGGTCCACCTCCTCCATCAGCGCCTTCTTGGCCGCCGGATCCTTGCGCTTGTCATCGGCGATGGTCTTCACCACGACGTCGTTCTGGAGCTTCAACCGCTCATTGATGCCGAGGCCGGTGGTGCCGGAGCCGCCGTCGACGAAGACGGTGGCGGGCTTCGTCGTCGCGCCAGTGGTCGGGGCCTTGGTGGTCTCAGCGAGGCTGGTTTCAGAAAGGCTCATGGCGCGCTCCTTTCGAGCATGTTGGTGTCGTCTGCAAAAATCTGCGGCCGGGCCTGCCGCATCAGGTGAGAAATCTGCCTGGCGTCGGCATCGCCGCCGCCAAGCGCGTTCGCGATCGCCGCATAGTCGGCATCCGATTTGTGCTGGTTGAGCTTGAAGCTGCCTTCGACCTCTTCGACCGTCATGACCAGACCCACGATCGCCTTCTTCATGGCTTCCAGCCGGCCCGCGGTCATCTTGGCCGACGTCCACGGCGTCTTCGGCGCGAGCCAGCTCTCGAACTTGTCACTGAGCGTGTCGATTTGCACTGACAGCTCACCGTCCGACAACAACCGCACCGGTCCGGTCAGATGCACCGATTGGTAGAGCCAGGTCGGCACCTGATCCGGCGAGACGTACCAGTCCGGCGATACATAGGCATCGGGGCCGTTGACCGCGAGCAGCCAGGACGCCTTGCCGTCCGCCAACTTTATCAGCGGATTGTGACGGGCAACGTGAAAGGCGGCGTGCGGCGTGCCGTCATCGCCATAGTTCAGGTAGAACGGCAGCGCTGATGCGATTGGCTTGTTGCCGTCGAAGGCGCACATCGTGCCGAAGCCACGCGCGTCGGCGAATTTCAGGCTCGCGGCGCGGTCCTGCTTGGAAAACGGTGGCGTGTACATCGTGGTCTCCTGCTGGGCTTCCCTCGGGGAGCCGCCGGATCAGATCGCGCTGACAGGAGAGAGAATGCCGCGGATCGGATCCAGCGGCAAAGACGATGATCTCAAACGCGATCGACCGCCCAAACCGCTAAAGCGCGGCGGCGGCGACGGGCGAACAGGATGGTCGCGGCGTTGATCATGGCGCGCGGCTATAAGGCGAGATGCGGTTCCCGTCAAGGTCCCGACGTCACACCACGCGCCAGATCCATTCCATGATCTCCGCGATCACATCGCCGAACAGCAGCAGCGCCGCTGCCCAGACCAGTGCGGAAATGAAATTGGCGGCCTGGAAACGCCAATAGGGCATCTCGAAAATGCCGGCCGCGAGCGGCACCGAGGCGCGCAGCGGGCCGAAGAAGCGGCCGATGAAGATGCTGGGCACGCCCCAGCTGCGCACAAAGGCCTCACCCTTGGGCAAGAGTTCCGGATAGCGCGAGAGCGGCCACATCTGCGCGACCTGCTCCTTGTAGCGATAGCCGAACCAATAGGAGACCCAGTCGCCGAGCGCAGCGCCGATGCCGCCGGCGATCCAGACCGGATAGAAGCTGATCCCGCTCGCCCCGATCAGCGCGCCGATAGCCACCAGCGCGCCCCAGGCCGGGATCAGCAGCGAGATGAAGGCGAGCGACTCCCCGAATGCGAGCAGGAACACGATCGGGGCCGCCCAGGCCTGATGAGCACGCACGAAGTCGGCCAGTGCGTGCGCGTAATGCTCCATTCCGAAATAGCCTTCCCGCCCTGCCTCAAGGTGCTGCTCGATGAAAATGACTGGTAAGCCAAGGGCTTGTGTGACATCAAGTCACAAAACCGACGCCAAACCGGACCGGAGCGTCAAATTGCCGGGAATTGGTGGACCTGCGGCGTAAAATCGCCGGGATTGGCTCCCAACCACACCGCCCGGCCGGGCCGCAAGTAACCTTTCCAGGCCAGAAAGTGGCATAGTCGGCCTAACCGATTCGCCGCTTCTGCGGCCCTCAAAACACATCAAGATATATGTCCAAGCAGTTGAAGCCCAAAGCAAAAGACGATTTTTTCGGCGGCGATGAGCCGAAGCCCCGCATGCCCGCCAAGGCGGCGCCGCGCGGAAGCGGCGGCGAAGCCGACTACACGGCAGCCGACATTGAGGTGCTCGAAGGTCTCGAACCGGTGCGGCGCCGGCCCGGCATGTATATCGGCGGCACCGACGAGAAGGCGCTGCATCACCTGTTCGCCGAAGTCATCGACAACTCGATGGACGAGGCGCTGGCGGGACACGCGACCTTCATCGGCGTCGAGCTCTCCGCAGATGGCTTCCTCACCGTCACCGACAACGGCCGCGGCATTCCGGTCGATCCGCATCCCAAGTTCCCGAAGAAGTCGGCGCTCGAAGTGATCATGTGCACGCTGCATTCGGGCGGCAAGTTCGACAGCAAGGTGTACGAGACCTCGGGCGGCCTGCACGGCGTCGGCATCTCCGTCGTGAACGCCCTCTCCTCGCGTCTGGAGGTCGAGGTCGCGCGCAGCCAGAAGCTCTATCGCATGTCGTTCGAGCGCGGGCACCCGAAGGGCAAGCTCGAGGACCTCGGCAAGGTCAACAACCGCCGCGGCACGCGCGTGCGCTTCAAGCCCGACACCGACATCTTCGGTGCCAAAGCCGCATTCAAGCCGCAGCGCCTGTTCAAGATGACGCGCTCGAAGGCCTACCTGTTCGGCGGCGTCGAGATCCGCTGGAATTGTGCGCCCGAGCTGCTCAAGGGCATCGAGGACGTGCCGGCGGAAGCGACCTTCCACTTCCCCGGCGGCCTGAAGGATTATCTCGCCGCTGCGATCCACGCCGACACGCTGGTGCATCCCGACATCTTCTCCGGCAAGTCGGGCCGCAACGGCGCGCACGGCGCCTGCGAATGGGCGGTGGCCTGGACCGCGGACGCCGACGGCTTCCTGTCGTCCTACACCAACACCGTGCCGACGCCCGACGGCGGAACGCACGAATCCGGCCTGCGCAGCGCGCTGCTGCGCGGCCTGAAGGATCACGCCGAGCGCGTCGGCCAGGGCAAGCGCGCCTCGTCCATCACCTCGGAAGACGTGATGGTGGGCGCGGCCGTGATGTTGTCCGTGTTCGTGCGCGAGCCAGAATTCCAGGGCCAGACCAAGGATCGTCTCGCCACCGCCGAAGCGCAGCGCATCGTCGAGCAGGCGATGAAGGATCCGTTCGACCATTGGCTGTCCGGCAATCCGAACATGGCCAACCGGCTGCTCGACTTCGTGATCGACCGCGCCGAGGAGCGGCTGCGGCGCCGCCAGGAGAAGGAGACCGCGCGGAAAACCGCGGGCAAGAAGCTGCGCCTGCCCGGCAAGCTCGCCGACTGCACCGATGCCGGCACCGAAGGCTCCGAGCTCTTCATCGTCGAGGGCGACTCGGCCGGCGGCAGCGCCAAGCAGGCGCGCGACCGCAAGACCCAAGCCGTGCTGCCGCTGCGCGGCAAGATCCTCAACGTCGCCTCCGCCGGCAAGGACAAGCTGACGGCGAACACCCAACTCTCCGATCTCGTGCAGGCGATCGGCTGCGGCCAGCTTGCGCAGTACCGCGAAGAGGATCTGCGCTATCAGCGCATCATCATCATGACCGACGCCGACGTCGACGGCGCGCACATCGCTTCGCTGCTGATCACCTTCTTCTACCGGCAGATGCCACGGCTGATCGACGAGGGCCACCTGTTCCTCGCGGTGCCGCCGCTCTACAAGCTCACGCACGGCCAGAAATCGGTCTACGCGCGCGACGACAAGCACAAGGAAGAGCTGATCCGAAGCGCGTTCAACGCCAACGCCAAGGTCGAGGTGAACCGCTTCAAAGGCCTCGGTGAGATGATGCCGGCGCAGCTCAAGGAGACCACGATGGATCCGGCCAAGCGAACGCTGCTCAAGGTGGTGCTGCTGCCCGACGACCGCGATACCACGGCCGATTCGGTGGAGCGGCTGATGGGCACCAAGGCCGAGGCGCGTTTCGCCTTCATCTCGGACAAGGCCGAGTTCGCCAGCGAAGAGCTGCTGGACGTGTGAGGTTGCAAAAGCCCCTTCTAAACGTGCGGATTCTGCTCCGGCCGCCTCGGCGGCGGCACAGTGCCGCATCGGCCCGCATCCAGGTGCGACTCACTGCGAGGTGCAGGGCTCGGAAGGACCGGAATTCGGCCGTCTGAGTCCGACATTGCTTGGCCATCGGCTCAGGCAGCGCTGGCGTCATCGCGAATTTGGCTGATGTAAACGGCGACGACATCCTAGGCGTGTAGCGACGCCTCGCGCACAAGCCTTTGATTAGAATAGCGATTTCTTGGTGCTAGCGGATGCCGGCGAAGCTGTGTCCTCCGTACAACACCGGATGGTTTTCGGTCATCTGTGTCTGCCCGGCAACAGCATTTCAGTCGGAAACGTCTATAGTCCAACCATCGAATTTGACCGGAACGGCGCTCGTGCCTGCCCACAAGACCAAGGTTGGGGATTTAGAGATGAACAAGATTTTGATGGCTCTGACCGCGGTGGCGGCGATGACGGGGACGGCTTCGGCGGCGGATCTGGCTGCCCGTCCCTACACCAAGGCTCCGGTGGCTGCGGCTCCCGTGTCCAGCTGGACCGGCTGCTACGTCGGTGCCGGCGGCGGCGGCGCGATCACCAAGAACGACCATAACGACTTTATCCCCGGCGTCGGCGCGACAAGCCCGAATCTGTCGACTGGCGCTGACGGCTGGCTCGCCACCGTGCAGGTCGGTTGCGACTATCAGTTCCAGAACTGGGTGGTTGGTGCGTTCGCCGACTACGACTTCATGGACGTGAAGGGCGACATTTCGACCTTCGGCGTGTTCGGGCCGATGAGCGTCGGATCCCAGAAGCAGGACTATCAGTGGGCGGTCGGCGGCCGTGTCGGTTATCTGGTCCTTCCGCAGCTGCTGACCTACGTTTCGGGCGGCTACACCCAGGCGCACTGGAAGTCGACCAGCATGATCGGCACCGGCGTACTCCCGGCTGGTCCGACCACCCTGCCCGGCGCAACCAAAGGCGGCTGGTTCATCGGTGCCGGCGACGAGTACGCTCTGACCAACTTCCTGCCCGGCCTGTTCTGGAAGACGGAATATCGCTACTCCGAATTCGATCGCGCGGACGTCGGAATCAACTTCACTGCCACGGGCCTGCCGACGGGCGTGTCCGAGACCCAGAAGTTCCGCGAGCACAGCGTGCGCAGCGAGCTGGTCTACCGCTTCAACTGGGGTGGTTCGGTCGTCGCGAAGTACTGATCCGAACGCAAGTTCAGACGTCAAAGCCCCGGCATCGTCCGGGGCTTTTTCGTTGCGCAGTACTTCAGCGGCTGACGCTCGCCCTGAGCGATTGATAAGCGGTTCGCAGCTGCGACTCGATCGTGGCCCAGTCGACCTCCGCGATCCCCTCGCCGCGCGCATCGCGATAGGCCATCGCCTCTGCCCGCGCGATGCCGAACTGCCGGATGCCGGCATCGTCTACGCTTTTGCCGTAGGTCAGCGCCGCGACGCGCGCGATGGTGAGGCCGTAATCGCTGGGAGCCACAGCCTCGCGCCGCGCCTGCCACCAGTCGAGCTCGAGACGGGCGGCCTCCGCCACGTCGAACGCCACCGGCGCTGCCGGCGCAAAATCGCGGTAATACGCCACGAGGGCCGGCAGGGCCGCGTCGGCCTCGCGGCGCGAGCGCGTCGGCTGGAACGTCCTGGCGGCCTCCGCTGCGCTGAACGCGAGATGCAGGCTCGTCAGCGGAGAGAAGCCGAACTGCGTCCGCGTCGATTGGTAGAGATGGTAGAACAACGCGGCATAGCGCTTGTCGTAATAGTCGCGCCACATCGCGGTCTCCATCCGCGCCATCTCGGCCGGGTCGAAGGCGCGCAGATCCGCCTGACGCGGAACGACGGCATAGGCCACGACCAGCGCGAGAGACATCGCGGCACCGAGGGCGATTTTTCGCAAGGACATGCGTCCTCCCTTTTGGCCGCGTTGCTTGCAGTGGCCATTGTATCCGAACCGAAGCTACGGCTAGTCTGGCGGGAAGTTTTTCGCGTCCGTGGTGATCGTGATGCCGAGGCGGTCGGGTCGTACCTCGGGAGGTCTGTGCTACGCCCCCGCAACGGGACTGAGGCCGTCGCAAGGCGGCCTGACCGCGGTGCAGAAATCAGCCAAGTGAATCATACGAGAGCACAATAAGCGGCAGCGCCCCTAAGGCCTGAACGGTGGAAGAGACCGGCAGGAGGTGATCTCGCGCGAGTCATGCCAGCGTTTGGCCGCTCGATCTCGGCGGCCAAGTCCGGACATGTCATCCCAGGCATTGTCAGAAAGTTCCTTTGTTGCTCGCCTGCAACAGACTTGTTCTCTCGACCCGATGTATTTTTCCGGAATGGACAAACGCAATCGCGCTGCGGTTGCGATGGAAAGGATTGGGTCGAGGAAAGTGGAAATGAAGAGGCTGACAATTGCATTGGCGGCTGCGGCTGCTTTCTCTGGATCCGCGACGGCGGCCGATCTCGGCGCTCGTCCCCTCAAAGCCGTCGCTCTCCCTGTGACGACCGCAAACTGGACCGGCTTTTACGTGTTTGGCGGCGTCGGCGGCGGGTTGTGGAGCGCCGACAGCAACGTTCTCAGTTCTGGTCCCCCGGCCGTCGCTCCGGCCGGAACGCCATTCACGCGCGATCAGCGCCTCGGCGGCAGCGGCTGGTTCGGCACAGTTGGCGCGGGCTACGACTGGCAGTTCAACGGCGGCTGGGTGGCCGGCGTGTTTGCGGACGGACAGTTTGGCAATATCAGCGGCACCATCGCAGACCCATTCTCGGACTTTTCGCCGACGGGGCGCGAAAAGCTCCACACGAGTTACGCGGCCGGCGCGCGGCTTGGCCATTTGGTTGCGCCGAATGTTCTTTCCTATGTCAATGCGGGCTATTCCGGTTCTGACTGGTCAGGTAGCACACTCTCCGTCTCAACCATTGGAGGCTTCTTCCCCGTCGGCACACCATTGCTCACGACGCCCTCTTTCCATCGGGATGGCTGGTTCATCGGCGGCGGTGTGGAAAACAGCCTGAACATCTTTGGCATCTCGGCGCCGGGCTGGTTCATGAAGACCGAATATCGGTCCGCCTATTACACTCGCACCACACTCCCCGAGACCTTCGCAGCGACCGGCACCCCCGCGGTCGCGACCGTGACCTTCAAGCCTTGGGTGCAGACCATCAGCAGCTCGCTCGTCTACCGCTTCAACGCAGCGGGAACGGTCGCCGCTGCGGAGTCCGCGCCGCGGCTGTACACGAAGGCACAAGCTGCCGGTACGGCGCCGAGCTGGACCGGCTTCTATGCATTCGGCGGTGGCGGGGGCGGCCTTTGGAATGCCGACAGCAACGTCGTCGCCTCGCCCGCGCTGGCCGCGTTCGGCTTTGCGCCGGGCACGCCCTTCACGAGCGACCAGCGGATGGGCGGCACTGGTTGGTTTGGCACCGTCGGCGCCGGTTACGACCGACAGTTCAACAGCAATTGGGTGGCAGGCCTGTTCGCCGACGGACAGTTCGGAGACATTCGCGGCTCGCTGGCCAATCCGACCATGCCCGATACCGAAGGCACTGAAAAGCTCCGGACCAGCTACGCCGCTGGTGTAAGGCTTGGCTATCTGGTCGCGCCGAACGTCCTGTCCTACGTGAACGCGGGCTATTCCGGCTCTGAATGGTCTGGAACCACGCAGGCAACGATCACGCTCCCCAGCATAGCATTCGCGACCACGCCCTCGTTCCGTCGCGACGGTTGGTTCGTGGGCGGCGGCGTCGAGAACAGCCTGAACATCTTCGGCATCTCCGCGCCCGGCTGGTTCATGAAGACCGAGTATCGGTCCGCGTTCTACGACCGGATCACCCTGCCGCAGACGGTTCTCCCGGCAGGAGGCGGGGGCGACCCCGGTACCGCGATCACGTTCAAGCCGTGGGTCCAGACCATCAGCACGGCGATCGTCTATCGCTTCAACTAGGGCCGGCTCACGCGCTGAAGCCTTGCTCGCAAGAATGTCGCTTTTGCAATGAAGGCTGGTGTGTTCCAGAGTGGCGGCGTCAAAGCTCCGGATCGCCCGCAGCTTTTTCGTTCCTGTCTGCCATCAGGCGAAGCCGCTGGCCATTGTACCCGGCCCCGAGCTCCGGCTAGTCTTGCGCCGGCTTTTCCCGCGGGCCGAGGCCGGCACTACCTTGAGCGTCGCAAGCCGCGACAGATGCGAACCGATGAGAGGAAAGCATGCGCAGATTTCTGCTTGTCGCAGGCTTGCTTGCCCTCGCCGTCGGCCTGCTCTGGATCGGTCAGGGCACCGGCACGGTTCCCTGGCCGCGATCGAGCTTCATGGTCAGCCAGCTGCAATGGGCCGGCTATGGCGCAGCCATGGCCGGCTTCGGGCTGGTGCTGATCTGGCAGAGCAACCAATAGAAGAAAACCAGGGAATACAAGCATGACATCCAACCGGTTCGATCTCCGCGGCAAGGTCGCGATCGTCACGGGAGGCAATGGCGGCATCGGCCTCGGCCTCGCCCACGGCCTCGCCGATGCCGGCGCCGATATCGCCGTGGTGGGACGCAACGAGACCAAGTCCGCCGCCGCCGTCGCCGATCTCAAAGCGCGCGGCGTGAAGGCGATTTCCGTCACCACCGACGTCACCGACAAGGCCGCGGTCGCCGCCATGATCGACCGCGTGGTGAAGGAGCTCGGCCGTATCGACATCCTCATCAACAATGCCGGCATGAGCATCCGCAAGCCGCCGCACGAGCTCGAGCTCGACGAGTGGAACAAGGTGATCGACACCAACCTCACCAGCGCCTTCGTGTGCTCAAAGCTGGCCTATCCGGCGCTGAAGGCGTCCGGCAACGGCAAGGTGATCAACATCGGCTCGATGATGTCGATCTTCGGCGCCAGCTTCGCCACCGCCTATGCGGCGAGCAAGGGCGGCATCGTGCAGTACACGCGCGCCTGCGCCAACGCCTGGGCGCCCGATAACATCCAGGTCAACGCCATCCTGCCGGGCTGGATCGACACCGACCTCACCCGCGGCGCGCGCCAGCAGGTCGCAGGCTTGCACGAGCGCGTGCTGGCGCGCACGCCGGCAGGGCGCTGGGGCGACATCGACGACTTCGCCGGCATCGCCGTGTTCCTCGCCTCGCCCGCGTCGAATTTCGTCACGGGCACCGCGATCCCCGTTGACGGGGGATTCTCGGTGATGGCGTGACGCCGCCGCGCACGTAAACCGCACGGAAAAAAAGAAGCCCCGGACGACGCCGGGGCTTTTGAATTTTTGGCAGTGATCGTCTTTTACACGTTCTTGGTCGTTCGTTGATCTGCTCAGTAGCGCGCGATGACCGGCGCGTCGAACTTGTAGCTCGCGCGCACGACAGCCCACTGGATGTCGCGCGGCTTGGCATCGAAGGTGTAATTGCCGGAGAGGCCGCCAAGCTGATAGGTCTGGCTGCCGAAGGCCGCGTAATTGTATTCGAGGCCGACGATCCAATTGCGCGTGATGCCATATTCCCAGCCGGCGCCGACAGTCCAGCCATTGGCCCAGTGGGTTTGCCCACCGGATCCCGTCGCCGGGCCGACCGTGTCGGTGACGTTGAGGCGGTTGTTCACGCCCGCATAGCCACCCTTGATGTAGAACAGGTTGTTCTGCACGGCAAAGCCGGCGCGGCCGACGACGGTCGCGAGCACGTTCGTACGCCAGTCGAACACATTGCCGCCGGGAGCGAACGCGGTGTTCACGACCGTGCCCTTGTTGTCGAGGCCGGAGATCGTGCCTTCCATGCCGAACACGTAGTTGTTGGCCTGCCAGTTATAGCCGATCTGGGCGCCGCCCATGATGCCCGCGCTACGCTGACGATAACCCTGTCCCGGAACGAGGTCCCCGAACGGCGCGCCGGTCCCATTGTTGATGAACTGCTCGTTGGTCCAGGCGCCACCGATGTGGCCGCCGACGTAGAAGCCGGTCCAGTTGAACAGCGGCTCGATATAGGCGGGCGCCTTCGTGTAGCGCGCGCCGAGATCGGCGGCGCAGGCGGCGCCGGTCGAAACCAGAGCCGTCGTGCAGGCGAAGGCAGCAATCAGTTTGTTACGCATGGTACACCCCGTGTCCTTTGATGGGTGCACGCTCACACGCAGGTCTTACTCAAATTTGAATCAAGAAAGTTAAGGCGCCGGATTGACAGGCCGCGCGCCGTGAATCCGTTTGTGCTGTTGCCCGCGCGCAACGCGCCGGGCGCGATTTAACGCGGCATTATCCCTACCGCGTACTTGCGCTACGATGCCGGCGCGGCCTTCGACTGCACGTGCTCCGGCCGCACGCCGACGGCCACGAAGCGCGCGGGGATGCCCTGCAACCATGGCACCGCGCTGATGAGGCGCAGGATCAGCGGCACCTTCAGCGGCTGGTCGCCGCCCTGCAAGGCGGCGCTGACGACGTGGTTCTGCACGATAACCTGCATCCGCTGCGTCATCTTCACCGGGAACTCGCGCCGGCGCCGCACGGCATCGAGCTCGTTCTCGAGCGGACAGCCGTGTTGCAGCTTGTCCGCAAGCAGGTTGGCGGTCGCAACCGCATCCTGCACGGCGAGATTGACGCCGACGCCGCCGACCGGCGACATCGCATGCGCGGCATCGCCGATGAGAAGCAGACCCGGCCGCGTCCAGCGCGTCAGACGGTTGATCGCGACGGTGAGCAGCTTGACGTCGTCAAAACTCTTCACCTCGGCAATGCCGCTTCGGAGCACCGGCGCCATCCGCACGACATCGTCGAGCAGGGCCTGCAATCCCCTCGCCTTCACCGCCTCATATTGTCCCTTGGCGATGACATAGGCGCATTGCCAGTAGTCGCCGCGGTCGAAGGTGACCATCATCTTGCCGGGCTCGAGCCGCGCGAACAGACTTTCGGTCTCGTCCGCCCTGCGGCCGACGCGGAACCAGAGCACATCCATCGGCGCGCCGATCTCCTCGACCTCAAGACCGGCGCGCTCGCGCACGAGCGAATGCCGGCCATCGCAGGCAATGGTGAGATCGGCCTCGATGTCGATCGGCCCGTCCGGCGTATTCGCGCGCACGCCGGCAATGGTCTCGCCGCGGCGGATCAGGTCGACGGCTTCCGTGTTCATCATCACCTTGAGCGACGGGAAGCGCTTGCCGGCCTCGCGCAGGAAATTCAGGAAGTCCCACTGCGGCATGAAGGCGATGAAGGGATATTTCGCATCGAGCCGGCTGAGATCGGCGATGCGCACCTTCGTGCCGCCGAGCAGGCCATCCATCTTCTGCAAGCGTTGATGCGGCAGCTTGAGGAAATCGTCGATCAAACCGAGCTCGTCCATGACCTGGAGGGTCGAGGGATGCACGGTGTCGCCGCGAAAATCGCGGAAGAAATCCGCATGCTTCTCCAGCACCACGAGGTCGATGCCGGCGCGTCCCAGGAGATAGCCCAGCATCATGCCGGCCGGCCCGCCGCCGACGATGCAGCATCGGACCTTTGTCGTCCGGTTCCGTTCTTGATCGGATGTCATGGAAACCCCAACGTGCGCAGTCGCTCGGAGATGGGGATAACCTTAGCCCCAAGTCGGCTCGGTCGCAGTCCTATTCTAAGATTCGCCGGGATCGTAGACACCGCTTGACGCCGGCTGGGCAGGAGTGATCTGCCCTTCAACTGCTTGAACATAAGTGCGAAATCGGTCTCAATCCGGTTGATCTCGGCGCCTTGGCAAGTCTCGGTTCCACAAGCACCGGCGCTCGCGCGGCCAGCGCTGCCACCTGACGCCTGGCCTGGAACCGTAGCGATACGGATTTGACCGATCTGCGGCTTTGCCTAAGATTCGACTCAAATCGCGGGCGGGATCAAAAGTTGTATCGCCCTAGAAGATCGCGTCGCTCAATGAACGCGTCTCTTACGACAAACCGGGTGGGGAAATGCCAATGGCCGAAGCGTTGCAGATCAATTTCGCGCTGTGGGGTATGATCATCTGCGCGGCGATCAAGATCAGTCAATTCTTGGCAGCGCTCTAGCCAAAGATCATCCAGCTGACGACGGCAAGCGCAGCGCGGGTGATGACATACAGCCAACAGACCATGGCGACGCCGACTGCGGTGAGATAGACGCCGGCAAGGGCCCGCTCGCCGATCGGCGTTTTGTCGCTGCCGAATTTCTCGGTGTCGATGTCCGCGCCCAAGCTCGCCTGATTAGCAATGTCCGACATGTTCACCTCCGCCGACGGAGTATGTCGCAGAAATGTTGCGTCCAGCCGACAGCAACATGGAAAGCGCAGGGCGGTAGGTTGGCAAAAACGAGACGCCTGAACTTCTGACGCGCCTCCGTTGTCGGAACTTTGTAAAGATCCATAAGAGGTGTCAATTGTTGCTGCGGGTGGCGGTGCGAAAACTCTTGATCTCCGACACGCTGCCGTCGCGATAGGTCAGCTCGACTGAGACGAATTGCGTCGCCGGTGCGAGCTTCATGTAGAGCGGCATGCCGGCGGTGATCGCGCTGGGATCGCGCAAATCGCAATTCGGCATTTTCAGCACCTGGTTGGGCACGGCCGTGTCGATCCCGATGCGGACCTCGCGGATGGCGCAGCGGTAGGACACGAGATGCGTGTAATACACCAAAAGGCCGTTGAACTCGCGGAATGACAGCCAGCTCGTCGCGGTCATGTCGAGGATCTTGCGCTGGTCGCGGATCAGCGCGGCCTCGGGATCGAACCTGATCGGGAACGGCCCCTGCATGTCGCCGGACTGGTCGACATAGCGGACCTCGATGGTGCCGGCCTGCGCGTCCGGCGGCAGCTCGATCGACGGGTTCGGCATCCGCTTGCGGGTGCGTGGATCGAGCGCGTCGATGAAGCCGGTCTCGCGGAAATCGCCCGTGCCCGCCATGCGCCAGGAAATGCCCAGCGTCGGATCGGCGAAGGAGAACACCACGCTCCAGCCGCCATTGTGGCGGGAGAAGCTCGCAATCGGCGCGTTGGTGGTCTCCTCCTTCGGCAGGCGCGGCACCGATGCCGGCGGCAGCGCCGCGACCTTTTGCGGCGGCGGCTCGGCGGGGCGCGCTGCAGCATCCTTGGCGACGCCGCTGAGGAAGACGTCGTCGACCATCTGGTCGAAATAGACCGGCACCTGCTTGTGCCTGACGGTGTCGGCCATCTCGCTGACCAGACGGCGGGTACGCTGCGCCACCTGCACCAGGTTCTCGCCGGGTTGGAGCAGCTCCTTGGCGAAGGTGCGCGTGAACACCGAATTCGGGTTGGCGTCGTCATTGGAGAGGCGGTCGAGCGCGGTCTGGCGAGGGCCGGCCGAAAACACCGAGAACACGCCCTCCGGCAGCAGCGTCATCGGTGCAAGCCCGCCGCCGCCGGCAACCGCGCGCGTGCCGGCGCGTTCGAACGGATTGTTGCGGCAGGCGTCGAACACAAGGATCGAGGTCCGCGCCTTCTTGTTCTGGAGGCGCTCGACGATGCGGTCGGCGAGAATCGAGGCGTCGCGTACCAGTTCTTCCTGCCCTTCCGACGCCGCCGGCACGTCGGTCGGCAGCAGATAGTTCTGGCCCGCGATCTCGAAACCGTGGCCGGCGTAAAAGAAGAACGCGGTGTCGCCGGGCTCGATCGCCCGGTCGAAGGCGAGCAGCGTCTCGGAGAATTGCTGGCGGTTCTGGTTCTCGGCGACCATCACCTGGAAGCCGAGCTGCTTCAGCGTGTCGCCCATGGTGCGGGCATCGTTGACGGCCTTGAGCAACTTCGGGACGTTGCGGTAGTCGTTGTTGCCGACGACGAGCGCGACGCGCTTCTCGGCATGGGCAGGAAGCGCGACGCCGCTCAGGCTCGCCGCGAGGCCCAGGGCCGCCAGAAGTCTGAAAAGCCGACGCGTCATCGAAAAAATTCCCATTGCCGAGCAGCCCGTCCCCGGCTTCCTCGAACCCTCGTTCTCTGGAAGGCCCCGCCGCTGATGTGATAGTCGGCCCAGCCACATCGGCGGTTCAAGGGCTGTACACGTCATGGATCCCAGCTCCGCCGTCTGGCCTATGGCAGATTCTGCCGGAATCTGCTTTTTCTTAATCAGGTTTCCGGGCAATGCCGTTGGAAGCGGGGGCAACCGTGTTTCGCTGGTGTACGGACGAGGTCGAGCCGCACGATCGCTTCGATTACTGGCGCGAGGTGCGGGCCAAGGGGCTGTTCGGCGTTACCGCCGAGCTCGAGCGCGAACGGCGTGCGGAATTCTTCGGCGAATTCTCGCTGCGCCAGCTCGGCGGAGCCGGCCTTGTCGAGCTGAAGGCGTCGGCCTATGCGGTCGAGCGCAGCGCGTCTGACATCGCCTGCGCGCCGGGCGATGCCATCTGCGTCTACCAGCAGCTCGGCAGCGGCGGCTGGTTCGGCGGCCTGCGCGCAAGTGACTTTGCGATCGCCAATGGCAGCTTCGCCACCAGCCACACCGACCTGCCCTACCGCACCGCGCCGCTGGGTGCCGGAGGCTTCCACCTGCGGATTCTGAAGATTCCGGTGAGCAGCATCCCGGGACAGGACAAGCGTATGCGCGAGCTCGCGCCGAAGACGTTCAACGACAGCGCTCTTGCGCCTCTGCTCAGCGCCTGCTTCACCGATCTCGCCGAAGCTGCCGCGGGTGGCGGCGCGACCGATCCGACCTCTCTCGTCCAGGCCGCCTTGGTTCAAGCTCTGGCGCATCTGGCGCTGATCGAACGCGGCATCCTGCGGCCCGGCAGCCGCCGCGGACAGGCTGCGCTGCGGACGGCCCGCCTATCGCAGGCGCGGCACCTGATCGCGCGTCACCTGCAAGACCCCGATCTGGCTCCGATCATGGTGGCCGACCAGCTCGGCGTGTCCGTGCGCCACCTGCATATGCTGTTCGAGACATCCGAGAAGAGCTTCTCGCAGACCGTGACCGACGCGCGCCTAAAGCAGAGCCGCCGCCTGATGCGCGAGGCCCCGGAGCGGCTGATCGCCGACATCGCCACCGCCTGCGGCTTCGACAGCCTTGCGACCTATTACCGGGTCTTCAACGCCGCCTATGGCATGGCGCCCGGTGATTTCCGGGCTCAGGGTCCAGAGCGGCGTTAAGCGCGGGCTCTGCCCGTTCCGGGCTGGCGGAAAACTCCAGAAGAACCCGGTATTTGGCTAAAAAGCTCAGGTTTTTTAGGATCTTCCCGCGCCCGCTCCATTGACTTTGGCCGATTCCCGCCTATGTTCCGGGGCGACGCGGCTCAGATCGAAGACCGATTCCCGAGCCTGGCGCTTTGTTCGCGTGAGTCAGCACCCCCAGCTTCTTTGAGAGCGCGCCGTTTCGGGGTGGAACGCGACAGCCTTATTACCCTCGATTCCGAACGGCGGTTTCGACCAGAGGCTCAATGTCCTTTTCAAATCTCGGACTGTCCGAAAAAGTCCTCGCCGCAGTGGCGGCCACCGGCTACACCACCCCCACCCCCATCCAGGAACAGGCGATCCCCCACGTCCTCGCACGCAAGGACGTGCTCGGCATCGCCCAGACCGGCACCGGCAAGACCGCGGCCTTCGTGCTGCCGATGCTCACCATCCTCGAAAAGGGCCGGGCCCGGGCGCGCATGCCGCGCACGCTGATCCTGGAGCCGACCCGCGAGCTCGCAGCGCAAGTGAAGGAAAACTTCGACCGCTACGGAGCCGGCCAGAAACTCAACGTCGCGCTGCTGATCGGCGGCGTCTCGTTCGGCGACCAGGATGCCAAGCTGACGCGCGGCGTCGACGTGCTGATCGCCACCCCCGGCCGCCTGCTCGACCATACCGAGCGCGGCGGCCTCTTGCTCACCGGCGTCGAGCTGCTCGTCATCGACGAAGCCGACCGCATGCTGGACATGGGCTTCATTCCCGACATCGAGCGCATCTGCAAGCTCGTCCCGTTCACGCGGCAGACCCTGTTCTTCACCGCGACCATGCCGCCGGAAATCCGGCGCATCACCGAGGCCTTCCTGCACAATCCGCAGAAGGTCGAAGTCTCCCGTCCCGCGACCACCGCCGTGACCGTCACGCAGGCCCAGGTGCCCGCCGGACGCGAGGCGCATGAGAAGCGCGAGCTGCTCCGCCGCCTGCTGCGCGAAGCCAAAGACCTCAAGAACGCGATCATCTTCTGCAATCGCAAGCGCGAGGTCGCGATCGTTCACAAGTCACTCCAGAAGCACGGCTTCAGTGTCGGCGCGCTGCATGGCGACATGGACCAGCCGGCCCGCATGGCGGCGCTCGACCAGTTCCGCAAGGGCGAGCTGCCTCTGCTCGTCGCCTCCGACGTTGCCGCGCGCGGCCTCGATATTCCCGAAGTCAGCCATGTCTTCAATTTCGATGTCCCCCATCATCCCGACGATTACGTTCACCGCATCGGCCGCACCGGGCGCGCCGGCCGCAGCGGCACCGCGATCTCGATCGTCACGCCGCTCGACCAGAAGTCGATGGTCGCGATCGAGAAGCTGATCGGCCAGAGCATTCCGCGCGCCGACGGCGATTACGAGATCCACGCTGAATCCGGCGACGCCACCGAGCGTCCGCGCGAGCAGCGCGGCCGTGAACGTTCCCGCGGCGGACGCGGCAAGCCGCAACGCGGCGAGCGCCGCGGTCACGACCGTGAGCGCAGCCACGAGCCGAGCGAGGCGCGTGGCGAGGCCCGGCCCGCCCCCGAGGCGAGGCCAGCACGCGAGGCAAGACCCGCACGCGAGGCGAGACCTGCACGCGAAGCAAGACCTGCACGCGAGGCAAGGCCGGCGCGCGAAGCCAAGGCACCATCCGAGCCGCGCCATGGCGCACGCTCACAGGCGAATGCGTCGCATGTGCCGTCGATCGGCCGTCCCGAGCCGCGCCGCCAGCGCGAGGCGGACACCGAACCGGGCGATCACTCGCATCTGCCGGCGTTTCTGCTGCGACCGGTTCGCTCTCCCGCCGGCGCCTGAAGCGCGACAACTTCAGTTTGGTTGAGACGGACGGCCGCACACTTTTTCAGAAGCATTCGCGGCCGTATATTTACGGGCCGTTCACGATCGTCCGTTAGCCTACGAACATAATTTAGGCATTGCAGCGATCGGCCGCGTACCGGTCGCCGTGGGGAACGTTCCGTGGTCAAGGTGCTCGACGAACACGAACGCACGATGGCGTTCGCCGAGGTGGCGCTCGGTCAGATCCGATCGCTTCGGCAGACGGCAATTCCCCGCAACTACGAGATCTGGTACGTCTACGCCACGGGCTACAACGCGCCGCTCAACAAGATCATCAACGAGACGCTGGCGCGCAACGGCAAGCTGACCGAAGCCGATCTCGAGCAGATCTACGATACCTATCTCTCCCACATCAAGACGACCGATCGCATCGACAAGGTCGGCGCGCGCGTCATCGGCGAGATCGACGACGTGATGAAGGTGCTGGGCGAAGCGCTCGGAATGACCGGCGCCTACGACGCCACCCTGTCCGGCGCGACCGAGAAGCTGCCATCGGCCAAGAACCGCGACCAGATCAACGCGATCGTCGAGACGCTGCTGCGCTCGACCAGCGAGATGCGCGAGACCAACAAGGCGCTGGAAGACCGGCTGACGCTGTCGAAGAACGAGATCAGCAATCTCCAGCAGAGCCTCGAGGCGATCCGCGCCGAGAGCCTGACCGATCCGCTCACGGGCCTTGGCAACCGCAAATATTTCGACCGCATGATCGGCATGGCCGTGCAGAGCGCGCTGGCGAGCGGCGAGCCGCTGTCGCTCTTGCTGGTCGACATCGACCATTTCAAGTCGTTCAACGATTCCTACGGCCATCTCACCGGCGACCAGGTGCTGCGCCTTGTCGGCCTGTCGCTGAAGCAGACCATCAAGGGCCAGGACATCACCGCGCGCTATGGCGGCGAGGAATTTGCGGTCGTCCTGCCCAACACGGCACTGCGCCAGGCCCTCACCGTGGCCGATCACATCCGCCGCGCGGTGATGGCGAAGGAATTGAAGAAGAAGTCCACCGGCGAGATCCTCGGCCGCGTCACCATCTCCGTCGGCGTCTCCATGCTCAAGCCGGGCGACGACACCGACGCGCTGATCGAGCGCGCGGATGCCTGCCTCTACGCGGCCAAGCGCAACGGCCGCAACCGCGTGATCTGCGAAGCCGACCCGGAATTCGCCGTCGAAAGCCACAGCCGGGTGGCGTGACGGAAGCGGCTTGCCGAACGGCGCGCGCTTGACATTCCAATACCGCGAGCGACATCTTCTTCGCCGCCTCAAAAACCGCGACACACTTTTCCCGGTCATGCTCTAACTGCGAGGACTTGCCGTCTTGCCAAACCCGCATGATTTTCACGCGCCGCAGCCGTCCTACACCAGGGACGAACTGCTGAGATCGAGCGAAGGCGGCTATTTCGGACCGGGCAACGCCCAACTGCCGGCGCCGCCGATGCTGATGATGGACCGCATCACCGAGATCAGTCTGGATGGCGGCGCATACGGCAAGGGCCACATCGTCGGCGAGCTCGACATTGTGCCGGACCACTGGTTCTTCCAGTGCCACTATCGCGGCGATGCGATGATGCCGGGAAGCCTGGGTCTGGATGCGATGTGGCAGATGGTCGGTTACTGGCTCGGCTGGTCGGGATCACCGGGCAAGGGCCGCGCGATCGGCGTCGGTGAGGTCGAGGCGACGGGCGCCATCACACCGCAGACGCGCGCCGTGCGCTACGAGGTCGCCATGCGCATGGTTCGGCGCGGCAAGCTGGTGCTGGGCATTGCCGATGGCCGTGTGCTCGCCGATGGTGTCAGCGTGTTCGTGGCGAAGGACATGCGGGTTGGCCTGACCAAGGCCGTGGATTGATGTTCAACTGCCGTAAGGTGTGCAAAGGCGCAAGCGCCGTGCCCACGATTTCTCCAACACTGTTGTCCTGAATGGTGGGCACGCTGCGCTTTGCCCACCCTACCGCACCGCCCTCTTAGCCGGCCGCTTCTTGGCAACGGGCTTGTTCGCGGCCGCCTTCTTCGACGCCGCTTTCTTCATCGCCTTCTTCACAGTTTTCCCCTTCGGCCGCTTCCTCACCTTGGCGCGCTGGGCGGCGGCGAGCGCCGCCCTCGCCCATTGCGCAAGCTCTCCGGAATCGTCGAACAGGCGGGCCGGCAGCTCCCAATAGGAATTGACCGTCACCGTCTTGGCGCGGGTCGAATACTGGAACGGCCTCGAGCCTTCGGCTTCAAAGTCCGGGATGGTCACCTTGTCGGCGCGCAAAAACAAACCGGCACGCAAGGCGAGCGCGAAATTGGTGCCGTCGGCCGAGATGCCGTAGCCGGAGAACATCTTGCGAATGGTGACGGGGCCGAAATCGGCGAACAGGTCGATCAGGAATTCGCGGTCCATGGCCCCATCTCTCTCCCCGGCGTCGTCCCCGCGAACGCGGGGACCCATAACCACAGGAAGGAGTTTAGCGAAGACTGTTAGTCGTGCCAGCTCCGATACTGCCATTTCCCGCTGAAGACGGATCACGCGGTATGGGTCCCGGCGCCCGTGCGCAATTGCGCACTAGGCCGGGACGACAGCAGAATGCTTGGCGAAAGCCGGGCTTACCCGTCGATCTTGGCCGGCCGCAGCTCGACCGACTCGCCGCAGCCGCAGGCGGAGATCTGGTTGGGGTTGTTGAAGACGAACTGGGCCTGCATCTTGTCGGCCTTGTAGTCCATCTCGGTACCGAGCAGGAACAGCACGGCCTTGGGATCGACCAGGATCTTGACACCCTTGTCC
Source organism: Bradyrhizobium diazoefficiens (assembly GCF_016616235.1). Taxonomy (NCBI): domain Bacteria; kingdom Pseudomonadati; phylum Pseudomonadota; class Alphaproteobacteria; order Hyphomicrobiales; family Nitrobacteraceae; genus Bradyrhizobium; species Bradyrhizobium diazoefficiens. The sequence goes on from NZ_CP067100.1 coordinate 4,324,502, forward strand.
TCGACGACCTCGTCGGTCGGGCGGACGTCATGGGCGTATTCGACCGTGTAGGATTGGCCGGCGCAGCCACCGTTCTTCACGCCGACCCGCAGGCCGACAATCTCGGAATCGGCGCGCTGGGTCAGCTCGGTGATGCGCTGGGCAGCGGCATCCGTCAGCCGCATCACCTGCGGGCGGGGCCGCCGCGGCTTGGGAGTGGATGCTGGTGTCGAGCCTGACGAGATCTGGGTCATGGTATTTATGTGGTCCGTTGCGGAGCGAATTCAATGCGAGCCTTGACCGTCACCACATGTTGAGGACGAGGCGGGCCTCGTCGCTCATGCGCTCGGGCGACCACGGCGGCTCCCAGACCACCTTGACGTCGACCACGCCGACGCCGGGGACGCTGGCAACCGCGTTCTCGACCATGGTCGGCAGCTCGCCGGCGGCCGGACAGTTCGGCGTCGTCAGCGTCATCTGCACGTCGACGGAGCGGTCGTCCTTGATCTCGACCTTGTAGATCAGGCCGAGCTCGTAGATGTCGGCCGGGATTTCCGGGTCGAATACAGTCTTCAGCCCGGCAATGATCTCACGGGTCAGCCGCTCGGTCTCCTCCGGCGGCAGCGCCGAATGAGTCTCCATCGGATTCGCTTTGATTTCGGCCGTGTCACTCATGCGAACAAATCCCGCGCCTTTAAAAGCGCCTGTGCCAGATGATCGACTTCTTCCCGCGTATTATACATGCCGAACGAGGCCCGGCAGGTGGCCGTGACGTTGAACCGCTCTAAAAGCGGCATCACGCAATGGGTGCCGGCGCGCACGGCGATGCCCTGGCGGTCAATCACGGTGGCGACGTCATGGGCGTGCGCGCCCTTGAGCTCGAACGAGATCACCGGGCCCTTGCCGCGGGCCGTGCCGATCAGCCGCAGCGAATTGATCTCGCGCAAGCGCTCCTGGGCGTAGGTGGTGAGGTCGTGTTCGTGGGCGGCGATGCGTTCCTTGCCGACCGAATTGACGTAGTCGATGGCAGCGCCAAGGCCGACAGCCTCGACGATCGCGGGCGTGCCCGCCTCGAACTTGTGCGGGGGATCGCCATAGGTGACGATCTCGCGCGAGACCTCGCGGATCATCTCGCCGCCGCCATTGTAAGGCCGCATCGCGACGAGATGATCGTACTTGGCCCAGAGCACGCCGATACCGGTCGGGCCGTACACCTTGTGGCCGGTGAAGACGTAGAAGTCGCAGCCGAGGTCCTGGACGTCGACCGGCAGATGCACCGCGCCCTGGCTGCCGTCGACCAGCACGGGAATGCCGCGGGCGTGGGCTAGCCTGACGACGTCCTTGACCGGCACGATGGTGCCGAGGGCGTTCGACATCTGCGTGATCGCGACCAGCTTGGTCTTCGCGGTCAGCAGCTTCTCGAACTCGTCGATGAGGAAATTGCCTTCGTCATCGACGGGAGCCCATTTGATTACGGCGCCCTGACGTTCCCTGAGGAAATGCCAGGGCACGATGTTGGAGTGGTGCTCCATGATCGACAGGACGATCTCGTCGCCGTCTTTGATGTTCGGCCCGCCCCAGGACGAGGCGACGAGATTGATCGCCTCCGTCGCATTGCGGGTGAAGATCACCTCTTCGGTCCGCGCAGCATTGATGAACTGCGCCACCTTGCTCCGGCCGCCCTCATAGGCTTCGGTCGCGGCGTTCGCGAGGTAATGCAGGCCGCGATGCACGTTGGCGTATTCGCTGGTATAGGCCTGCGTCATGCGGTCGAGCACGGCACTCGGCTTCTGCGCCGAGGCGGCGTTGTCGAGATAGACCAGCTTTTTGCCGTAGACCTCCAGGGCGAGCGCCGGAAAGTCCTGGCGCACGCGGGCGACATCATAGGCGCCGTTCTTGACCGCGGGATGAGTGCTCATGACCGCCGCTCCAGCCAGCGCTCGGCGATGCCGATCACATGCTCACGCAGGCCGTCGTCGGCGATCTGCTCGATCGCCTCGCCGACGAAGGCCTGGATCAGCAGCGCCTGCGCCTGCTTCTCCGGCAAGCCGCGCGCCTTCAGATAGAACAGCAGGCTCTCGTCGAGCGCACCGGCGGTGGCACCGTGGCCGCAGGAGACGTCGTCGGCAAAGATTTCCAGCTCGGGCTTGTTGTCGGCCTCGGCCTCGTCCGAGAGCAGCAGCGCCCGCGTCATCATCTTGCCATCGGTCTTCTGCGCATCGGGACGGACGATGATGCGGCCCTGGAACACGGAATGGGCGCGCTCATCGATCACGGCGCGGAAGGTTTCGCGGCTGACGCAGTTCGGCACGGCATGATCGACCACCAGCGTGGTGTCGCCGTGCTCGGTCTTCTGCAACAGATTGACGCCATTGATCGAGAGATCGCTGCCCTCGCCCGCCAGCGTGACGAAGCCTTGCAGGCGGCTGACCGCAGCGCCGCTGGTCATGTTGAAGAAGTTGAGCTTGACGTTCGCGCCGACGGTGACGAATTGCGAGGTGATGTTCACCGCGTCAGCCGCATCGTCCATCAGGCGGATATGCGCGACGTCGGCGCCATCACCGATCCAGAGGATCACCGCATCGTTGACCTGATAGCCGCTCGCCTTCCCGGCCGCGACGAAGCTCTCGACGACCGTGGCGCGCACGCCCTTGCCAATCCGCAGATGCGAGCGGGTGAACGCGGATGCAGCAGCCGCTGTCGCGATGTGAATCACCTGGATCGGTGCAGACAGCCGCGTGCCGTCAGCCACCGAGACCACGACGCCATCCGTCGCCATGGCCGCATTGAGCGAGATCACCGCATCGGTCGCGGTAGCCTGGAGGAGATCGCCGGCGGCGGGATTGACCTCGTTCGCCAAGACCTCGCGCAGCGTCTTGAGGCTCACTTCGGATGCGAGCGCCTTGACGTCCGACAGATCAGCCGCGAACACGCCGTCAACCAGCACCAGCTTGCAAGCGCCTGCGATCGCATGCGCCTTGACGGCATCCGCAGCGCGCTTCAGCGCGGCGGCATCGGGCACGGCTGCCAGCGGCAGCACCTCGCCGACGAGCACGCGCAGATCGGTGTATTTCCACTCCTCGATCCGGCGATGCGGCAGACCGAGACGCTCATAGGTCTCGAACGCCTCGCGGCGTGCGGCGATCACGGACGGCGAACCCGGCAGCCGGCCTTCGGCGCTGGCGAACAGATCGCTCACCGCGCGGCCGCCTCCGGTCTTTGCCACAGCAACGTTCATCGCAACATTCCTTACGCGGCATCCTCGAACTGGGCGTAGCCGGACGCTTCCAGCTCCAGCGCCAGTTCCTTGCCGCCGCTCTTCACGACACGGCCCTTCGACATCACGTGCACCACGTCGGGCACGATGTAGTTGAGCAGCCGCTGATAATGGGTGATGACGACCATCGCCCGCCCCGGCGAGCGCAGCGCGTTGACGCCGTCGGCCGCAATGCGCAGCGCGTCGATGTCGAGACCGGAATCCATCTCGTCGAGGATGCACAGGCTCGGCTCAAACAGCGCCATCTGCAGCACCTCGTTGCGCTTCTTCTCGCCGCCGGAGAAGCCGACATTGACGCCGCGCTTGAGCATGTCCTGCGGGATGTTCAGCGACTTCGAGACCTCGCGGACCTTCCTCAGGAAGTCCGGCACCATCAGTTCGCTCTCGCCGCGTGCCTTGCGCTGGGCATTCAGCGCGGTGCGGAGGAAATTCATGGTGGTGACACCGGGGATCTCGACCGGATACTGGAACGCCAGGAACACGCCCTTGGCGGCGCGCTCGTCCGGGTCCATCTCCAGGAGGTCCTCACCCCTGAACAGGATCTGGCCGTCCGTCACCTCATAGCCGGGCTTGCCGGCGATGACATGCGAGAGCGTCGACTTGCCGGAGCCGTTCGGCCCCATGATCGCATGCACCTCGCCTTCGTTGACGATGAGATCGAGCCCATGAAGGATCTCGCGCTCCTCGACACGTACGTGGAGGTTTCTTACTTCCAGCAGCGGCATGACTTGTCCCTAAATCTATTCGGTTAGCTCGAGCCGCCGTTCGATACGGTCCAGCCGAAGCTTGATGGCGGCGAGGTCAGTGTGGTCGTGCTCTTGAATGGTCACAACGCCCGCAAGATGCTGACGAATGGCTGTCATCTCGACGCTCAAGGTCTGCATCCAGTCGGCCATTTTGGCCATTTCGGTGCGAATTCCCCGCAGATGCTCCAAGACGAGATTCTCCGGTTCGACCATCAGCCCACGCTCCCCTCCAGCGAGATCGAGATCAGCTTCTGCGCTTCCACCGCGAACTCCATCGGCAGCTGCTGCAGCACGTCCTTGACGAAGCCGTTAACGACGAGGCCGACCGCTTCTTCTTGCGAAAGGCCGCGCTGGATGCAGTAGAACAGCACGTCCTCGGAGATCTTCGATGTCGTGGCCTCATGCTCGAACGTCGCCGAGGAGTTCTTGGCTTCGATGTAGGGCACGGTGTGTGCGCCGCATTTGTCACCGATCAAGAGGGAATCGCAGGCGGTGAAGTTGCGCGCGCCGGTCGCCTTGCGGTGCGCGGTGACGAGGCCGCGATAGGTGTTCTGCGACTTGCCGGCGGCGATGCCCTTGGAGATGATGCGGCTCGACGTGTTCTTGCCGAGATGGATCATCTTGGTGCCCGAATCGACCTGCTGGAAGCCGTTCGAGATCGCGATCGAGTAGAACTCGCCGCGGGAATTGTCGCCGCGGAGAATGCAGCTCGGATACTTCCAGGTAATCGCCGAACCGGTCTCGACCTGGGTCCAGGAGATTTTGGAATTGGCGCCGCGGCAATCGCCACGCTTGGTGACGAAATTGTAGATGCCGCCCTTGCCTTCCGAATTGCCCGGATACCAGTTCTGCACCGTCGAATATTTGATCTCGGCATCGTCGAGCGCGACGAGCTCGACCACCGCCGCATGCAGCTGGTTCTCGTCGCGCTGCGGCGCGGTGCAGCCTTCGAGATAGGAGACGTAGGAGCCCTTGTCGGCGATGATCAAGGTGCGCTCGAACTGGCCGGTGTTGCGCTCGTTGATGCGGAAATAGGTCGACAGCTCCATCGGGCAGCGCACGCCCGGCGGCACGTAGACGAACGAGCCGTCGGAGAACACGGCCGAATTCAGCGTCGCATAGAAATTGTCCGAGGTCGGCACCACGGAGCCGAGATACTTCTGCACCAGTTCGGGATGTTCGCGGATCGCCTCCGAGATCGGCATGAAGATCACGCCGGCCTTCTTCAGCTCCGCCTTGAAGGTGGTCGCAACCGAGACCGAATCGAAGACCGCGTCGACCGCGATCTTGCGGCGGGCCGGGTCTTCCTCGCCCGCCTTGGGCTCGACGCCTTCGAGCATGGCGACTTCCCGCAGGGGGATGCCGAGCTTCTCATAGGTCTTGAGAATCTCCGGATCGATCTCGTCGAGCGAGGAGACCGTCTTCTTCGGCTTCGGCGCTGCGTAATAATACAGGTCCTGGAAGTCGATCTTGGGATAGTCGACGCGCGCCCAGGTCGGTTCCGTCATCGTCAGCCAGCGCCGATAGGCTTCGAGCCGCCACTGGAGCATCCAGGCGGGCTCGTTCTTCTTCTGCGAGATGAACTTGACGGTATCCTCCGACAGTCCCTTGGGGGCCTTGTCGGACTCGATCAGGGTCTCAAACCCATAACGATACTGGTCGACGTCGATGCGCTTCACGCGCTCGACCGTCTCTTGTACGGCTGGCATTCCATCCTCCGCTCGCGGTTTCAAGGACCGCGGTGGATCAAATTCGGACGAGTATTACGATGTTTTCTGGCCGAAGGCACGTGCTTAGAACCGTTCAAGCCGTGTTTCGTCGCTTAGCTCTTAAGTAGGGTATTGGCCAGCTTTCGCCAAGCCTCTAGCGCCCTATTGATGTCATCTAGTTCCGTGGACCAGCCCAGACTGAGACGCACCGCTCCCTGGGCCACGGTGGCATCGTACCCCATCGCTGACAGCACGTGGGACGGCTGCACCTTGCCCGAGGAGCAGGCTGAGCCGGAGGACACAGCAACCCCTTCGAGGTCGAAGCCGATCACAGCGGTCTCGGCCTTCAGGCCCGGCGCCGTGAACAGAACCGTGTTCGGCAAGCGCTCCACGTCATCCGCAAAGACCGTGGCGCCCGCCACGCCACGAAGACCATTTTCCAAGCGATCTCTGAGGGTTGCCATACGATTTGTATCTTCCGGGAGAGCCTGAAGCGCGGCCCTGACCGCCGCACCGAAGCCGGCGATGCCTGCGACATTCTCGGTTCCGGCGCGGCGGTTCAGCTCCTGCCCGCCCCCCCGCAGCACCGGCTCAAGCCCGGTGACGCCCTCGGCGACGACCAGTGCGCCGGCGCCTTTGGGACCGCCGATCTTGTGGCCCGAAAAAGTCGCAAGGTCGGCGCCTACCGCGTTGATACTGAACGCAATTCTTCCGAGCACCTGGATCGCGTCGACATGCAGGAGACTGCCGGCCCCGTGAACGATCCGCGCCGCCTCTGCAACCGGTTGCAGCGCGCCGGTCTCGTTGTTGGCGGCCATGAGCGAGACCAGCGCCGGCGGGCCATTGCCGAGCAGCGCCCTCAGATGATCGAGGTCGACCACGCCAGCGCGTGTGACGCGGATCCGGCTGATTTTGTCCGGCGGGAACCGACCACCCGCCAGCGCCGAGGCGTGCTCGATCGCCGAGACCAGCAGCCGCTCCACGGGGCCACCCAACGGGCCGCGCAGGCCGGGCGACAGCGCCAGCGCGTTGGCCTCGGTTCCGGCGGAGGTGAAGACAACGTTCCGCGGCAGCGCGCCCGTGCCCGCCGCGAGCGTCGCCCGGGCTTCCTCGACCAACCGCCGCGCCTCGCGCCCCTCGGCGTGCACCGAGGACGGGTTGCCGACCAGCTCCCAGGCGGCGAGCATCGCCGCCCGCGCCTCAGCGCGAAGCGGCGTGGTCGCATTCCAGTCGAGATAAACGCGGCGCGGCATTAGTAATATGTTACCTTATAGCACGGGCCCGTTCAGGCCGTCTCGCCGACCGACATGGGCCGCCGCCACGCGCTTGGCAACCGCGATTTGCGAATCCGCAGGTTGCGATGACGGCGCCATGACACGCTAACATCTTGAGCCCGTTGGCTGATGTTCAAGATGCTTGCTTTTTGCCCCGCAGCCTATGTTAGAACGCGGCCGTCAAGTCACCGTGCGCCGTTTGCGCATCACCGCGAGGCGCACGCCTTCTCACCCCCTCATTCGCGCTTTCGTCGGCGTCGCCGCCGATGGGGCCACAATCGGTTGATTGCTGAGGATCGTCTCTCCAGGAAATCAATCAAGAGATCATCGATGCCCGAAGTTATTTTCGCCGGCCCCGCTGGCCGCCTCGAAGGCCGCTATCACCCGGCCAAGCAGAAGAACGCGCCGATCGCGATGATCCTGCATCCGCATCCGCAGTTTCACGGCACGATGAACCATCAGATCGTGTACCAGTGCTACTACGCCTTCGCACATCGCGGCTTCTCGGTGCTGCGCTTCAATTTCCGCGGCGTCGGCCGCAGCCAGGGGTCGTTCGATCACGGCACCGGCGAATTGTCGGATGCGGCGGCAGCCCTCGACTGGGCGCAGACCATCAATCCCGAAGCACGCGCCTGCTGGGTCGCCGGCTTCTCCTTCGGGGCGTGGATCGGCATGCAGCTCCTGATGCGCCGCCCCGAGGTCGAAGGTTTCATCTCGATCGCGCCGCCCGCCAATCTCTACGATTTCTCGTTCCTGGCGCCCTGCCCGTCCTCCGGGCTCATCGTGCATGGCGAGAAGGACGCGGTGGTGCCGCCGAAGGATGTCAACACGCTGGTCGAGAAGCTGAAGACGCAGAAGGGCATCGTGATCGACCAGCAGGTCATCCCCGGCGCCAACCACTTCTTCGACGCCAAGCTCGAGCCGCTGATGGAAACCATCACCGCTTATCTGGACATGCGCCTCGCCAACGTGCGCTAAGCCAGCTTGAGCGCGGCGATCCCCGTCAAGACGAGCGCGATGCCTGCGAGCTTCATCGCGCTCAAATTCTCGCCGAACAGCATGACGCCCATCACGAAGGTGCCGGCAGCGCCAATGCCGGTCCACACCGAATAGGCGACGCCGACCTCGAGCACCTTCAGGGCGCGTCCGAGCAGGAAGACGAAGGCTGCGAGCAGCACCAGGGAAGCGATGCTCCAGCCGACGCGCGTGTAGCCTTCCGCGTACTTCATCGAGATCGCCCAGCCGACATCGAGTGCGCCTGCGATCAACAGCATGAGCCACGCCACAGATGATGACATCGCTCAGGCCGCGAGCTTGAGCAGGTGCGCGTCGTGCCGGACCAGGAAGGCGCGCAGCAATTGCGGATAGTCCGCGCCGACCGCGGCGCGCACGCTCGGGCGCTTTGCAAGCTCGGCGCGCCAAGCGCGCACTTTCGGCACATCGCGGAAGATGCCATGATCGGTCAGTTCGTCGAACAGGTCGAAATAGCGGAACACCGGCGCGAACACCGCATCGACCAGGCTGAACGCCTCGCCTACGAAGAATGGGCCCGCGCCAAGTGCGGCCTCGACACGCGTGAACTTCGCAACCAACGCCTGGCGCTTGCTTTCAAAGATCGCAGGATCCGTCGTGGTCTCAAGTCCCCAGAGATCGCCAAGGATCGCCGAGCCGAACTCCATCCAGGCGCGGTGCTCGGCTCGTTCAAGCGCATCCGTCGGATGCAGCTTGGCGCCGCCTTGCGTCTCCTCGATGTACTCGCAGATCACGTTGCTCTCGAACAGCGCGACCTCGCGCTTCTCCATCGTCACCACCAGCACCGGCACTTTGCCGAGCGGCGACAGCTTCAGAAACCACTCCGGCTTGTTGGCGAGGTCGATGTCGACCCGCTCGAACGGGACCCCCTTCTCGTTCAGCGCGATCACGGCGCGCTGCACATAGGGGCAAAGCTTGTGGCTGATCAGCTTCAGTGAAGCGGGCGTATTGGGAGACGACGTCATGGCGATGATCCCGGCGGTTCGATGCAACTGCATCAAGATAGATGCACTTGCATATATCCGTCAAGATCAATGCATCTGCATCAACCAGCTGTGACGTCAGGGTCTGGCGATCACCCCGCCGGTCATCGGCATCGGCACGCCCGTGGTGGCCGGGTACGACAGCGGCAGGCCCTTCAGGCCGCGCGCGGCAAGGAAGCCGAAGGCCTGCGCTTCGATGGCATCGGAGGCCCAGCCGAGGGTCTCGGCGGCTTCGACGGCGGCCGCCCCCACCCGCTCGCGCAGCATGCGCAGCATGGTGAGGTTGCGGGCGCCGCCGCCGCAGACGATCCAGCTGCGTGGCCGCCGCGGCAGCAGCGGGATGATGCGGGCGATCGCCGCCGCGGTGAAGGCGGTCAGCGTCGCCGCGCCGTCGGCCGGCGCCACGTCGCCGAGCTTGAGTGCGGCAAAATCGTTGCGGTCGAGCGATTTCGGCGGCGGGGCCGCGAAGAACGGCAATTCCAACGCCCGCGCGATCCAAGCTTCATCCACCTTGCCGAGCGCGGCGAACTTGCCTTCCGCATCGAACGCCTGGTTCATGGTGCGGTACATGAAATCGTCGAGCAGCGCGTTGCCGGGCCCGGTGTCGCAGGCGATCAGCGTGTCGTTGCCGTCGATATAGGTGATGTTGGAGACGCCGCCGATATTGACCACGACGATCGGCCCTTCGCGCTCCAGCGAACTGGCGAGCGCGCGGTGGTAGACCGGCACGAATGGCGCACCCTGCCCGCCGGCCTCGACGTCGGCGGCACGGAAATCATGCATCACGGGGATATGGATCGCCCTGGCGAGAGCCGGCGCATCGCCGATCTGCACCGTCATCCGCTGCTCGGGACGGTGCAGCACGGTCTGGCCGTGGAAGCCGACGATGTCGATGTCCTCCGGCCGCATCCGGTTCTGGGCGATGAAGGCGGCGACCGCCTCGGCATGCGCCTGCGTCACCACGCGCTCGGCGTCGGCCAGAATCCCCGGCCGGGCATTGCGTTGCTGCAGGTGCACGGCCTCGCTCAGCGCCTGGCGCAGCAAATTGCGCTCGGCTGGATTATAGGGCCGGTAACCCGATGGTCCGAACGCCTTCACCTGCCTGCCGTCGGTTTCGATCAGCGCGACATCCACCCCATCCAGCGAGGTGCCGCTCATCAAACCGAGTGCCGTCAACATCATGGGATCAGCGTCCTCAAAACACCCCTCCGGCATGCCGATCTTGTGCCAGAGGGACACATCTTATAATGCCACAGGCCAAAGTGGCGGGCAGCAATCGAGTTCCTCCCGGAAAATCCTTAAATTGCTCCCAAAACGGTAAACCAAGACTTGTCAGGCACGCCGACAGATGACTGCATTCAAATCGGATTTCCTCAACACCCTGCAGGAGCGTGGATTCATCCACCAATGCTCCGATTTCGAGGGGTTGGACGCGCTCGCCGCCAGGGGCGAGGCAACGGCCTATGTCGGCTACGATTGCACCGCCCGCTCGCTGCATATCGGCAACTACCTGACCATGATGATGCTGCACTGGCTCCAGCAGTCCGGCAACAAGCCGATCACGCTGATGGGCGGCGGCACCACCATGGTCGGCGATCCCTCCGGCAAGGACGAGACGCGCGCGATCCGCACCGTCGCCGAGATCGAGGCCAACAAGGAATCGATCCGCGGCGTGTTCGCAAAGGTGCTGCGCTATGGCGAGGGCAAGAGCGACGCCATCATGCTCGACAATGCGGAGTGGCTGACGAAGCTGAACTGGATCGAGATGCTGCGCGACGTCGGCCGGCATTTCTCGGTCAACCGCATGCTGACGATGGACTCCGTGCGGCTGCGTCTCGAGCGCGAGCAGGAGATGAGCTTCATCGAGTTCAACTACATGGTCTGCCAGGCCTACGACTTCGTCGAGCTCGCCAAGCGCACCGGCTGCAAATTGCAGATGGGCGGCTCCGACCAGTGGGGCAACATCATCATGGGCGTCGATCTCGGCCGCCGCATGGGGACGCATCAACTGTTCGCGCTGACGACGCCGCTGTTGACCACCGCCTCGGGCGCCAAGATGGGCAAGACCGCGCAGGGCGCGGTCTGGCTCAACGCCGACCAGTGCTCGCCGTATGATTTCTGGCAGTACTGGCGCAACACCGAGGACGCCGACGTCGGCAAGTTCCTGAAGCTGTTCACGACGCTGCCGATGAGCGAGATCAGGAAGCTCGAAGCGCTCGGCGGCTCCGAGATCAACGAGGCCAAGAAAGTGCTCGCCACCGAGGCGACCGCGCTGCTGCATGGCCGCGATGCCGCGAACGAAGCCGCCGAGACCGCGCGCCGCACGTTTGAGGAGGGCGCGCTCGCCGAAAGCCTGCCGACGGTGGAAATTCCGCACGGCGAATTGGACGCGGGCCTCGGCGTGCTCAACGCCTTCGTCAAGGCGGGCCTCGTCGCCTCCAACGGCGAGGCGCGGCGCCAGATCAAGGGCGGCGGCCTGCGCGTCAATGACGAGCCTGTGACCGACGACAAGATGGCGCTGTCAGTGGCACATCTCACGGAAGGCGTGATCAAGCTGTCGTTCGGCAAGAAGAAGCACGTTCTCCTCAAGCCTGCATAGGCTTATGAGCTTTTCGCCGCTTGTCAGGGCGCACGGATGCGCGCTCCCTGACCGGCAATGGATCAGAACACGCCCAGGGAGATGAGCCGGGATGGCGCTGCGGCGACGCCGCAAGGCGCCGTGCGCATCGCGCTCACCGTGCTCGCGCTCTGCTTCACGCTGGCAGTGCTCGGCCGCGGGCTCGGCGACAGCTTTACGGTGTTCCTCAAACCGATCGCCGAGAGTTTTGGCTGGGACCGCGCGCAGATCGTCTCGGTCTATTCGCTCACCTGGCTCGCGAGCGGCCTCACCGCCCCCTTCGTCGGACGGCTGTTCGACCATTCCGGACCGCGCATCGTCTATGCGCTCGGCCTGCTGCTGCTTGGCGCTGCGTTCCTGATCGCGGCCCATGCGCAACATCTCTGGCAATTCCAGCTCTCGATCGGCCTCTGCGTTGGGATCGGGATCGCCTTCATCGGCATCGTGCCGAACTCGATCCTGCTCGGCCGCTGGTTCGGGCCGCGCCTGCCGACCGCGATGTCGGTGGTGTATTCGGCAATGGGCGGCGGCGTGCTGGCGCTGCTGCCGGCCTCGCAGCTCCTGATCGATCATATCGGCTGGCGCGACACCTACCAGCTGTTCGGCTTCGCCGCACTTGGCCTGTTGGTGCCGCTATTACTGCTGCCGTGGCGGCTGTTCGCCGCGGGCTCGCCGCATGTCGTGAAGAAGACCGATCCTGACTTCGTCGACAACGGCTGGACGCTGCTCGGCGCCATGCGCCACCACGCCTTCTGGGCCCTGTTCTCGACCTTCTTCTTCACCGCCGTCGGCATGTACGCAATCGCCGCGCAGATCGTGGCCTATCTGATCGACGCCGGCTTCCCGCCGCTCCAGGCCGCGACCGCCTGGGGCTTTTCGGGCGTCGTCCTCGTGTTCGGCATGCTCGGGGTCTCCGCGCTCGACGGCCTGATCGGGCGCCGGCCGTCGGTGCTGCTGAGCTACGCGATTTCGATCCTCGGCATCGCCCTGCTCTGGCTGTTGCAATATTCGCCCAACATCCTCCTGCTCACCGGCTTCGTCGTCTGCTTCGGTAGCATGATGGGCTCGCGCGGCCCGCTGATCAGCGCGACCGCGATGCGGATTTTCCAGGGCAAACGGGTCGGCACCATCTACGGCACCATCTCGATCGGCAGCGGCCTCGGCTCGGCGTTCGGCTCCTGGAGCGGCGGCCTGATCCACGATGCGACCCACGGCTACAACGCGCTGCTTGCGTTCGCACTTGCGAGCGTCGTGCTCGGGATGATCCCGTTCCTGGTCGTGCCCGCCTTGCGGCGCTAGGTTTCGCAGGAGTAACCTGGGCGCATTCGCGTCACCGGGAAATTACGGACGGGCACGACGCGAATGCGCGCAAAAATCCGAATCGCACGCGGCTGAAACCGCGGCCTGCGGTGTTTTGTCCGACATGACGAAAATGTCAGCGTGAAATTTATTCCGGGTGGCTTGCGAGGCGGAACCGAATGCGCTCCAAGTCGCGCATTGGATGGAGGGCACAAACCAATGGACTTTCCCTATCTCGTTCGCTTTCAACCGGTTCTCTTGAGCCTGTTTCGCTTCATCACCGGCCTGCTGCTGTTCCAGTACGGTATGACCAAGATCTTCCACATTCCGCAGGTGGCCATGTTCGCGAATCCTCCACCGCTGATCTGGACGGCCGGCCTGATCGAACTCGTGCTTGGCGCGGCGTTGATGATCGGACTGTTCACCCGCCTCTCGGCCTTCATCCTCTCCGGCGAAATGGCGTTCGCCTACTTCCTTGGTCACGTGTTCCACATCTCCAAGGAAGGCCCGCCGGTGTTCCTGCCGCTGCTCAATGGCGGCACCGCCGCAATCCTGTTCTGCTTCGCGTGCCTCTACCTGTCGTCCGCCGGCGGCGGCTCGGTCAGCGTCGATGCGGCGATGGGCAAGAAATAATGCTTCGATCGGCGCCGCGTTGGCGCGATGCTGACGCGCACAATTGACACGCAGGCAACAGATGGCACCGGCAACTCTGCCGGTGCGGCCTAGCGCGAGCCCAGCACGTTCCAGATCAGAACGAGGGCTGCTGCGAGCAGCACGGACATGATGAGGCGGTGAACGAATCGGTTCGTCGTCATCCCACCAGGCTCGATCACCACCAGAATCTGTTCACCTCTCCCGCTTGCTTGCGGGAGAGGCCGGCGTAGGCGGCACTTGGCCGCCATTCAAGAGCGCCGACGCTTCGCATCGGCTGCCAAACCCGATCGCGTAGAACTATGACGAAAATCGCTCGCTCCTACCGCCGCGCGAGGCTGCACCCGCTCGAGAGCTGACGGGTCGGTGCGGTCGAGCCGTCGTTCGACTGCGACGGGAATTCCTCGAACGGCGAGTTCTGCTTGCCGGTGTTGAACTCCATGATCTTCCGGGTCACCCCGGGAAAAATCGCCGAGATCGGATTGACGCGCATCACGGGGGCGGCCGGCGTGCCGACGACCTCGTAGGTCACGCCGATCAGTCCCTCGTTGTTGCCGCCGCCAAGGAACAGCCCGAGCACCGGGATTTGCCCGAACATGTTGTTCAGCCCGTACATCGGCACGAAGGTGCCGCTCATGCACACCTGGTTGCCGGGATAGTCGATCGAGCCCTCGATGGTGGCGCCGATCATCGGGCCCTTGACCACGCCATCGCGGATCGTGAGCGCGCCGTTCTGCCGGGTGAATTCGGCACGAAGCGCGCTGAACGAGACGCCGTTCCCGGTGCCGCTGGGCGCACCGGCGGCGACGCGCTCGAGCTGCGCCTCGCCCTTCACCGTGAAGTCGCGCACGTTGATGAGGCCCTCGCGCGAAGTGTTCGGCTCCGACGTCGGCGGCTCCATCGCCACCACCATCTGGCCGCCGACCGCCTTGGTGTAAGTGTCGGTGAAACGCAGCAGCGCCCCGGCATTGTTGGTCTGGAGGTAGATCACCTCGCGGCTGCCCTGGGCGCGGCCGCCGCGCAGGTCGGCAGCGACCGGCGAGTCGTTGCCGATTTTGCCGCTGAGGGTGAAGGCCTTGATGGCGCCGGCGCGTTTCGACATCTTGGCGTCGAGGCTGCGCATCGCCTCGCCGTTGAAACCCAACACGGCGCCGAGCTTCACGTCGATGTCGAAATCGACGTTCTTCATCTTGTTCTTGGCGTCGTCCTTGGAATTGCCTGAGATCGCCGACTTCAGGAAGCCGCGGCCGTCGAACACGTCGCCGCGCATCGTGCCCTTGATCACGCCGTCCTGACCGCGCTCGACCTTCAGCGACGCCTTGTCGCCGTCGGACGGCGAATAGGTCGGAAAGTTCGCGTTCATGAGGTCGCCGTTCGCATCGACCTCGAGCGAGCCCTTGATCGAAGCGCCGCCGCCTTCGATGACGATGTCCTCGAGGCGCGTCGACTGCGCCGTCGGCACGACCTTGAAGCTGGCTTTGCCTGACTTGCCCGGCAGCTTGACCCAGCCCGGCAGGATGTTGTCGAGCTTGACCGAGGTCAGGTCGGCCTCGATGCCGAGCTTCGTCGTCTGCTCCGCGCCGCCGGCGATCTTGCCAGACAATTTGATCGGCAGCGATCCACTGACGGCGGGACTGAGATCGAATCCGAGGCGCGCGCGGCTCGCATCGTCGAGCGTCGCCTGCAACCTGACGTCCGCATCGCCTTCAGCCGGCTTGCGATAGTCGAGCGAGGCGGCCTGGCCGCCGATCTTGACGTCGCCCTTGACCTGATAGCCCTGGTTGTTGGCCGATATCTTGAGGTTGTTGGCTTCCAGCTTCTGGTTCATCACCAGCTTGTCGGCTGAGAAGCCGTTGAGATCGGCGGTGACCGCATAGACGGTATCGGCCTTGGTCAGCTCGCCCTTGACCGGCAAGCCAAGCTGGATGTTGGCTGTGAACGTGCCCTTGCTGGTGTTGGGGTCGACGACCGTCGCGGAGAGATCGCTCAGGCGATCATTGGCGAGCATTTCAGCCGCCGCCGGCACCGGACCGTCGACACGGAACCTGGTGCGCGAGGGCGAGGGCTTGGGCGCCATGTCGGGCACCTCGAAGACGAAGTCGGAGATCGTGACCTTGCGGCCGGCGGGTGTATCCGCAATGCCCTGCCCGATATTCACGGTCGCGGTGCGCCCGGTGACGCGCGCCTTCAGATCGGCATCGTGCACCACAGGCATGCCGTCGACGGGGCGGACCGCGACGCCACTCGCCACGATGTTGACTGACAGGCCGTCGTCCGGAATCGGCGGGCCCTTGCGCGGCAGGTTCCTGGTCGGCGAATTGATTCCAATCTCGATGCGCTGCAGCGTACCGCGCTCGATCCGCTCGATCACCCATTCGCGCAATTCGGGAACGACGAGCGTCGGCCACATCCGCTTCAGCGCGGAGGCCGACATCGGCGTTCCCGCAAAGCCCAGGGTCAGCCGCGGCTCGCCCGAATAGTCGATGGCGCCGGTGCCGGCGACGCCAATCTCGCCATTGCTGATGTCGGCCTGCGTCAGCACCATGCGCTTGTGGTCGGTGTCGAAGCGGAAGCCGATCGCGATGCGGTTGAAGACGAGCGGCGGCTCGTTGTCGATGCCGCCCAGCAGAATCGAGCCGCCGCTGAAGCCGAGCTGCCAGTCGTTGACGGTGCCGTTGGGCGGCTCGAGATGGGCCAGCAGCGTCAGGCGGTTCGCACCCGAGAGGATCTTGAACGGCGCGACCAGCACCCGCCGGTTGGCGTCCCACTCGATACTGATCTCGGCCGCGTCGATCGCCATCGGATAATCCGGCGTATCGGTATCGATGATGTTGCCGGCGCCGATTGCGATCTTGCCGCGGAAGAAGGTCGGCACGCCGTCGCGGCCGAGCTCGCCCTTGAGCTCGCCGGTCAGCGGCAGATCGGCGGTATAGGTGAGGTCCTTCAGCCGCAGCGCCAGCAGGATGTTGGCGGTCGAGACCTTGTCGGCCTTGATGTCGACCGAGCGCACGCCGTTCTCGGCGGGGCCGATCGTGGCACGTAGCGACCACGGATTCGCGCCCTCCTCGCCGAGGCTGAGCGTGACGCCGCCACGGCTCGGCCGGCGTAGGCTGAGCGTGATGTTTTCAAACGACCATTTGCTGCCGCGCTGCTGATCGTCGACGATCAGATTGCCGTTCTTCAGACCGATCTCGTTGAGGTTCTGGCCATCGAGGCCGGTCATGCTCAAACTGTCGAGCCAGTCGAGGCCTTGAAGGATGCCGCTCTGCGCGGTCGTCTGCGGCGCAGCTTGCGGTGCATCCGGGGTTGCGGGCGCAGTCGCGAAGGGCGGCGGCGGGACGCCGCCACGCGGGAATGTCGGCGGCAGGCCCGCGTCCTTCTTGGACGCGACGCCGGTTGCGAGCGGCTTTGCGGTATCGCCGGCCGACACGGTGACGGTGCCGTCGGGCGCAATCCGGATCGCGAGTTCGGCATCGACGAGATTGAGGCTTTCAGCGCGCAGGTGCCCCATCAACAGGCCGGCACCGGACAGTTTCACCTCGGCCTTGGGCGCGCTGGCGACGATGGCTTGGTCCTTGTCGCGCACGATGATGTCGCGGATGCGGACAGCGATGCGGATCCGCCCGGCCCGCTCGATCTGGGTGCCGCCGACCTCGACCGTGTTGCCGTGGCCGATATTGTCCTCGATGGCGGCAGCGAGCCACGGGGTTGCGATGTCGAGATTGATCGGTCCGGCGCCAAGCCGCCACCACAGCGCGCCAAAACAGCCGACGAAAATGACGGCGAGAGCGCTGACGACGATGGCAAGCCGCACCAGCCAGCGGCCGCCGCCGAGCCGGCGACGCAACAGTCCGAACCCGTCACCGAAGCGAGGGAAGGCCGAGCTGGAACGCGACAGCAGCCGGCGCGCCCGATGGCCCGCCGCCGCTTCCTGATCCGGATCCCAGTCGGCGTCGTCCCATTCCTGCGGCTCTGTCTGGCCGCCGCGCCGATCGAAATCCCGGTTGTAATCCTGGGGCGACGTATTCCTTGCCATTGCCTCTCGATACAGGCGCCCGTCATAGGATTGAGCGCCGCCGGGACCGCAGCCGTCCACCGGAAGCGAAGCTCCCTGCGCCGGCACTGCCGCCATACCTCGACTATTCCTGCTGTTCGTCATTTCGCCCCGGGAGCGCGTTCAACGAGCAGTGGGGTGGTGGTGCGTGGAATTCCTTGTAACCATACTCCGGCGTCGTCAGACTTGCCCAGCCGAGGGCGATTCCGGCACACCGGACGAGAGCTGCAATACCGCTTCGGTTGACCCGCCGAAAGCGTCGAAAGGAAGGCGTATGTCCAAGAAATCCCGAAAGAAATCGTCCAAGACGCCCTCCGGCGGTCCCACAGCTGAAAAGAAGGCCCCGATAACGCGGGCAGCGACTCAAACAAAGTCCGCGAAAACACAGCGGACACCGGCGCGCAAATCAACTGCGACCACAGCAAAAGCAGGATCACATAAGGCCGCATCGAAACAGTTAATTTCCACCAAACCGGCGGCCGCGGCGAAGCCTGGACTCACCAAGGGCCAGAAGGCCCCCGCCTTCCGCCTGCCCCGCGACGGCGGCGATGTGGTCTCGCTGTCGGATTATGCCGGCCGGAAGCTCGTGCTGTTCTTCTATCCCCGCGCCGACACCCCCGGCTGCACCAGGGAGGCGATCGACTTCACCCGGCTGGCCGACGACTTTGCCAAGGCCGCGACCGCCGTGCTCGGTATCTCCGCCGATCCGTTAAGGGCGCAGGAGAAGTTCCGCGACAAGCACAAGCTCGGCGTTCCCTTGATCTCGGATGAGCAGCACGAGATGCTGCAGGCCTACGGCGCTTGGGGCGAAAGATCCATGTACGGCAAAAGCTTCCTCGGGATTCTTCGCACCACGGTGCTAATCGGAAGCGACGGCAGGATCGCCAGGATCTGGCGCAATGTCCGGGTCGATGGCCACGCCGACCAAGTGCTCGAAGCGGCAAGAAGTCTTTAACCAGCCCGTTAAGTTCTAGCGGTTCCGTTTCCGGAAAATTAACCATGAGCGGCCCAGATTGCTGCGGCAATTGAGCCGCAAGGAACCCATCCGACCGGCGCGGGAGTGCCGATGTCGAAAAGTTCTGCCCAATACTCGCAGTACCCCCAACATCATCCTCGCGACCACGGACGGGTCCTTCATCGCCGTTCTGCTGCCGCGATGACAGCCGCAATTCCCCTCGCCCCCGCGGCGGACGACGCCTACACCATCGTGCATCACGGCAAGCAGGTCCGGCTCGGGCCCGTGGTGTTCTGGATCGTGGTTGGCACCGTCGTGCTGCTCGGCCTGTGGTCGGCGGCAACGGCCACCTATTTTGCCTTCCGCGACGACGTCCTGACGCGGCTGATCGCCCGCCAGGCCGAGATGCAGTACGCTTATGAGGACCGCATCGCCGAGCTCCGCGCCAAGGTCGACCGCACCACCAGCCGGCAATTGCTCGATCAGGAACAGTTCGACCAGAAGCTCGACCAGATCATGAAGCGCCAGACGGCGCTGGAGTCCCGGGCAACGGCGCTTGGCGCCATGCCCGACGTGACCGGATCGATTCCGCGTGGCGCCCCGCAGCGCGGCGACGCCAGTCAGGGCACGCCAAAGCCGTCGCCGATCAGCGACACCGTGATCTTCGTGGCGCCGCCGGACCGCGAGGCGCGCCTTGAGTCGCGCGCGCCGGCCACGATGGCGCCGCCAACCAATCAATTCGCCAAGAACCAGGGTTTTGACAACGTCCTGGTCCGGCTCACGAACTCGCTCGACCAGGTCGAGCGCCGCCAGATGGCAGCGCTCAGCGCCGTCGAGGACGGCATGGATTCCCGCATGCGCCGGATGCGCGGCGTCGTCAGCGATCTCGGCCTCAATCTCGCCAGCCTCGAAGCCGCCGTACCGCGCTCCGCGATGGGCGGACCTTTTGTGCCGGTCAAGCTGAACGCCAATGCCGGGCCGTTCGAGAAACAGCTCAACCGCATCAATATCAGCCGGGCCGAGATGGACCGTCTCAACCGCACGCTGGCGCTGGTGCCCTACCGCAAACCCGTCATCGGCGAGGTCGAGTTCACCTCCGGCTTCGGGGTCCGCAGCGATCCCTTTCTCGGCCGTCCCGCGATGCATACCGGGCTCGACTTCCGCGCCGCCACCGGCGATCCCGTCCGCGTCACCGCCAACGGCAAGGTGGTCTCGGCCGGCTGGTCCGGCGGCTACGGCCGCATGGTCGAGGTCGATCACGGCAACGGACTGTCGACCCGCTACGGCCATCTCTCCGAGATTAGCGTCAGGGTCGGCGAGGTCGTGAAGATCGGCCAGGTGGTCGGTCTCGTCGGCTCGACCGGCCGCTCCACCGGTCCGCATCTGCACTACGAAACCCGGATCGACGGCGAAGCCGTCGATCCGCAGAAGTTCCTGCGCGCCGGCGTGCGCCTCAGCGCGGGCTAGGCCCGCGCGCTTTGCTTCCGCCGGATGCGGCCCTTAGCGCCGCCCGCCGCCCATGCCGCCTCCGGGACCGCCGAATCCGCCGCTGCCCATTCCACCGCCGGGACCCATGGGGCCACCGGGCGCGCCAGGACCTCCGGGTGAACCAAGGCCACCGGGACCTGACGGGCCGCTCGGCCCCGTCGGTCCGGGACCGTTCGTCGGGCTGGGGCCAGATCCCGGCGCCCCCGGTGCGCCCCCGGGTGCCGGAGACTGGCCGCCGCCCTGAATGGTGCTGCCGCGATCGGGATGCAGGATCGAGCCGCCCGGCGACCGCGCGGGGCTGCCGGCGCCGCCCGGTGCTTGCGTCGGCGAGCCCGGGAATTGGCCGACCGGCCGCGCCGAATCGAGCTGGAGGCCGCGCGAGCGGTCGAACACGCCGTTCACCACCATGCGTGCTTCGCCGGCCGCGGGGCCGAAGCGCGAACTGTCACGGGCAATCAGTCCGGAGCCGAGCTGGAGGTTTGCGCCCGACCGCTGCACATAGGCCTCGATCGACAGCCGGCTCGCGCCGACGAGATCGGAGAAATCGTCGATCCGTGTGCGCGTGGCCTGCATCATGCCCTGGCTCGCGCTGCCCTCGATCTGGACGCGCTGGCCAACCAGCAGGGGATCGACGCCGTTCAGCTTCAGCCCGCCGATATGCAGACCGTTTGCTCCGCGCTCGACGAGGCCGGTCACGCGCGCGGCCGCATCGCGGCGCGGCTCGACCAGACTGGCGACGATGACACCGTCGGTCCGGCGCAGGCCGTACACGGCCACTTGCGCGCCTGCCCGCAGCTTGCTCTCCTTGCCGCTCGTCACGACCTTCTGACCGAGCACCGTCAGCTCGTTGCCCTTCATGGATTCGATCGGGCCTGCGACCTCGCTCGCAATGGTGATGTTGCGCGTCACCAGCGTGCCGTCGGCCTGTCGGGCTGCGACCACGCGCGCGAGCTGGCCGATGCGCAGCGCCTTGGCGCTGGCCGCCTCGCCGTCGATCCGGACCGGAACGTCGGCCGCATAAGTGACGCGCTCACCGTTGACGTAGATGCTGCCGAAGCGCTGGATTACGCCGACGATGCCGGTGCCGCCGATGCCATGGTCATCGCCGCGCGTGAGCCCGGTGCCGCCGATGCCCTGGTCGGTGCCGCGCCCGCTCTGCGCACGGGCGATCGCCGTGCCGGCGAGCCAGAGTCCGGTCAGCAGCAGGCGACGCGAGATCAGCGGCGGCGGGCTCATGAGGAGCTGCCCTCTTTGCCCGCCTCTTTGCCGGCTTGCGTCGCCTCACTCTCTTCGTCGGCCTCCTCGCTGTAGATGTAGATGCCGAAATTCCAGCGGGCGTCACCGCCCTTGTCCTTGGCGAGCGCGCGGTTCGCCTCGCGGTTGGCGGTCTTCAGCGCGTCCATCGCCAGCTCGCGCGAGCGCGCCTCGAGGCGCTTCGCCAGCTTCGGCGAGATATTGTTGTAGTGCACCGCGCGTTCGAGGAAGCGCGGCCCAGCCGAGACGTTTTGCGCCGCCGCCGCGATATGGTCGTGCAGATTGCGGCCGAGATAATGCCATTTGCTGTCGTCCTCGCCCGATGGAACGAAGGCGGCCTCGACCAGCTCGATCTCGTCATTCTCGTTGATGCTGACGAGCTTGCGGTCGATCCATTCGTCGAGCACCGCGCGCGGGCGCACGTCCTTGGTGACGGAGGCGACGAGCTGCTCGAACGAGGGCTCATCGCCTTCGGCCGTGCGCGGCAGCGCCAGCGGCTCGCCCTTCGCGTCGGTGAACTCGGGCGCGGCGAGCCAGCGCGAGATCACGGCGCTGGTCAGCGACACCGCAGCCGGCGCCTCGTGCACGGGCGCACCGGCGCCGCGCAGCCGCGCCACCTCCTTGCGATGGATCCCGGTGAGCAGGCTGACGCGGCTGTCGGTCTGCTCCTTTCCCTCCAGCGCGAAATCGTGCTCGGCGACGTTGACGAACAGCTCGCGCAGCAATTGCGCCAGCGCCGGAAAGGTCATGCCGCTGCGGATGCAAAGCCGCACCAGCGGGCGCAGCAGCCGCGCCAGCGGCGCGTGCAGCTTCGCGGCGGCATTCGGCTGCGGAGCCGCTGCTTTGGACCCGGACTTGGCATTCATGTCCGAATTGTACCGGTGCAACGCGTGGGACACAATCCCACTTTTTCCTACTTGCTGATTGACGTGGTAAATTTTCCCACATATACGGAACACCACTGAGGGCGTGACTTGAAGGAATATTGACCATGGCCGACCGCTTGGCCCGCATTTCCAGTGCAGCGCGTGCTGTTCCGATGTTCGAGAGCCGCCGCGGCCTGATCGAGCCGATGCTGCCGGCGCTCGTGCGCGGCGTGATCTTCATCTCGGTTCTGGCCGCACCGTTCGTCGCAGCGCTGCTCGCGGGCTGACCGCCATCATGCATCACACCCAGGAAACCTTGCAGAAAACCCCGCGCCGTCCGTCGGTGCTGCACATTTTCAAGATCTACTATCCCGACCTGTTCGGCGGCACGCTCACGGTGATCCGCGACATCTGCGCCAGCCTGAAGGACGCCTTCGCTTCGGCCGTGCTGGTCTGCTCGCAATCGGCCGAGCGGCGCCACATCGTTGTCGACGGTGTACCGGTCGAGCGCGTGCGCTCGTTCGGCAACGTTCTGTCGCTGCCCGCCGCCCCCACCTATCCCTGGCGCCTGTGGCGTAGAATCGCCGAGCACGATCTGCTCGCGCTGCACGCCCCCTTTCCGCTCGCCGACCTCGTCCTCGCCTTCGGATTTGGCGCGAGGCGGCCGCTGGTGGTGCACTGGCACGCCGACATTGTCAGCCATGCCGGCCTGCGCTGGTTCATCGAGCCCCTGATGCGGCGAACGCTGCGCCGCGCCAAGGCGATCATCGTCTCCGACCACGTGCTGGTCGAGAACACGCCCTTGCTGCGCGAATTCGAGGACAAGTGCCGCGTCGTGCCGTTCGGCATCGACACTTCGGGTTATGACTGGCCGAAGATCGAGCCGCACCATGTCAACGATCGCGGCCGGCTGGTGCTCGCCTGCGGCCGGCTCGTGCCCTACAAGGGCTTCGACGTGCTGATCCGCGCCGCGGCTGCGCACAATTTCGAGGTCTGGATCATCGGCGAGGGCGTCGAGCGGCCGCGGCTTGAGCATTTGATCCGCGAGCTCGGCGTCAGTGACCGCGTCCGCCTGCTCGGCTCGGTCAACGATTGCGAGCGCATCAAGCTGATGTGCCTTGCCGACGTCTTCGTGATGCCGTCGGTGACCAACGCCGAGACCTTCGGTCTCGTCCAGCTCGAGGCCATGGCCGCCGGCCGCCCCGTCGTCAACACCGCGCTCGACACCGCGGTGCCGCGCGTCGCCCGCCACGGCATGGAGGCGATCACCGTGCCGCCCGGCGACGCCGAGAAGCTCGGCGAGGCCATCGACACCCTGATCCGCGATCCCGAGCGGCGTCGCCGCATGGGACTTTCGGCGCGCACGCGCGCGCTCAGCCGCTATTCGGCCACCGCCTTCAGACAGGGCATGGAAGCGGTTTACCGCGACGCCGTCGCCGCAGCCGATAAGGAACGATCGAAGCTCCCCGAACGGGCGCAGGCAGCCGGTTGGCTGGACACCGTCAAGATCGCGGCGGCGCTGGCCTGGTCCGACATGCGCCACCGCTATGTGCGCTCGCTGCTCGGCCCCTTCTGGATGTCGCTCCAAATGGCGATCGTAGTCGCGGTGCTAGGCTCGGTGATCGGCCAGATGTCGAACGGCAGCATGCTGGCGCGCCTGCCGATGCTGGCGCTGTCGATGACGGCCTGGACGTTCCTCAACAGCGTCGTGCTCGATGCCACCACGGCGCTGCAGAATTCCGCGAGCCTGATCCGCGACCGGGCGCTGCCGCCGGTCGTCTTCCTGCTGCAATGCACGTTCCGTCAGGCGCTGTTCGCGCTGCATAATGCCTGCGTGCCACTGGTGCTGTGGCTGATCCTGTCGTCCCACGACCTCTCTCACGCGCTGGCGGCGCTGCCCGGCCTCCTCGTCTTCGTGGCCTGCACTTTCGCCCTGAGCCTCGTCCTCGGCGCCATGGCGACGCGCTACCGCGACCTCAAGCCGATCATCGAATCCACCCTGATGCTCGCCTTCCTCGCCTCGCCCGTGATCTGGTCATCGGACATGATCAATCACCGCTCCGCCGTGATGCGGCTCAATCCGCTGACGCATCTGTTTGCGGTGTGGCGCGAGCCGCTGACGGGCGGCCATGTCGATCCCGTCAGCATTGCCTACGTCGTCGCCGCGCTGGCGCTCCTGACCGTTGCGAGCGTGCTGACGGTCATCCACCTGCGCAAAGCGGCTTTCTGGATCTGACGCATGGTCTCGGTCAAGCTTCGCAACGTCTGTCTCGATTATCCGCTCTACGGCGCCTACGACCACTCGCTGAAGCGGCGGCTGCTCGGCCATCTCATTCGCGAGCCGGGCCAGATGCGGATCATCCGCGCCGTCGACAATGTCACGATCGAGGCCCAGGCCGGCGCCCGCATCGGGCTTGCCGGTCCCAACGGCTCCGGCAAGTCGACGCTGCTGCGCCTGATCGCCGGCGTCTATCCACCGAGCAGCGGCAGCATCGCGGTCCAGGGCAACGTCGTGCCCCTGCTCGGCCTGAATGCCGGCGTCAACCTCGACTTCGTCGCCGAGGACAATATCGCGCTGCTGCTGCGGATCAGCGGCCGCAAGCCGACCCGCAGCGTGATCGACGAGATCTGGGCCTTCACCGAGCTCGAGCCGCGGATGCAGCGCGTGCCCTTGCGGATGTTCTCATCGGGCATGCTGATGCGGGTGCTGTTTGCGACCGCCACAGCGTTTCCGGCCGACATCCTGCTGCTCGACGAATGGCTCAGCGTGGTCGACGAGCACTTTGCCGAGAAGGCACAGCGGCGGCTGTTGAACCTGGTGTCGCAGGCGGCGATCGTGATCATCGCCTCGCATGACCAGATGCTGCTGCGCCGCACCTGCTCCAGCATCATCAACCTCGATCACGGCCGCATCGCCTCGACCGTCACGGTCCAGCCGCCGGCCACGCACACCTTAGAGCTCCGCGAGAAACGCGCATGAAACAGAACATTCTCGTGGTCTCCGAGTCACTCGGACAACCCAATCACAAGCGCGGCATCTTCCACTTCACCCGGGAATTGGTCCGTTCGCTCGCCTCGGAAGGCCACGAACTCACGCTGCTGGTGGAGACCTCGAAGCGTTACCGCAAGCTATGCCGGCGCGAGCGACGCACCAGGCTGTTTCCGGCGCAGTCGCGCAATATCGAGCTGCTCGCTCTTTACCGCTTCCTCGACGAGATCAACGTGAGCGGGCCGGTGACACTCAGCGGCACGGCTCGCAAGTTCGACTGGCTCCGCCACAGGGCCGGCCTGTTGCTGTCGCGGGACAATATCCTCTGCCTCCTGCGCGCGATCGGCCTGCGTGGCCTGAGCGCGCAGCTGATCGAGAACCGCGCTGCCGCGCTCGAATACATTCCGCCGGATCTGAGCCACCTCGAACTGTTCCGCGACTTCCAGCTCGAGCCTGGATTCTTCAATTATCAGGACTCCTCGGCCTTCTTCCTGCTGCCGCCGCCGCGGATCGATGCGCGCGACTATGACCTCATCGTCGTGGACACCCCGACGCGCATCGCGATCAGGCGCAAGCCGAACGCCAAAGTGATCTGCGTGGTGCACGATTTGTTGCCGCTCACCGACCTCAAGCTCAGCGACATCGCCACACGGCAGTTTTTGGCGCGAATCCGCACCAGCCTGCGTCAGGCCGATGAGCTCGCCTTCGTTTCAAACTATAGCATGATGCGGTTCAGGGAACTGTTGCCGCAATTTGCGCACCTGCCGGCGCGGGTCGTGTATCCCCGCACCCGGTTCGACGCCCCGGATGTCCTGCACCTCCCAGCCCCGTCGGGCCGTCCGGGGCGGCCGAGCTTTGTCGTGATCGTCTCGAACGAGCCGCGCAAGAACGTCGCCATCGTCATTCGCGCCTTCCGCAACATCCCCCAGGCCGATCTCGTGGTGATCGGCTATGCCGGCCAGATCAGCCGGATGCGGAGTCTTCCGAAAAACATCCGCTTCGCCGGCTACGTCGACGAGCATGAAAAAGCCGCGCTGATCGCGGAGGCTCATGGCGTGATCATGCCGAGCCTCGCCGAAGGTTTTGGCATCCCGATCATCGAAGCACTCGCTGCCAACACGCCGGTGCTGTGCTCGGACATCGCAGTGTTCCGCGAGGTCGCGGGCGACCTCGCCGATTATTTCGACCCGTTCTCGACCGAAGCGATCGCAGCCTCCGTTACCCGCGTGCTGACGCGGCAGGAGGAGTGCCGCGGCAAGATCCGCGCAAGGCGCCACGAGCTCGCCAAGCGCTTTGGCTACGAGACCCAGGCTCGCGATTTCCTCGGCCATGAGCTGCCCAGAGAACGGCTGGCCGCGGCACAATAGGCGTCCTCCGCATGATTGCCGAACCCTCGGCATGGTCTGGCCCGGCAGATCCGCAAAGCTTGCGCAGCCGATGGCAGGCGCTCGGCCATTCGGCTGCGCTGGTCCGGGCGGCGGATCTGCTCGTCGTGCTGATCGCGGCGTCGCTGCCCTGGTCGACCACAGCGCCTTCGATCTTCGTCGGGCTCTGGCTGCTCGCGGTCACGCCGGCCATCGACTGGCGCGACTATGCGCGCGCGCTGCTGCAGCCCGCCTTTGCCCTGCCCTTCGCCTTCCTGCTGCTCGCGCTTGTGGGCATGCTGTGGTCGGATGGCGACTGGCCGGACCGGCTGCATGCGATCAAGCCGGTGGCAAAGCTGGTGCTGATTCCGCCGCTGCTCTATCATTTCCGCCGGTCCGAGCGCGGCTTTTGGGTTTGCCTCGCCTTTCTCGGCTCCTGCACGCTCCTTGCGGTCTACTCCTGGATCGTGCTGCTTGATCCCGCCTGGAAGATCACCGCGACCGCATCGGCCGGCGTGCCGGTCAAGAACTACATCGACCAGAGCCAGGAATTCACGCTGTGCGCCTTCGCACTGGCGCTGCCCGCGCTTCATTTCTGGCGCGGCCGAAGAGCGATCCCGGCAGCCGCCTGCCTCGCCTTGATCCTGCTGTTCGCCACCAACATGGTGTTCGTCGCCGCGGCCCGCACCGCTTTACTCTGTATCGCCGTGCTGCTCGGTCTATTCGCGTGGAAGCATCTCAGCCGGCGGGCGGCGCTGGTGCTGCTCGCCGGCACGGTGGCAGCGAGTGCGCTGGCCTGGGCGACATCGCCCTATCTGCGCCAGCGCATCACCGACGTCGCGATCGAATACCGCCACGGCCATGAGGACATCAGCCGCGCCTCGACCGCGCAGCGGCTGACCTATTGGCGCAAGGCGCTCCACGCCTTCGCCGAGGCGCCTCTGATCGGCCATGGCACCGGCTCGATCAAGCGCCAGTTCGAGCGCGCCTCAACGAATGGAAGCAGTCTGGATGCGGAGGTCGTCAGCAATCCGCACAACCAGACGCTCAACGTGGCGGTGCAGTGGGGCGTGCTCGGCATCATCCTGCTCTATGCGATGTGGATCGCGCACCTGCGCCTGTTCCTGGGCGAGGGTCTTGCGGCCTGGATCGGCCTCATCGCGATCGTCCAGAACATCGCGAGCTCGCTTTTGAACTCGCATCTGTTCGATTTCCACGAGGGCTGGATGTATGTGCTCGGCGTCGGCGTTGCCGGCGGCATGGCGCTGAAGGCCGAGGTGAAGCGCCCGACGTGACTACTGGCCGCGCTCGTGGCCGACCTCGCCGGTGATGACCTCGCCGAACAGCTCCCAGGCCTGCCCGTTGAAACGCATCAGTTGCATCTGCTCGATCGGGAAATAATCGTCCGGGGAGGTGTTGACCATGATGCCCGGCAGCATCAGGTCGGTATGGAAATCCCTGAGGTTCGCGGCCTGCTTCATCGCGTTCTCGCGCGTGAGATTGTCGCCGCATTGCTTCAGCACCTGCGCCATCGCCTCGGCCTGCACGTAGCCATAGAGGTTGTTGGCATTGGCCTTGTCGCCTTCCGGATAGTACTTGTCCATGAAGGCGCGCCACGCGATCACTGCCGGATCCTTGTCCCAGGTCGGGTCGGTCGGATCCTTCAGATACGCGGTCGAGGTGATGTCCTTGGAATATTCGAGCCCGGCCGGCTTGAGCACCGAGGCGATGGATGTTGCGGTATTGGCGAGGAAGAACTTCGGCTTCCAGCCGAGTTCGCCCACTTTCCGGATCGCCTGCGCCGAGCCTTTCGGCGCGGCCCACGAGAAGAAGATGTCGGCACCGGAATCGTGCAGGGCGACGATCTGCGAGTCGATCGAGGGATCGCTGACCTCGTAGGACTTGTCAGCGATGATCATATTGGCCTTGTCGCCGAGCCCATCCTTCAGGCCCTTGAACTGGTCTTTGCCGGCATCGTCGTTCTGCCAGAACACGGCGATCTTGCTGTTCGGAAAATGATCGCGGATGTACTTTGCGTAGATCCGCCCCTCGCTCTGATAGTTCGGCTGGAAGCCCATGGTCCACGGAAAGTTCTTGGGGTCTCCGAACTTGGTGCCGCCGGAGGCGACGAACAGCTGCGGCACCTTCTTGGCATTCATGTACTTCATGATCGCGGAGTTCGAGGGCGTGCCGAGCGACTGGAAGATCAGGAGGACCTCGTCGCTCTCGACCAGCTTGCGCGCCTGCTCGATCGCCTTTGGCGGTGAATAGGCATCGTCATAGCTGATGAAATTGATCTTGCGCCCGTTGATGCCGCCTTGGTCGTTGATCATCTTGAAGTATGCGGCCTCGGTCTTGCCGATCACGCCATAAGAGGACGCCGGCCCGCTATAGGGCATGATGTTGCCGATCTTGATTTCGGTGTCGCTCGCGCCCGGGTCGTATTTCTTCTGCGCCAGGGCCGGTGTCGTGACCAGCACTCCGACAGCAAGCATGGCGAGGGTAGCAAGGCTGCGACGACCCGGCATGGTTCTCTCCCCTGTTTTGTAGTCTTGTTTTGCTGGGAGTGTCGCAAGCAGGCCGGCGGCTGGCAAGCGCCACGATTTTCCGCAGCGTGAAACGGGAGAGCTGGAACTTACACGCCGCGCCGCAGCAGATTCAGGACGCGCCCGTCGATGACGAGCAGCGCGCTGCCGATGACGATCGCACCCGCGATTTCGCACGCAAAGATCGGCTCGCCCAGCACCAGCCAGCCCAGCAGGATGGCGGTGACGGGAATAAGCAGCGTCACCAGCATCACATTGGTTGCGCCCGAGCGCCGCAGGATCTGAAAGAAGACGATATAGGCGAGCGCGGTCGATAAGCCGGCAAGGCCGAGCACTGCGAACCAGGTCGTCAGGCCAGGCATCGGAAGCCGCCACGGCTGTTCCATGACGCCGGCGACGGCCGCCATCATCACAGTCGAGGCCATTAGCTGAAACGTCGCGGTGCCGAGCGGGGCTGAGTCCTTCAGCAGCCGCCGCGCCGCCAGCGCCGCGAAGCCGTAACTGAAAGCGCCGCCAAGGCCGAGCAGGATGCCGAGCCCCTGCCCCGGCCTCGCCTCGATGCCCCATCCGCGCAGCACGATCACGCCCAGCAGGCCCAGCGCCACGCCGGCGATGCG
Source organism: Bradyrhizobium diazoefficiens (assembly GCF_016616235.1). Lineage (NCBI taxonomy): Bacteria > Pseudomonadati > Pseudomonadota > Alphaproteobacteria > Hyphomicrobiales > Nitrobacteraceae > Bradyrhizobium > Bradyrhizobium diazoefficiens. The sequence goes on from NZ_CP067100.1 coordinate 4,354,202, forward strand.
CCGCATCTGCAAGGCCTCTTCGCCTGCCGCAGCCATCACCATCACCGTGAACAGCGGCGTCGTCGCATTCAGGATCGACGCCAGCCCGCTCGGAACAAAGGTCTGGCCGATCACGATCAGCGAGAACGGGATGACGTTGTTGAGCAACCCGATCGCGACGAATGGTGTCCAGCCAGCAGCTCCCTTGGGAAAGCCGATCCCCTGCCTGCGCAGCAGTGGCAGGAGAATGGCGGCGCCGAGTGCCACGCGTAGGAACACGAGCGTCAGCGGCGGCAACTCGCGCAGCGCGGCGCCGTTGAAGAAGAACGAGCCGCCCCAAAGAATTGAGAGCACGGTGAGCAGCGACCAATCTCGCGCGTCGATCCGGTTGTCGTTCGGGGGCATGGAGGTCTCACCTGGGCGGCTGAGCCTGCGGCCTAGGACGAGGCGGCGCACAAGGCCACCCGATTTCCGACCAGGCGGCGCTCAGGTGGTTCGGCGTGATCGGGGGTCGGCGGCGATATCGGCGACCACGGCTCCGATCACCAACGCTCCGCCAATGAGCGCGTGAACGGCGGGGATTTCGCGGAAGGCAACCCAGATCCAGAGCGGCATCAGCGGCGTCTCCAGCGTCGCGATCAGCGACGCTTGTCCTGACGGCAGCAGGCGTGAGCCAAGCATGTAGAACGTCAAGCCGAGCGCGACCTGGAGGCATCCGAACATCACGAGGATCGCAAGGCTGTTGCCGCCGACATGGGCGATGTCGTGGGCGAACGGCAGGCTGACGAGGCTTCCCATGAAGTTCGACAGCGCGGCGGCCGCCACCATCGACGTCTCGCGGTGGCGCCGAACCACGACGGTCATGGCGGAGATGGCGAGCACCATCAGGCAGCTCAGGGCCACGCCGCTGATATCTGCGCCGGCTCGAACACCGCCGACGATGATAGCCACGCCGGCAAACGCAACGAGGCTCGCAATCAGCGTGCGCCATGTCGCAGCTTCGCCGAGCCACAGCCAAGCCAGCGCAGCGGCAACGAACGGCTGGGTCGCGATCAGCACCGCGACGTTCATGACGTCTGTCATCTGAAGCGCGGGAATGAACGAGATCATGCCGATCGTAGACAGTGATGCGACGAGCAGGCCACTCCTGCCCGGGATCACCAACTGCCAGAGCGCGGCGCGTCCCTGCATGACGACGAGAAACACCGTGATCAGGCTGCCGCCGAACAGGCCGCGCCAGAACAGGATGGTCCAGGGATCGAACGGCAACAGGCGGGTGAAAAACGGCGCGGTGCTCCAGGCAACCGCGGCGGCAAGGACGAGGGCAATGCCGAGACCACGTTCCGAATGACGCTGCCCCATGCGAATGTACCGCTTAGGACGGCTTCTTCGGCCGCGATACCAGTTCGATCATCCTGCCTTCGTCCTCGTCCGGCATTGCGGCCTTCGCCTGCGCGTAGGATTCGACCGCAGCGCGCGAGACCAGCGGCTTGTCGGCGAGCAGGCTTTCCGCAAGCTTGACGGCATAGGCGGCATCCTTGTGCCGCACCGCTGCCGTGAAGGTTGCGCCACTGAAGTCGCGGGCGACCATGCGTTTGGAGTGCCGCTGCACCTGCGGGCTGGCGGCGACGCCCGCCTGGATCGAGTCCAGCACCAGCTTCATGTCGAGCCCGGCCTGCTCGGCGATGGCGAGGCCCTCGGCGAGTCCGGCGATCTGGATCGCGCCCAAGAGATTGTTGATGAGCTTGTAGACCGTGCCGGAGCCGACCAGGCCGAAATGGCGGATGGTCGAGCCGATCGGTTCGAGATAGGGGCGCGCGCGTTCGAGATCGGCCGCGTCAGCGCCAACGAGCAGCGTCAGCTTTCCGCTGGCGGCCGCATCCGGCAATCCCGTCACGGGGCAATCGATGTAGATCAGCCCACGCGAGTTCAGCTCGCGGCCCATCTCGCGGGCGTGGTCATAGGAGACGGTGGAGCATTCGATCGCGATGGTGCCAGCCTTCGCCGTCTTGGCCGCGCCCTCCGGTCCAAGCCAGACCGCACGCGAGGCCTCGTCATCGGCGACCATGGTCACGACGGCATCGGCATCGATCGCGGCATCTTCCGGCGACGTCGCCCAGCGCCCGCCGCGCGCGATCAGGTCTTCGGCCTTTGCCTTGCTGCGATTCCACAGCGTCACCGTAAAGCCGGCATCGAGATAGCGGCCGGCCATGCCGCGGCCCATCCGTCCAAGCCCGATGAAGGCGACGCGCGGCATGATCAGTCCACGTCCTCGATGTCGCCGCTGGTGGTGCCGAAGGCGCGCTGCGCCAACGTCGCGGCCATGAACTCGTCGAGATCGCCGCCGAGCACGCCCGAGGTGTCGGAGGTCTGCACGCCCGTGCGCAGATCCTTCACCATCTGGTAGGGCTGCAGCACGTAGGAGCGGATCTGGTGGCCCCAGCCGATGTCGGTCTTGGCGGCCTGATCGGCGGCGGCCTTCTCCTCGCGCTTCTTCAGCTCGATTTCATAAAGACGCGCGCGCAACATGTCCCACGCCTGCGCGCGGTTCTTGTGCTGGGAGCGGCCAGCCTGGCAGACCACGGCGACGCCGGTGGGGATGTGCGTCAGGCGCACCGCGGATTCGGTCTTGTTGACGTGCTGACCGCCGGCGCCGCCCGAACGCATGGTGTCGACGCGCACATCGGATTCCTTGATGTCGATCTTGATGCTGTCGTCGATGACCGGAAACACCTGCACGCTCGAGAACGAGGTGTGCCGCCGTGCGTTGGAATCGAACGGCGAGATGCGCACCAGGCGGTGCACGCCGGCTTCCGTCTTGAGCCAGCCATAGGCGTTGTGACCGGAGACCTGGATGGTCGCGGACTTGATGCCGGCCTCTTCGCCCTCGGATTCTTCGAGGTACTCGACCTTGAAGCCGTGCGTTTCGGCCCAGCGCGTGTACATGCGCAAGAGCATCTGCGCCCAGTCCTGGCTCTCGGTGCCGCCGGCACCCGCATGGACTTCGAGATAGGAATCGAACCGGTCGGCCTCGCCCGAGAGCAGCGCCTCGAGCTCGCGCCGCGCGACTTCCTTCTTCAGAGTCTTCAGCGCGGCTTCGGCCTCGGCCACGACGCCGTCATCGCCCTCGGCCTCGCCGAGCTCGATCATGCCGATGTCGTCTTCGAGCTCCTGCTCGACCTTGCCGATGCCCGAGAGCGAATCCTCAAGCGAGGTGCGCTCCTGCATCAGCTTCTGGGCCTTCTGGGGATCGTTCCAGAGGTTGGGATCTTCTGCGAGCTTGTTCAGCTCGGCGAGGCGCGCCGTCGATTTCTCGACGTCAAAGATGCCTCCTCAGCAGCCCGACTGACTGCTTGATCTCTTCTACCAACCGTTCGATTTCGGCGCGCATGTCGCTCTCTGGTGTCGCGGGACTGATCCCGCGTGCAAATGAGATGGGGGATGTAACGGCGGCGGCTGCAAAGCGCAACCGCCACCGCCAATAACCTCTGTCTTGTCCTAAACCTTAGTACAGCCCACCGGTGCCGGGCCGCATGAAGAAGCCGGAATCCGGCTGTTGCTGCTGCGAGGCCGGCACGCCGCCGCGCCCGTCAGCGTCAGCAACGCCGATCACCGAATAATTGTCCGGCGGCGCCGTGCCCGGCTTGAAGGCTTCAAGGATAGTTCCACCGGACTCACCAGGGCCTGCGCGCATGCCGGTCTTGGCGACGACGCGCACGAGCTTGATGCCGGCCGGCACCTTGAACGGAACGGCGGGCTTGTCCGCCAGCGCGAGCTTGAAGAAGTCGCGCGCGATCGGCGCTGAGAGATGGCCACCGGTGGCCGCATTGCCTCTCCCCAGCGGGCGCGGCTTGTCGTAGCCCATGTAGATGGCGACGGCGACATCCGGCGAGAAGCCGACGAACCAGGCGTCCTTGGCCTCGTTGGTCGTACCGGTCTTGCCGGCGATCGGCTTGCCGACTTCCCTGACGACAGTCGCGGTACCGGCCTGCACCACGCCTTCCATCAGCTCGGTGATCTGATAGGCGGTCATGGCGTCCAGCACCTGCTCGCGGCGATCGATCAGCTGCGGCTCGGCCTGGTTCTTCCAGCCGCCCGGCGCATCGCAGCCGCGGCATTCGCGCTGGTCGTGCTTGAAGATGGTGTGGCCATAGCGGTCCTGGATGCGGTCGATCAGGGTCGGCTTCACGCGACGCCCGCCATTGGCGAGCATCGAATAGGCCGTGACCATGCGCATCGCCGTGGTTTCGCCGGTTCCTAGCGAATAGGACAGATAGTTGGGCACCTCGTCATAAACACCGAAGCGGCGCGCATACTCGCCAATCAGGGGCATGCCGATGTCTTGCGCCAGCCGCACCGTCACCGTATTGCGCGACAGCCGCAAGGCATTACGCAACGTCATCGGCCCCATATACTTGCCAGCATCAAAGTTTTCCGGCCGCCACACGCCGGCGCCCTGGCCCTGGTCGATTTCGATCGGCGCATCGAGCACGACGGTCGAGGGCGTATAGCCGTTGTCCAGCGCCGCCGAATAGACGATCGGCTTGAACGACGAGCCCGGCTGCCGGTAGGCCTGAGTGGCACGGTTGAACTGGCTCTGGTCGAACGAGAAGCCGCCGACCATCGCGAGCACGCGGCCGGTCCAGGGATCCATCACCACCATCGCGCCCGACACTTCGGGAATCTGACGCAGCCGGTACTGGCCTTCGACGGGCTGGCCGTCCTTGTAGAGCGGATCGGCATAGATCACGTCGCCGGGCTGCAGCACCTGCGCCACCGAAGTCGGCGTCTTGCCCTTCGTTCCGCCCTGCGCGGCCCGGGCCCAGCGCACGCCGTCGAGCGTGACGATGCCGGTCTCGCGCTGCTTGCTGACGGCGCCGCCGAGCTCGCGGCTCGGCTGGAAGCCGATGCGCGCGGATTGGTCGCTGGTCTCCAGCACCACCGCCATGCGCCACGGCGAGATGTCGGACAGCGCCTTGATCTCGGCAAGCTTGACGCCCCAATCGCCCGACGTATCGAGCTTGCTCATGGCGCCGCGATAGCCCTGCTGCTCGTCATAATTGACGAGGCCGGCGACCATGGTCTTGCGCGCCATGACCTGAATCTTCGGATCCAGCGTGGTGCGGACCGACAGGCCGCCCTCATACAGCTTCTTCTCGCCGTAGCGCTCGAAGATGTCGCGGCGGACTTCCTCGGCGAAATATTCGCCGGCGAAGGTGTGGGCGCCGTTGGAGCGGTTCGTGACGGCCAGCGGCTCCTTGCGCGCCTTCTCGGCGTCGGCCTGCTTGATCCAGCCGTTCTCCAGCAGACGATCGATCACGTAATTGCGACGCTCGATGGCGCGGTCGCGGTTGCGGACCGGATGCAGCGTCGCCGGCATCTTCGGCAGCGCCGCCAGATAAGAGGCTTCCGCAACGGTCAGCTCGTTCACCGACTTGTCGAAATAGACCAGCGAGGCGGCCGCGATGCCGTAGGCGCCGAGGCCCAGATAAATTTCGTTCAGATACAGCTCGAGGATCTTATCCTTCGAATAGGTCTTCTCGATGCGCATCGCCAGCAAGGCTTCCTTGATCTTGCGGGCGAAGGAAACCTCGTTGGTCAGAAGGAAGTTCTTGGCGACCTGCTGGGTGATCGTGGACGCACCCTGCGGACGGCGGTTGGAGCCGTAGTTCTGGAGATAAAGCAAACCGGCGCGCGCCATACCGGTGTAGTCGATGCCGCCATGCTCGTAGAAATTCTTGTCCTCGGCCGCGAGGAAGGCGTTGATCACGAGTTTCGGCACCGCCTGGATCGGCAGGTACAGCCGCCGCTCCTTGGCGTATTCACCGAGCAGCGAACCGTCGACCGCGTGCACGCGGGTCATCACCGGCGGCTCGTAATCCTGAAGCTGAGAGTAATCCGGCAAGTCCTTGGAGAAATGCCAGATCAGGCCTGCCACGGCCCCGACACCGACAAGGAACACCACTGTTCCCGCGGCGAACAGGAAGCCCATGAACCGCACAAGCAAGCGCATTATGTGTTTATCCGTTCAAACTCTGGAGCCAGCCCAATATCAGCCCTTGGCACCTCAAACTGGCGCCAACCTCACGTCGCGAATTCACCGGCCTACCCAATACTATCCGTGCCGGACCTAAGACGCTTGCCGATCGGGATTCTCTTACGATTCCGGAACCCCTGCGGCATTTTTATAAGGCGCCCGCTGTGGCCAAACTAGGGCTTTTGCGGCGGGACGGAAAAACCGTCTCGATTCAACTCAATGCGACGACCCCGCGGTCGCCATCCGCTTGGTCAGGAACCCGTCGATCGCCTGCGCCATCGAGCCCACGGCCTTGGAGCGCCAGCCCTCGGAGACCAGGTGCTCGAGGTCGCCCTTGTTCGAGACATAGCCGATCTCGACCAGCACCGAGGGCACGTCCGGCGCCTTCAGGACCCGGAAGCCGGCTGACTTCAGAGGATGCTTGTGCATCCGCACGCTCGACTTCATTTCACCCATCAACAGGCGGGCAAAACGGTTTGAAAACGTACGGGTTTCCCGCTGGGTGAGGTCGATCAGGATGTCGGCAACGTCGGTCGGCTCCTCGGCAAGATTGAACCCTGCGATGGCGTCCGCCCGGTTTTCGGCGTCCGCCAGCCGCTGCGCTTCGGCGTCGGAAGCCTTGTCGGACAGCGTGTAGATAGTGGCGCCCTGCGCATCCCCCTCCGCCTTCGGCAGCGCGTCGGCGTGGATCGAGACGAACAAGGCGGCCTTGAGGTTGCGGGCGATTTTGGTGCGGTCGTTGAGCGGGATGAAGGTGTCATCGTCCCGCGTCATCACCACGCGGTATTTGCCAGCCTTCTCGAGCTTGTCACGGAGCGCCAGGCCGAAGGCCAGCACCAGATTTTTCTCGCTCTCGCCGCCCGATTGGGTGCCGTTGTCGATGCCGCCATGGCCGGGATCGATTACCACCACCGGACGGCCATCAGCCTTCTGCGTCGTTTCCGGCGCAGGGGCGGCCTGAACCGTGGCCGGCGGCGCCTCGGCAATCGCGGGCCGCAGCTCCGGTTGGTTTGCCGGAGGAATCGTCGGCACGAAGGCGGCGCGATCGACCTCCTCCAGCTCGAGCACGAGCCGGGCCGGCTGGCCGTTAGCCGCCTCCAGCACGTAGGAATTGGCGATCTTGGCCGGTCCCGTCAGGTCGAACACGATTCGCGAGCCGCCGGGCATGACGAGGCCGTAGCGGAAGGCCTTGACCAGCCCCCGCCCCCCGGCGCCGGTACCCGCCGGCAGCTGAAAATTGAGCTGGGGCACGTCGATGACCACCCGATACGGGTCGGCCAGGGTTACGGTGCGGAAGGTGACGGTCTGATCGATGTCGAGGATGAAGCGGGTCTGCTTGCCGTCGCCGGCGAGGCGCGCGGCCGAGGCAACCGGAAAATTCGCTACTGCAACAGCGGGTTGCGGTTGGCTTTCGGCTGCGCTCAGGCGCCAGGAATCAGCGCACGCCAATGCTGCGGTGCACAGCAAAACGCATCCCAGCAAAACCCTTTGATTTGTGCGGCTCGCCACCGATTCCGTGCCTCCGAGCAGCCCTTTTAACGCAATAGAACCACAGGGTTAATCGATCCCTAATGACAGAGATGCGAAACTCGCTGACTGTGACCGCCGTGCGACGCTCCCTTGCACGGCTGGCCCATTCCACGTATGTACGGAGTGCTGACGGCCGATATTTCCGGTTGTGTCGCATTCAGCCTCCCGGTGCAGCGCCGGAACTCTCAAGGTTTGGGAATTCCAGCGTTTTCCGTTTCCCTCTAAGACCAGCGCGGTGCGCGGCAGCGAGGTGGAGCGGGCGAAGCCCCGGTGGCGGACGGTCCCGGGTTACCTCAGCGTTTCCGGGACGGTTTTGACAGCGACGCGACCATTTACCCGGTCCCTTAATCCCAAGGGAGCGGTTCGTGATCCCCAAGGCGAGCGCGCTCGCGCCATGCCTGGCCAACAGCAACTGATTGAGGGGCGGCCCCGCCGCCCAATGCTTCATACGGGCCGACGCTTGATGCGCCAGACTGTGCCGACGAATTCTGAAGGACCATTCGCGACGCTGCGGAGTGATACTCCCGCGCGCCGCCTCGGTCCTGAAGCTTCCGGTTCGGCAAGGCGCGAGAGACGGCGTTTCGGCCTTCCCCTCACCCCCGAATCAGGTGGACCGTCGCGTCACCCGGCAGCGCAATTCGCGCCCACGGTCGATCGCGCCCGCCGCCGCCAAGAGTTAAGACATGCCCAACAAGATGTTGATCGATGCCACCCACCCGGAAGAGACCCGGGTCGTCGTGGTCCGCGGCAATCGCGTCGAAGAGTTTGATTTCGAGACTGCGCAACGCAAGCAACTGCGCGGGAATATCTACCTCGCCAAGGTCACAAGGGTCGAACCCTCGCTCCAGGCCGCCTTCGTCGAATATGGCGGCAACCGCCACGGCTTCCTCGCCTTCAGCGAAATCCATCCCGACTACTACCAGATCCCGGTCGCCGACCGGCAGGCGCTGATCGAGGCCGAGGAACAGGCCCATCGTGAGGCCGAGGAGGAGAGCGAGAACCGCTCCCATGGCCGCCGCCGTTCGCGCCACCGCAATGCCCGCCGCCGCGGCCATGGCGAGCGCGTCCGCAGCGACATCGTCGAAGGCCTCGAGGCCGGCGTCGATCCCACGGCCCAGCCGGTCGAGGGCGAGGCCCTGCACCCTGAGGGGGCTTCGCACGAGAGCGAGTACCTGCACGCCGATGCCGAGCATCATGGCGAGCACGAAGCCCACGATCATCACGACCACGATCATGGCGAGCATGATCACGAGCATCATGATCACCACGACCATGATCATCGGGAGCACGGGCACGACGATCATCATGAGACCCATGATGACGACCATCATCACGATGCGCACGACCATCACGACCATGATCATGACGAGACGCCCGCGGCCGTCGGCGCCGAGCCCGTAGTCGCAACCGAGACCGTTGCCGAGCCGCAGGAAGCCCACGCTGATGAAGCCCATGCCGAGGCTCTGGCCGAAGCCGTGACCTCGGCCGCGGAGCCGGCTGATGCCGTTTACGGCGACGGCGCCGAGGCGCCGCATGCCGAGGCCGCGGAAGCAGCCGGCGAAGACGACGAGGACGAGGACGAGGACGGCGAGGAAGCCGAAGAGGAACACGTCGAATCCGTCGGGGGCGACGACGTGCTCGAGGAAGTGCCCGAGCGCACCTTCCGTCCGCGCCGCCAGTACAAGATCCAGGAAGTCATCAAGCGCCGCCAGGTGATGCTGGTCCAGGTCGTCAAGGAAGAGCGCGGCAACAAGGGCGCGGCGCTCACGACCTATCTCTCGCTGGCCGGCCGCTATGCCGTGTTGATGCCGAACACCGCGCGTGGCGGCGGCATCAGCCGCAAGATCACCAGCGCGCAGGACCGTTCGCGCCTGAAGGAAGTGGTGCAGGACCTCGACGTGCCCGAGGGCATGGGCATCATCCTGCGCACCGCCGGCGCCTCCCGCACCAAGCCCGAGATCAAGCGCGATTTCGAGTATCTGATCCGGATGTGGGAGACGGTGCGCGACCTGACGCTGAAGTCGCAGGCCCCGACCCTCGTCTACGAGGAAGGCTCGCTGATCAAGCGCTCGCTGCGCGACCTCTACAACAAGGAGATCGACGAGATTCAGGTCGCCGGCGAGTCCGGCTACCGCGAAGCGCGCGATTTCATGAAGATGCTGATGCCCGCCAATGTCAGCGCGGTGAAGCAGTATCGCGATGGCCAGCCGCTGTTCTCGCGCATGGGCGTGGAGAGCCAGTTGGACGCGATGTTCTCGCCGACCGTGCAGCTGCGCTCCGGCGGCTATATCGTGATCAATCAGACCGAGGCGCTGGTCTCGATCGACGTCAACTCGGGACGATCGACCCGCGAGCACCATATCGAAGACACCGCGCTCAAGACCAATCTGGAGGCCGCCGAAGAGGTCGCCCGCCAGCTCCGCCTGCGCGACCTCGCCGGCCTGATCGTCATCGACTTCATCGACATGGACGAGAAGCGCAACAACCGCGCGGTCGAACGCAAGCTGTCCGATTGCCTGCGGCAGGATCGCGCCCGCATCCAGGTCGGCCGCATCTCGCATTTCGGCCTCCTGGAAATGTCGCGCCAGCGCATCCGCGCCAGCGTGCTGGAGTCCTCGACCGACCCCTGCCCGCATTGCGGCGGCACCGGCCACGTCCGTTCGGTGTCGTCGGTGGCGCTGCAGCTGTTGCGCGGCCTCGAAGAGATCCTGATGAAGGGCGCGACCCACAATCTCGTGGTTCGCACCCGCACCGATGTCGCGCTCTATGTGCTGAACCACAAGCGCGGGCATCTGCGCGACCTCGAGAACAGCTTCAAGGTCACGCTGTCTGTGATCGCCGACCCCAGCGTCAGCGGACCGCAGGCCTATCTCATCGATCGTGGCGAGCAGGTGCATACGCTCGAAGCCGCCAAGGCGCTGCTCGCGGCGCAGGCGGCAGCGAGTCCGCCGCCGCTGGCCGAAGAGGCCTATGACGACGAGGAATTCGATCCGGAACTGGAATCCGAGGTCGAGACCGAGGAGACCGAAGGTCTCACCGAAGAGCAGGCTGCCGGCGAGGCCGGCCCCGAGCAGGACGGCCAGCGCCGCAAGCGTCGCCGTCGCCGCCGCGGCCGCGGTGGCCAGCGCGACGGCGAGCTGCGCGAGGACAGCCCACCCACCCTTCCCGAGGCGGTCGTGGCCGCCGGCGAAGGCGAGGAGGACGATGCCGATACCGAGCAGGACGGCGAGGAAGGCGAGGAGCAGGCCGCCCGTGGCGAGCAGCAGGGCGGCGGCGAGCGCCGGCGCCGGCGCGGTCGCCGCGGCGGACGCCGTCGGCGTGGCGGTGGCGAGGAAGGCCTCGCTGGCTCCATCGGCGACGAGCTCGCGGCCAATGCCCCGCCGGAAGCGAGCGACGCAGTCGCCGACTTCGACAGCTTCGGCAGCGAAGCTGCGCCCTCGATCGCACAGGCCGAGCACGTCGTGGAGCCGCAGGCTGCACAGCCTGAGGCGCAAGCGGAAACGCCGGCTGCGGCCCAGCCGGAGCCCGCGCCCAGCGCCGCAGCCGAGGAGCCTGCGGACGACAAGGCGGCGCGCCGCCGCTCCACGGTCCGGGAAAAGGTGAGCTTCCTGCTCAACAGCGAGAGCGAGCCGGCAGCGCCGGTTACGGAGGCGAGCGAGCCGGTTCCTCCGCCTGCGCCTGAGCCTGCGCCGGAAGCAGCAAATGAAACGCCGGCCGCACCGCGTCGTGCCGGCTGGTGGTCGCGGCGCTTCGGCGGCGGCGGCGAGTAAGAGAGACAATCGCGTTGAAACCGCCCGGCCAAACCGGGCGGTTTTGATTTGGCGAGGGCATTCGAATGCAAAGCGCGATCGTTCTCGGCGGCGGCATGATTGGCGTCAGCGCGGCGCTGCACCTGCGGCAGCGCGGCTGGTCGGTCACGCTCGTTGACCGCAGGGAGCCGGGCCGCGAGACCAGCTACGGCAATGCCGGGATGATCCAGGCCGAAGCGGTGCGCCCCTATCCGATGCCGCGCGATCTCTTTTCGCTGCTCAAGATCGCGACCGGCCGCACCAACGACGTCCGCTACAGCCCGTCGTCGCTTCATCTCCATATCGAGCCCCTGCTCCGCTACTGGTGGCATTCGGCGCCGAAGCGGCATCGCGAAGCGATCGACGCCTGGGCGCGGCTGATCGCCTACGCAACAAGCGAGCACGACATCCTCATTCGCGAGGCCCATGCCGACAATCTGATCCGCCGCGCCGGATACCGGCATCTGCATCGCGACCCGGGCTCATTCGATCAGGCCGTCAAGGCCGCGGAAGAAGACGAGCGCGAGTTCGGCGTGAGGTTTCGCGCGCTCTCAGGCGCCGAGCTCGCCAAGGCCGAACCGATCCTGCGCGACGACCTCCCCGGCGCGATTCACTGGCTCGACACCTGGACCGTGTCCGATCCCGGCGCGCTGGTCACCGCCTATGCCGAGCTGCTCGAGCGCCTCGGCGGCGCCATTGTGCTCGGTGATGCCCAGAGCCTGCAGCAGACCGCGACCGGCTGGTCGGTCAGCACCGACAAGGGACGCATCGATGCGCACCACGCCGTGGTGACGCTCGGACCTTGGTCACCCGATCTGCTGCACAAGTTCGGCTACCGCATCCCCTTGGTGCGCAAGCGCGGCTACCACATGCACTATGCCGGCGGCGCGTCGCTCGATTTACCCCTCGTCGACAAGGCCGGCGGCTACGCCATGGGGCCGATGGCCAAGGGCATCCGCATCACCACCGGCGCGGAATTGACCGGCATGGATGCGCTCGCAACGCCGGTGCAGCTCGCCAGCGCCGAAGCCTCCGCGCGCGAGCTGATCGATCTTGGCCAGCGCGTCGAGCCGGATCCCTGGTTCGGCACGCGGCCCTGCACGCCCGACATGCTGCCGGTGCTCGGCCCGGCCCCGCGCCACCCCGGCCTCTGGATGAATTTTGGCCACGGCCACCAGGGCTTTACGCTCGGGCCCGCGACCGGACGCCTGCTCGCCGAGATGATGAGCGGCGAGACGCCGGCGATCGATCCCGCGCCATATCGGCCGGAGCGGTTCTAGCTTTCCGCCTTCGCGGCCAGCACCGCGAGTGCAGCCGACAGCCGCATCAGCGGGTCGTTCCATTCGCGGGGGCTGCGCTGGCGGAACAGGCGCATGGTCGGATACCACGGGCTGTCCTCGCGCTCGCGCAGCCAGCGCCAGTCGAGCCCGTAAGGCGTCAGCATCCAGACCGGACGGCCGAGCGCGCCGGCGAGATGCGCGACTGACGTATCGACGGCAATGACGAGATCGAGCGCAGCGACCGCAGCCGCCGTGTCGGCGAAATCGCCGAGCGCAGGCGCAAGGTCGATGACGTCGCAGCCAAGCGCCGCAAGCATCTCGCCATCCTCTGGCCGCGGCTCCTTTTGCAGTGAGTAGAGCTGCACGCCGGGCATCACGAGGCGCGGCAGCACGGAAGCGGCCGGCAGCGAGCGTTGCCGGTCGCCCTTATGCCTGGCGTTGCCGGCCCAGACCACGCCGACCTTCAAGCCCGTGACATCCGCGAGCGCCGCGCGCCAGCGAGACAGTCTTGCGGGATCGGGATGCAGATACGGCACATCGGCCGGGATGGTATCAAGCGTGGTGCCAAACACGCGCGGCAGGCTCATCAGCGGCAGTTGCAGATCGAACCGCGGCAGCGCTTCGCCGCGCGGGATCACGGTGACATCGGGAAGCTGCCGCAGCAACGTGGCGAGCGCCGGCTGAACCTGAAGGATGATCTTGCCGCCGAGGGCCGCCACCGTCGGCACATAGCGCACGAAATGCAGGGCATCGCCGAGCCCGTATTCCGCGAACAGCAGCAGCGTGCGCCCGTTCAGCGGCTCACCCTGCCACTCAGGCTCGCTGAAGGTGGGATCGCCGTCGGACAGCGACTTGCATTTGCGCCGCCAGCGATAGGCCGCAAAGCCATTCACGAAGTCGCCGTTCATCAGCAGGAAATGCGCATGGTTGTACTGCGCGAGCGGCTGCTCCGGATCGAACCCGACCGCGCGATGCGAGGCCGCGAGCGCCTCGTCGATCTCGCCGGCATTGCGCAGCGCCACCGCAAGATTGGCGTGGCCCTTGGCATAGTCGGGATCGGCAGCGACCGCGCAGCGATGCGCGGCAATCGCATCGCAGGCGCGGTCCTGCTTCTCGAAGACGATGCCGAGATTGGTCCAGGCCGCTGCGTAATCGGGCTTGAGCAGCACCGCTTGCTCGCAGGCGGAGGCCGCCTCGTCCAGCGCGCCGAGCTCGGACAGACAGGCGCCGAGATTGCTTGCGATCACGTGATCCGATGCGTCGCGCGCAAGGCTCCGCCGGTAGATCTCGGCAGCGTCTTGCAGCTGACCGGCCTCGTGCAGCACGAGGCCCAGCAGGCGCAGTGCCGCCACGTTATCAGGTGCGAGCGCGATGGCCCGGCGGTACGAGGCGACGGCGTCTTGAAGCAATCCTTCCCGGTAGAGCACGGCGCCGAGACTGCACAGCAGCGCGGGATCATCCGGATCGCTGTCGAGGGCGCGGCGATAAGCGGCTTCCGCCTCGCCGAGCCGCATCTGATCCGCAAGGAGATTGCCGAGATTGAGCCAGACGCCGCGATAGCAAGGCTCCCGCGCGATAACCGCGCGATAGGCCTCCTCGGCTTCCGTCGGCCGCCCCTGCCCGGCGAGCACGACGGCGAGATTGAAGCAGGCCCGCGTCAGATGCGCATCGAGCACCAGCGCGCGGCGATAGGCGGCTTCGGCCTCGTCGAACCGCGCGAGCGCTCCCAGTGCCAAGCCGAGCTTGTTGTGCAGGCCCGCATCGTCCGGCCGCCGGACCAGCGCACGGCGGAACGCGGCCACCGCGCCTTCCTGCTCGCCCTTCAGCGCCAGTGCGTCGCCGAGCGTGACCAGCGCAGGCGCATGGTCCGGATCGATGTCGAAGACGCGGCCGAGCAGCTCGGCACCATCGGCCGCGCGATCCGTGACGAAAGCGGCCACGGCGGCAAGATGCAACGCCGGCACATGATCCGGCTCGACCCGCAGCACCTCCGCACAGAGCGCGTCAGCCTGATCCGGCCGCCCCGCCGAAAAACGCTCCGCCGCCTCCAGCACGATTCGATCCACAGCCCCGTTGCCCACGATACCGCCCGCCCCTTAACGTCAGAGATGCGGGTTAAACGGGCGAAGCCGCGAAATCCGTCAGTCGGATCGCTCGGCCGGCCAAAAGAAAAAGGGCTGATCGAGAATCTCGACCAGCCCTGCGACTTCGAGCTCTGACGGCGCCGGCGCCGGCTGCACATCAGTCCGTCGTGACGGCCGTTTCCATGTCGGTCGGATCGATCTGCCTGGAGAGGTTGGCGTTGAGCTTGTTGCGGTCGAGCTCGCCCTCCCACCAGGCGACGATCACGCAGGCAACGCCGTTGCCGCACAGATTGGTCAGCGCGCGGCACTCGCTCATGAACTTGTCGATGCCGAGCACGATCGCCATGCCCGGCACGAGGCGCGGATCGACCACGGCGAGCGTTGCCGCCAGCGTGATGAAGCCCGCCCCGGTGATGCCCGAGGCACCCTTCGAGGTCAGCATCGCCACGACCAGAATCGTGAGCTGCTGACTGAAGGAGAGATCGTAGCCGAGCGCCTGCGCGATGAAGAGCGTCGCCAGCGTCATGTAGATGTTGGTGCCGTCGAGGTTGAACGAATAGCCCGTGGGCACCACGAGGCCGACCACCGACTTGGAGCAGCCGAGCCGCTCCAGCTTCTCCATCAGGGACGGCAGCGCACTTTCCGAGGACGAGGTGCCGAGCACGATCAGCAGCTCGTCCTTGATGTAGGCCAGGAACTTGAAGATCGAGAAGCCGGCGATCCGCGCGATGATGCCGAGCACCACTAACACGAACAGCGCCGCGGTGACGTAGAACGTCGCGATCAGTCCGATCAAGTTGAGGATCGCGCCGGTGCCGAACTTGCCAATCGTAAAGGCCATCGCGCCGAACGCACCGATCGGCGCCGCGCGCATCACGATCGCGATGACGCCGAACACCGCGTGCGCGGCATCGTCGATGAAGCTGCGGATGGAATGGCCGCGCTCGCCGAGCCCCATGATGGCGAAGCCGAACAGCACCGAGAACAGCAGCACCTGGAGGATCTCGCCTTGCGCGAAGGCGCCGACCACGGTGTCCGGAATGATGTGCAGCACGAAATCGACTGACTTCTGACCGGCGGCCTGCTTGGCGTAATTGGCGACGGCCGCCTCGTTGGCCGCGCCGCTGCCGAAGCCGGCGCCCGGCTTCACCAGATTGCCGATGATCAGTCCGATCACCAGCGCAAAGGTCGAGACGATCTCGAAATAGACCAGCGCCTTGACGCCGATGCGGCCGACCTTCTTGGCGTCCTGGATATGGGCGATGCCGGAGACCACGGTGCAGAAGATGATCGGCGCGATCACCATCTTGATCAGCTTGATGAAGCCGTCGCCGAGCGCCTTGATCCAGTCGTTGGTGGCGACTTGCGGCCAGAGCGAGCCGACGATGACGCCGAGCACGATGGCGATCAGCACCTGAACGTAGAGAATTTTGTACCACGGCTTGGCTGCGGCTGGCGCTGCAGGCGCCGCCGCCATCGTTGTCGTCGTCATTGTTTCACTCCCCCTCAAACTCGGAGCCAGCCAAGATCAACTTGGCCGGCTCTGTCAATCGGAACTGCTCGTTTTGGCGCGCTTTAGCCGCGGCGATCGACGATCCGGCGTGCCGCCGGCATCAGCGTCGCGCCCAGCGCGTTCTTGACCAGCGAGGCTGCAATAAATGGCGCAACGCCGACTTGCCAGGCCTTCGCGGCGCCGAGTCCGAGACCAAAAGCAAGCCAGCCGAACCCGGCCACCAGTATGACAATATGACCAACTGCCATCGCTGCGAACAACAGCACGACGCTGCGATCCCAGCCGCGCTCGGCGAGCCAGCCGGTGATGAAGGCGGCGCCAACGAAGCCGAACAGATAACCGGCGGTCGGACCGACCAGCGGTGCAATCCCGCCGACCGGGCTGGCGAACACCGGCAGTCCCATTCCGCCTTCGGCGAGGTAGGCGATCATGGTTGCGCTGCCAAGGCGCCAGCCATAGGCAGCGCCGATCATCAGCACCACCAGCGTCTGCAACGTCATGGGCACGTAAGGCAGCGGCAGGTTCACCTTGGCTGATAGCGCCATCAAGGCGGTGCCGAGCGCGATCAGCACGACGGCGCGAACTGCGCCGACACTTTCACCCGGCCGGGTCGGCCACATCAGGGCGGCGAGAGGAGAATGCGAAGTGACGGACGGCAAGGAAGGGTCAGACAAGTTGAACTCCGGAAGGCTTTCCAAAACTGGCGGCTATTTAAGCCAGTGAGCGATCCGGTCAACTGCCTCGCGCATCTCTTCCGCCGAGCGCGCATAGGAAAAACGAATGAACGAGCGGCCGTGGATAGGATCGAAATCGACTCCTGGCGTTGCCGCGACGTTGGCCTGCTCCAGCATCTGCTTGGCGAACTCGAAACTGTCGGAGGTGAAGTCGGAGACATCGGCATAGAGATAAAATGCACCGTCGGCAGGCAGAAACTTGCGAAGGCCCGCCTTGGGCAATCCCTCGATCAAAATGCGCCGGTTTTCCTGATAGCCGTGCTTGATCTCCTCCATCTCGGCCGCGCCGTCGAATGCCGCCTCCGCCGCGATCTGCGACAGCGCCGGCACCGAGATCGACAGGTTCTGCTGGAGACGCTCGATCGGGCGCACCAGAATTTCCGGCGCGACCATCCAGCCGACGCGCCAGCCGGTCATGCAAAAATATTTCGAGAACGAGTTGATCACCAGCGCGTGCTCGGATAGCGCCGCCGCCGTCACTGCGGGAAACGCGTAGTCGAGCCCGTGATAGATCTCGTCGGAGATGAAGCGGATGCCGGCATCCTCCGCCGCTGCGATCAGGCCGGCGAGCGCCTCGCGCGACATCATCGTTCCCGTCGGATTGGCGGGGCTGCCGACCAGCACGCCCTTGAGCGGCGCCTTGCGATGGGCGGCGAGCAGCGCCTCGCCCGTCAGCGCATGACGCGTCTCGTCGGCGGTCTCGATCAGCACCGGCTCGCAGCCGAGCGCGGTGAGGATGTGGCGGTACGGCGGATAGCCCGGCACCGTCACGGCGACGCGGTCGCCCGGCTCGAACATCGACAGGAACGCCAGGATGAACCCGCCGGAGGAGCCCGTCGTCACCACGATCCGCTCGGGGCTGACGTCACAGCCATAGACATCGCGATAATGCCGGGCGATGCGCGCGCGCAAGGAAGGAATGCCGAGCGCCGAGGTGTAATCGATCCGCCCGGCCTCGAGCGCGGCATGGGCCGCCGCGATCGCGGTCTTCGGCGCACCCGCCGCGGGCTGGCCGACCTCCATATGGATGACGTGGCCGCCGGCGGCCTCGATTCGGGCTGCCGCGGCCATGACGTCCATCACCATGAAGGGGGGAACATCGCTGCGGCGGGAGGGCTCGAGCCACTGCCCCAACCGGTTCCTCAATGTCGCATGGTGCATCGATTTCTGCTATTTCGCTGGCGGACCGGTCCGTCCGGTCCGTAAAAAACGGGGCGCTTGCGCCCCAGACTGGCCGCATTGTACGGCTCATAAGGAGTGCGGCTCACAAGGGCATATCGCGTATCCGGTCCGCCGCCAATCGCCAAAACCAATCACGAAACCGCTTTGCAAGAACGCCTGACCAAGACCGTTTGACCCAGACCGCCTGATGTTGCCCCAGATCGCATTGCGCAAGAAGGCCTCCGCCCTCACTGCCCTCGTCACGGCCGCGGCGATCGCGCTGCTGCCGGTTCCGGCCGCGCATGGACAGGCCAAGGGGCCGCCGGTGCTGCGCGACACCGAAACCGAGCAGCTGCTGCGCGAATACACCCGCCCGATCCTGCGCGTCGCCGGTCTGGAGAAGCAGAACATTCAGATGGTGATCCTCAACGACGCCTCGTTCAACGCGTTCGTTGCGGACGGCCGCCGCATCTTCGTCAATTACGGCGCAATCCTCCAGTCGGAGACGCCAAACCAGATCATCGGCGTGCTCGCGCACGAAACCGGGCATCTGGCCGGCGGCCACCTGTCCAAGCTGCGCGAGCAGCTCGCCACCGCCCAGACCCAGATGATCATCGCGATGTTGCTCGGCGCCGGCGCGATTGCCGTCGGCAGCACTCGTGGCAGCAACAGCGCGGGCAATAACGGTCTCGCCAATGCCGGCGCGGCCGCGATCGCCGCCCCGCAGGAGATGATCCGCCGCTCGCTGCTGTCCTACCAGCGCCAGCAGGAGGAGAACGCCGACCGCGCCGGCGTGAAATTCCTGACAGCGACCCAGCAATCGCCGAAGGGCATGTACGAGACGTTCAAGCGCTTCACCGGCGAAAGCCTGTTCGCCGCACGCGGCGCCGATCCCTATCTCCAGTCGCACCCGATGCCCGCCGAGCGCGTCGCCGCGCTCCAGGAATTCGCCAGCTCCAGCCCCTATTGGGACAAGAAGGACGATCCCGCGCTGCAGCTCCGCCACGACATGGTGCGTGCCAAGATCTCCGCGTTCATGGAGCGGCCGGAGACGGTGTATCGCCGCTATCCGCAGACCAACGAGAGCCTGCCGGCGCGCTATGCCCGCGCCATCAGCACCTATCTGCACGGGGACTTACGCAGCGCGCTGGCCCAGATCGACGCCCTGATCCAGGTCCAGCCCAACAACCCGTACTTCTACGAGGTGCGCGGCCAGGCGCTGCTGGAGAGCGGCAAGCCTGCCGAGGCCATCGCCCCGCTGCGCAAGGCGGTCGCGCTCTCCAACAATGCGCCCCTCATCGAGATGTTACTTGGGCAGGCTCTGGTTGGAACCGATAATAAGGCCTACACGGACGACGCCGTTCGGATTCTCCGCGCCGCGGTGGCGCGCGAGCCCGAGGCGCCGCTCGGCTATACCCAGCTCGCGATGGCCTATGGCCGGAAGGGCGACTATGCCGAGGCCGATCTCGCCTCGGCCCAGGCCGCCTATTTGCGCGGCGACAACAAGACCGCCCGCGAGCTTGCCACGCGCGCGAAAACCCGTTTCGCCGTCGGCACGCCCGGATGGGTCAAGGCCGACGACATCGTGGCGGCGAAGCCGCCGCGCAACTAGATCGACCCAACCGACGCCCGACACTACGACGTCACGACATCGAGCTTAAGTCCGCCGGGACGCATCCCGAAACCTGCTTTGGATAAGAGGATTTGCCTATGCCTTCGCTGCGCCTGCTTGCTCCCGCGCTGTTTGCGCTCGCCATGTTCGGTGCAGCCGTGCCCGCGTCGGCCGACAGCTTCTCCGATGCCCAGCGCACCGACATCGAGGCGATCGTCAGGAACTACCTCGTCACCCACCCGGAGGTGCTCGAGGAGGCCATGACCGAGCTCAGCAAGCGCCAGGCCGACGCCGAAACCAAGAAGCACGAGGCCAGCATCGCGCAGAATTCGGATGCGATCTTCAACTCGCCGCGCCAGGTCGTGCTCGGCAACAAGGACGGCGACGTCACCTTCGTCGAGTTCTTCGATTACAATTGCGGCTACTGCAAGCGCGCCATGGGCGACATGCTCGACCTCATGAAGAGCGATCCGAAGCTGAAGGTCGTGCTGAAGGAATTTCCGGTGCTGAGCCAGGGTTCAGTCGAGGCGGCGCAGGTCGCGGTCGCCGTGCGCATGCAGGACCCCACCGGCAAGAAGTATCTCGACTTCCACCAGAGGCTGCTCGGCGGCCGCGGCGCCGCGGACAAGGCGCGCGCCATGCAGGCGGCCAAGGAGGCCGGCCTCGACACCGCCAGGATCGAGAAGGACATCCAAAACCCTGAGGTGCGCGCCACCATCGAGGAGAACTTCAAGCTTGCGGAGGCCATGGGCATGAACGGCACGCCGAGCTACGTGATCGGCAAGCAGATCGTGATCGGCGCCGTCGGCCTCGAAGGCCTCAAGGAAAAGATCGGCGTCGCCCGCTGCGGCAAGGCAACCTGCTGATCAGGTGTTCTACGCTTCAGCAAACGCAAAAGGCCGGCTGAAAAGCCGGCCTTTTTCTTGCACCAAACCGTGGCTCACACCTTGGTTCAAACCTTGGCGCGATCCTGCAAAGTCATTCATCCGGCATTCAACAAACAAATGCCGCGGAACAGGCGAAGTTCCGGAACAACTCAAATCCCCTTTCGTTGGTGGCGCGGGCAATGACGCGAAGAAAACACGTGAGGAGAATTCGATGTTGAATCGCTTTATGATCTCGGTTGCCGCGCTCGCGCTGGTCGCGGGCACCGGTTTCGCCAACGCACAGGGCACCATGGGCCGCGACAGCGGCGGCGCGCAGACGCAGCATTCGCAGTCTTCGGGCGGCGCGGCCGAGCGCAGCGGCTCGATGGGCAAGGAATCCACCCAGGAGAAATCCGCACAAGACAAATCCACCCACGAGAAGGGCACCGTCGGCCAGGCCGGCGGCTCCGGCAGCATGAAGTCCGGCACCTCGGCCGAGGACAAGTCCTCGGGCGCGACGAAGGACGAGCATTCGGGCCGCGAGATGAACAAGAACGCGGCTGAGGACAAGTCCGGCGCCACCAAGGGCCAGCGCACCGACGAGCGTGCGCAGGGTCAGCAGGACAAGTCCAAGAGCATGAGCCAGGACACCAGCAAGTCCGGCGCCCAGAAGGACCAGAAGGCTGAGGGCAGCAAGACCGGCACCTCGACCAACAACGCCGAGAACCAGAATCGTACCGGCACGAGCCCCAACCAGAACGCTCAGGGTCAGACCGGCACCAGCACCAACCAGAACGCCCAGGGTCAGACCAACACGACGGTTGGCCAGGCCGGTGCCGGCGCCAAGCTCTCGACCGAGCAGCGGACCCAGATCACGTCGGTGATCCGCGAGGAGCACGTGCGGCCCGTCACCAACGTGAACTTCTCGATCTCGGTCGGCACGCGCATTCCGCGTGAGGGCATCGAGCTGCACGCCCTGCCGTCGCGGGTCGTGACGATCTATCCGGAGTGGCGGACCTATAAGTACGTCCTGGTCCGGGATGAGATCGTGATCATCAATCCGGACACCTACGAGATCGTGGCGGTCCTGAACGCCTAAGGCCGGATACCGGCAACCTCAGGGGCGGGCAGCAATGCCCGCCCCCTTTGCATTCGGCCGCAGCCATGGTTAGGACTGGTTAACAAGCAATTTCCGTATCTTCCGCACAGGTTTTTGCGCTCTGGATGAGGGGCTTGATGCACCCCCGGAGCCCCTTCGAGGCTTCCCCTGGGGCGCTTTGTTACCTATAACCGCCGCCACGCCGAAGCACCTCTTTCCGGGATTGGAATGGCTGAACCTGCAACCGACACGATCCTCGTCCTGAACGGGCCGAACCTCAACATGCTGGGGACGCGCGAGCCCGAGAAGTACGGTCATGCCACGCTGGCCGATGTCGAGGCGCTGTGCCGGGAGACGGCAGCACACTTCGGCCTGAAGGCCGACTGCCGCCAGTCCAACCGCGAAGGCGAGCTGATCGATTTCATCCACGAGGCGCATGCGCGCAAGATGAAGGGCATCATCATCAATGCGGGCGGCTATTCGCACACCTCGATCGCGCTGCACGACGCGCTGCTGGCGGTGCAGATCCCGACGGTCGAGGTGCATGTGACCAACATCCATGCCCGCGAGAGCTTCCGTCACCACTCCTACACCGCGCGCGCGGCCTTCGCCTCGCTCTGCGGTTTCGGCATCGAGGGCTACCGCCTCGCCATCCAGGGCCTTGCCGCCAGGCTCGGCATCAAGTCCAAAGCCTGACGCTCCCTCATCACACAGAACATTCGGATCAAACAACATGGCGCGCCAGCCAGACGATAAAGCAGCCGCAAAGTTTTCCAGCGAGGATTCCGCGCTCGTGCGCGAGCTCGCATTGCTGCTCGATGAGACCAGCCTCACCGAGATCGAGATTGAACGTGCGGGCCTGCGCCTGCGCGTCGCCCGCAACATCAGCGTCGCCGCGACCATGCCGATGCCGGTCGCAGCCCCTCCCGCCGCCCTGCCGGCGGCAGCAAGCGCCGTTGCAGCGCCCGCTGCGGCCGCAGCCGACCTGTCTAAACATCCCGGCGCCGTCACCTCGCCGATGGTCGGCACCGCTTATTGGGCGCCGGAGCCCGGCGCCAAACCGTTCATCGAGGTCGGCAGCAAGGTCTCGGTCGGCCAGACGCTGCTGATCATCGAAGCCATGAAGACCATGAACCAGATCCCCTCGCCGCGCGCCGGTACGGTGACACAGATCCTGGTCGACGACGGCCAGCCGGTCGAGTACGGCGAGCCGCTGGTCATTATTGAGTGACGCGAATGGGGAATAGCGAATAGCGAATGGCATCAGCCTTCCCTACTCGCCATTCGCCACTCGCCATTCGCTGCAGGACAACATGTTCGACAAGATCCTCATAGCCAATCGCGGCGAGATCGCCCTTCGCATCCTGCGCGCCTGCAAGGAGCTAGGGATCGCCACCGTTGCCGTGCACTCCACCGCCGACGCCGATGCCATGCATGTGCGCCTGTCGGACGAGAGCGTCTGCATCGGCCCGCCACCGTCCAAGGACAGCTATCTCAACGTGCCCGCGCTGCTCGCGGCCTGCGAGATCACCGGCGCCGATGCCGTGCATCCCGGCTACGGCTTCCTGTCCGAGAACGCGCGCTTCGCGGAAATTCTCGCGGAGCACAATCTGCAGTTCATCGGCCCCAAGGCCGAGCACATCCGCCTGATGGGCGACAAGATCGAGGCCAAGAAGACCGCCAAGAAGCTCGGCATCCCCGTGGTGCCCGGCTCCGACGGCGCGGTCGGCCCCGACGACGATGCGATGGCGATCGCGAAGAAAATCGGCTTCCCGGTGCTGGTGAAGGCGGCGGCCGGCGGCGGCGGCCGCGGCATGAAGGTCGCGCACAGCGAGGCCGACCTCCAGGTCGCGCTGTCGACGGCGGCCAATGAAGCCAAGTCGGCCTTTGGCGACGCATCGGTCTATCTGGAAAAATACCTCCAGAAGCCGCGCCACATCGAGATCCAGATCCTTGGCGACGGCCGCGGCGGCGCCATCCATCTCGGCGAGCGCGATTGCTCGCTGCAACGCCGTCACCAGAAAGTCTGGGAGGAAGGGCCCTCACCGGTGCTCGCCGCCGCCGCGCGCGCCAAAATCGGCGAGACCTGCGCGAAAGCGATGCGCGAGATGAAATATCTCGGCGTCGGCACCATCGAGTTCCTGTTCGAGGACGGCGAGTTCTACTTCATCGAGATGAACACGCGCATCCAGGTCGAGCATCCCGTCACCGAGAGCATCACCGACATCGACCTCGTGCTGGAGCAGATCCGCATCGCCGCGGGCGGCGAATTGCCGGCGAAGCAGACTGAGGTGCAGATCATCGGCCACGCCATCGAGTGCCGCATCAACGCCGAGAACCCGCAGACCTTCCGGCCCTCGCCGGGCCGCATCACCCAATATCACCCGCCCGGCGGGCTCGGCGTGCGGATCGATTCCGCGGTCTATCAGGGCTACCAGATCCCGCCATATTACGACTCGCTGGTCGGCAAGCTGATCGTCCATGGCAAGACCCGGGCCGAATGCCTGATGCGGCTGCGCCGGGCGCTGGACGAGATGGTGGTCGAGGGCATCGAGACCACGCTGCCGCTGTTCCGTGACCTGGTCCGCCAGGCCGCCATCATCGATGGCGACTACCACATCCATTGGCTGGAACAGTATCTCGCCGGCAAGGCGGAACCTGCTCCCAAATAACGTCCAGCCGCTTTGGAACCCTTTGCCTTCGCGGACGTTCTGAGCAGTTGGAACTGCTCTCGGGGGCCTCTTTGCATTCCGTCGTTTGTGTGAGGCGAGACCGTCGTGACGGCTGAGTCCCTCCGGCGGCGCGCAATCTGGCAGATCCTGCTGTTCGCGGCGGGCCTCTTGGTGCTGACCGTGATCAGCGCCGGCTCGGTCTATCTCGTCAACAAGGCCAGGGAGGACAGCAAATGGGTGATCCACACCATCGAGGTGGAAAATCAGATCAACACCCTGCTGCTTGAAGTCCGTCGCGCCGAGAGCGGCGCCCGCGGCTTTCTCCTGACGCGGGGACCGGACTTCCAGTCGGACCATGAGAAGGCCGTCGCAGCGATCATTCCGGCGCTCGACAAGCTTACGCGTCAGATCGGCGACGATCCGGCGCAACGCGACAGCATCGAGAAGCTGAGAGCAGCGATCGGAACGCGGCTCGACCAGTTCTCGCGCGAGATGGATTTCGTCAGGCAGGATCAACCCGATCGGGCCATTGCGCTGGTCCGCGAGGCCGCCGCAAGCAACACCACGACCACGATCGGCAACCTGGCCAACGCGATGATCCGCGAAGAGGAGCGGCTGTTCCGGATCCGGACTGCCAACTCCGATCGAAGTCAGACGCTCGCCGCATCGATGACGGGCATCGGATCGGGCCTCGTCGTGCTGCTGGCGCTGATCTCGATCTGGCTGGTCCGCCGATCCGCACGTGCGCGCGATGAAGCTGACACGCGTCTGCGCGACGCAAACCTCAACCTTGAGTCTGTCGTCGACGAACGCACGGCAGACCTGCGCGAGGCCAACGACGAAATCCAGCGCTTTGCCTACATCGTCAGCCACGATCTGCGCTCGCCCCTCGTCAACATCATGGGCTTCACCAGCGAACTCGAAGAGCTTGGCGGCGACATTTTCCGCCGCATCGGCAGCCTCACCCATGAAGCGGCCGGCGGGCCGCCGCCGGCGGCTGGCGAGATTTCGCTCACAGGCCCCGACCAGCAGCTTTCGGCGGATTTTTCCGAGGCGCTCGGCTTCATCAAGTCCTCCATCGCCAAGATGGATCGCCTGATCTCGGCGATCCTCAACCTCACCCGCGAGGGCCGGCGCGAGTTCAAGCCGGAGAAGATCGACATGCGCGAGCTGATCGAGGCCATCGTCTCGACACTGGCGCATCAGGCCGCCGAGGCGCAGGCCGAGATCCATGTCGAGCCGCTGCCGAATCTGGTCAGCGACCGTCTTGCGCTGGAGCAGATCTTCTCCAATCTGATCGACAACGGGATCAAATATCTCAAGACCGACGTTCCCGGCGAGATCAGAATCCGGGGGCGCACCAAACTCGGATACGCTATCTTCGAGATCAGCGACAACGGCCGGGGCATCGATCCCAGGGATCACCAGCGGATTTTCGACCTATTCCGCAGGGCGGGAACCCAGGACAGGCCCGGCCAGGGCATAGGTCTTGCCCACGTGCGTGCACTTGTGCGCCGCCTCGGCGGCACGATGTCGGTATCGTCGGAACTGAACGCGGGCAGCACGTTCACGATCACACTGCCCATCGCCTGGAACGCCAGCAACCGGAACGCAGATCGATGACTCAGCCCGTCAGCATCATCATGATCGAGGACGACGAGGGACATGCCCGCCTGATCGAGCGCAACATCCGCCGCTCCGGCGTCAACAACGAGATCATCTCCTTCGCCAACGGCAGCGACGCGATGAGGCACCTGTTCGGCGCCGACGGCAGCGGCCTCGTGCAGAAGGGCAATGCGCTCTTGATCCTGCTCGACCTCAACCTGCCCGACATGACCGGAATCGACATCCTGAAGCAGATCAAGGAGAACAAATATCTGAAGGCCTCGCCCGTGGTGGTGCTGACCACCACCGACGACAGCCAGGAAATCAAGCGCTGCTACGAGCTCGGCTGCAACGTCTACATCACCAAGCCCGTCAATTACGAGAATTTCGCCAATGCCATCCGGCAGCTCGGCCTGTTCTTCTCGGTCATCCAGGTCCCTCCCGCCGCCCCATGAACCAGCGCACGCCAACACTGCTCTACATCGATGACGACGATGCGCTGGCGCGCCTGGTCGATCGCGGCCTGACGCGGCGCGGCTACAAGGTCGTGCATGCTGCAAGCGGCGAGGAAGGCCTCGAACGCATCCGCCGCGCGGGGACCGATGGCGGCATCGACGTCGTGGCGCTCGATCAGTATATGCCCGGGCTCGACGGGCTGGAGACGCTCGAGCAGATCATGGCCATCGCGGGCGCGCCGCCCGTCGTGTTCGTCACGGCCTCGCAGGATTCCACCATTGCGGTGACTGCGTTGAAGGCGGGCGCGGCCGATTATCTCGTCAAGGACGTCAAGGGCGACTTCATCCCCCTGCTCCACGTTGCGGCCGAGGGCGCGCTGCGCCAGGCCGAGTTGCAGAAGGCGCGCGAGGAAGCCGAAGCCGAGATCCACGCCTCGCGCGACCGCTACGCCGCGCTCGCCGCCGAGCGCGAGCTCTTGCTGCGCGAGGTCAATCACCGCGTCGGCAACTCGCTCCAGATCATCGCCTCGCTGCTGCACCTTCAGGCGAGCTCCGCCGCGCGGGAAGAGGTCAAGGCGGCGCTGACCAATGCGATGGGCCGCGTTGCAGCGGTCGCGCAGGTGCACCGCCGCCTCTACACCTCGCAGGACCTCAAGAGCGTGGTGCTGAACCAATATCTGGATTCGCTGCTCGAGGATCTCCGCCGCTCGGCCGAAGGCAACCGGATGTCGCGCCTGACGCTGAAGGCCGAACCGATCGAGATCGACCCGGACCGCGCGGTCGCCGTCGGCATCATCGTCAACGAGCTGGTGATGAACGCGGTGAAATACGCCTATCCTGACGGCGCCGGCCCGATCCATGTCGAGCTGAGCTCGACAGGAGACGACCTGCTGCTGTCGATCAGCGACGACGGCGTCGGCGACAAGGGCAAGGCCGATCCGCGCTCCACCGGCATGGGCCAGCGCATCGTCGCAGCGATGGCCTCCAAGCTCGAAGCCACCGTCGAGCGCGACCCCGCGCATTCAGGAACCCGCATCGTGCTGAGGTTCCGCCGCGCGCCCGCCGCCCCCGGCAAAGCAAATAATGTCGCCGCGAGCTGACCCGCGCCGCCCATCGCAACCGAATTGCGATCCTGCTATTGTTGCGTCATGACTTCGCGCGACTCCGCCTCGTCTGAAATCACGCCGGCCGTGCTGCTGCGCGCCTATGCCTGCGGCATCTTTCCGATGGCGGAGAGCGCCGACGATCCGACCCTGTTCTGGGTCGAGCCGGAACTGCGCGGCGTGATCCCGCTCGATGGATTCCGCGTCGCCTCGCGGCTGGCGCGCACCGTGCGCTCGGATGCGTTTCGCGTCACCGTCAACACCGCGTTCAAGGCGACCATCGCCGGCTGCGCCGCGCCGCAGGCAGGGCGCGAGGACACCTGGATCAACAAGCGCATCCGCGACCTCTATGGCGGCCTCTACGAGCTCGGCCATTGCCACAGCGTCGAGGCTTGGCAGGGCGACGAGCTCGTCGGTGGGCTCTACGGCGTCAGCCTCGGGCGCGCCTTCTTCGGCGAGAGCATGTTCCACACCGTGCGCGATGCCTCGAAGGTCGCACTGGTGCACCTGGTCGCGCGGCTGATCCACGGCGGCTTCGAGCTGCTCGACACGCAATATGTCACCGAGCATCTGAAGAGCTTTGGCGCGGTGGAAATCTCACGGCGGCGCTACACCGGCCTGCTCGACAAGGCGCTGGCCGGCGATCCCGGCGATTTCCTGCGGCTCTCCGCCGGCGAGGCAATCCCGGGCGCCCGCGCGCTCGAGATCATCGCCTCGCGGCAATAGGATCTAGCGGCCGAAGCCGGGGAAATTGAACAGACCGGGCCGCTGCTGCTCCGGCTGCGGCGGAGCCGGCTGCGCTTGCGGCGGCGGCGGCAGAGGCTGCGGCGGGCGCTGCTGGACCTGCTTGGGTGCGGCCCTCTTCTGCGCAGGCGGCGGTGGCGCGGCCGGCTTGGTGGCGGGATCGGGCGCAGCGGTTGCCACGGTCTGCTGCGGCTCTTTGCAGTCGGTCAGCCAGATGTCGTAAATCGGGTGCTCGACGCCGTGCAGGCCCGGGCTTGCCGCGTACATCCAGCCCGAGAAGATGCGCTTCACCTCGCCCTGCAATGTGATCTCGTCGACCTCGACGAAGGCGTCGGTATTGGCGGCTTCCGTCGCCGGGCGCGTATAGCAGGCGTCGGTCTTGACGCGCAGCGCGCCGAACTGGACGGTCTCGCCGATATCCTCGTCGAAATTGATGATGCGCCCGGTGATCTTGTCGAGGCCGGAGAAGGTCGCCTTCTTGTTCACGATCTTCTGGGCCGGCGGTTCGGTCACGACCTCGTCGCCCGGCTGCAGGCTTGCCGGTGTCTGCGGCACGGCACCGCCGGGTGCGCCCTTCTGCTGCGGCGGGCGCTGACCGGGCGTGCCCGGCGGATTGGGCGGAGCGACCGCCACGGAGGGCGGCTGATTGGGCGGAGCGGCGGCGGAGCCCGGCGGCGGCGCCAGGGGCTGGCTCTCGACCGGCCCGGGCAAGGCATTGCCCTGGATGTTGCCTTGCCGTCCCGGCGGCGGAGGCATCGGGCGCGAGGGCAGCACGCGGCCCTGGGGTGGCAGCGCGGGGACTTCCTCGTCGTCGTCATCGGGCATCGGCGGTTGCGGCTGGCCGCGCGGAATGCTGCCCGGCGGCCGCAGCGGCGGCGGATCGGAGAAGATCGTGCCGATCTGCGCCTGCACGGGCATCGCCACCGTCAGCGCGGTAGCGGCCAGCAGCGCCGCAAGGCCTGTCAGAGTAAAGCTTTTGAACATCTCGCGCGGCTTCAACAGCGAATCGGGCTTGTTGGACATTTTACAGGGGATACCGCCGCTCGCAGGCCATCGGGTTAACACGCCGAATACGGCGGGGAAAGGGCGGCATTCCTGCCCTGCCCGCCGCCCGCTGGCCAGACCGGCTCCCCGATGGGATAGTTGATGCGCCTCTCCCCGGGGCCGCGCGGCGGGTATTGCCCCGAAAACGACGTCCCAACGACAACCAGAAGCCTCGGAGGTTCCGGGGCTACGAGATCGCAATCGAAATGCCGCCCGCCCTCCAAGCCATCATCGCCGCTCCAATCCGCTGGCTGACCTGGATTGGCGACCAGGGCACTCGCGCCGTGGCGACGGTGGTGTTCATCGCGGTCGCAGTGCCGCCGATCGGCGCGCTGCTGCGACCCTATCTCACCTGGGCGATCGTCGGCCTGCTCTGCATCTCGTTCATGCGCGTCGATCTCGCCGCGCTCTACGGCCATTTCCGCCGGCCCGCTTTGGTCGCGACCGCCACCGCATGGACCACGCTGGGTGTGCCCCTGATCGTCGGGCTGATCGCCTGGGCGACCGGCTTCGACAACCGCGCCCCCGGCCTCTTCCTCGGCTTGATGCTGCAGGGCATGGCCTCACCGATGATGGCATCGCCCGCGCTCGCCGCCATGATGGGCCTCGATGCGACGCTGGTGCTGATCACGCTGGTGACCTCGACGGCGCTGGTGCCCTTCACCGCCACGCTGTTCGCCGGCCTGTTTCTCGGCGCCAAGCTCAGCGTCACCCCGCTGGCGCTGGGCCTCAAGCTGCTCGGCCTGCTGGCAGGCTCGCTGCTGGGCGCGACCATCATCCGGCGCCTCGCCGGCGCGGCGGCGATCCAGCGCCACAAGCGGCCGATCGACGGCATCAACATCATCATCCTGCTGGCATTCGCGTCCGCGATCATGGGCGATGTGGCCCACGACGTGCTGACCGATCCGGTCGTCACGATCGGCGTCGCGCTGCTGGCCTTCGCGGTCTACTTCACGCTGCTGGCGGTGACGACGCTGATCTTCCGCCGCATCGGCTATGAGCGCGCGCTGGCGCTCGGCCTGATGGTGTCGCAGCGCAATCTCGGCCTGATGCTGGCTGCGACTGCCGGCGCGCTGCCGGCCACGACCTGGCTCTATTTCGCGATGACGCAGTTTCCGATCCACCTGTCGCCCTACATGCTGATGCCGATTGCGCGGCGATTGACCGCAAGGGCGGAGGTGTCCCGCATGGCGGTCCCGGGCAGCCCAATTTGACGACTGCACAATGGCCTCGCTGGAAGCCACGGCAGACCCCGGCGCCTCATGGATTGCGCGGTCTCTTTTTCTTGCACTCTGCCAATATCCAGTCCCGGAACGCTTTCATCGCAGGCGAGAGCCTTTTTGATTTAAGCGACGTGAGCCAATAGGACCCCAAAAGGACCTGGCGGTCATAGGGACAAACCAACCGCTTGCGCGACAGATCGTCCGAAAACAACGCGACCGGCAGAAGCGCGACTCCGGCGCCCTGAGCTGCCGCATGCGCCAAAGAGACCGACGAATCGAAGGTCGGACCGGTCATCCGCGGTTGCCTGCATTTGACCATCTCGAACCAGTGCGCCCACTCGCCCGGGCGATACGATCGCAACAGCACCTCCTTATGGAGGTCGACCGGATTTTTAAGGCGCTTCGCGACATCAGGCGCACACATCGGGGTGAAATGAGCCTCGATCAGAGGCTCGGCATTGGTCCCGTGCCACGCACCGTCGCCAAATCGAATGGCGTAGTCCAGTCCTTCGCCGCCAAGGTCCACACGGTTGTTGTTGGCAAAGATCCTGATATCGATATGCGGATGGCTCGAGGTGAAGCTCCCGATGCGCGGAAGGAGCCAGCCGGACGCGAACGTTCCGACCACGCCGATGGCGAGACTCTCGCGCATTCGACCGTTCTCGAACCGATCCAGCACCTGACTGATCTGACTGAAGGCGCTCGATATTGCAGGCTGTAGCGCCTCGCCTTCTTCGGTGAGAGCAAGGCCGCGGGTCAGTCGCTTGAAAAGCCTGACGCGCAGGCTCTCTTCCAGAGTCCGCACCTGCTGGCTTACCGCGGCCTGCGACACCCGAAGTTCGAGACCGGCCTTGGTGAAGCTGAGATGGCGCGCAGCCGCTTCAAACGAGCGGAGCGCGTTCAGGGGCAGACTGGAAATGTCGGCGGGACGGCGGGCCACGTCTGATCCAAGTTTTGCTTATGGATGGCCTTACGAACCATCGTTTGTCAATCGCTCGAGCCCGACGCAAAACCTTCCCGCTATTCACGGGAGTTTTCGGTGCTGACACGACGTCAATTCGCCTCATCAGCACTTGCGGTCGCGGGAAGTGTCTTTCTGCCCGATGTTTCGGCGGCTCCGCCAGGCGGAGCTGCACCGCTCATCGAGGCCATCAAGCAGTTGGAAGTGAAGAGTGGAGGTCGGCTCGGCGTCTCCGTGCTCGACACGACGACAGGCGTTCCGATCGATTACAAGGGAGACGAACGCTTTCCCCTGTGCAGCACATTCAAGGTCCTGGCTGCGGCAGCAATCCTCAAGGAGGCGGACGGCAAGCTGGAACGCCTCGAACGCCGCGTTCGTATCGAGCAGACCGACATCGTCGAGAACTCGCCCGTGACCCGCGAGCATGTCGGCGGAGAGGGAATGTCGCTCCGTGAACTCTGCGACGCCGCCATCACCAGGAGTGACAACACGGCCGGGAACGCACTTCTGAAAAATATCGGCGGCCCCGCCGGGCTGACCAGCTTTGCGCGGAGCCTCGGCGACAAGATGACGAGATTGGATCGGACCGAAACCGAACTGAATGAGGCAACTCCAGGCGATCCCCGCGACACCACAACCCCGAATGCGATGGCCGCAAATTTCAGGCGCTTGCTGCTCGGTGACGTCCTGCTTCCGGAGGGCCGCGATCAACTCGTCAAATGGCTCATCGCGAACAAGACCGGTGATAGTCGGTTACGCGCCGGCCTGCCGCAGGGCTGGCGCGTGGGCGACAAGACCGGAGCAGGCGAACATGGCACCACCAATGACGTCGCCATCGTGTGGCCGCCCGAGCGTTCGCCCCTCATCGTCGCGGTTTATCTCACCGGCGCCACGCTCGACCCGAATGGACGAAACGATCTGATCGCATCCGTCGGACGGGAGGTCGGCAAGGCCTTTGGCTGACAAATCGTGTGCTCGCGCCCTACCCCGCCCGCGCCGCACGGCGCAGCGCCTGCGGCGGCTGGCCGAAGGCGCGGATGAAGGCGCGCCGCATGCGCTCGGGATCGCGGAAGCCGGTCACTTCGGCGACGAGCTCGATCGCCTCGCGCGAGGACTGCACGCGCTCGCGCGCGACCTCGAGCCGCAGCCGCTCGATCGCCTTGGACGGCGTCGTGCCGGTCTCGGCGGCGAAGGCGCGGGCAAAATGCCGCGCGCTCATGCCGGCGCGATCGGCGAGGTCCTCGACCGTCAGCGGCGCGTCGAGGTTCTCGCGGGCCCAGGACAGCAATGCGCCGAAGCGGCCATTCGGCGCCTTCAACTCCAGCAGCGATGAGAATTGCGACTGGCCGCCGCTGCGGCGATGATAGAGCACGAGCTGGCGCGCGGTGACCCGCGCGATCTCCTCGCCGTGGTCCTCGGTGACCATCGCGAGCGCGAGGTCGATGCCGGCACTGATGCCGGCCGACGTCCAGACATTGCCGTCGCGGGTGAATATCTGGTCCGGCTCGAACTTGATCTTCGGATAGCGCGCGACGAAATCGCGGGTGCGGCCCCAATGCGTAGTGGCGCGGCGACCGTCGAGCAGTCCGGCCTCGGCCAGCACATAGGCGCCCGAGCAGACACTCGCGACGCGAACGCCGCGCCTGGCCAGCCGCTGCACGAAGGCGAGCGTAGCGGGACAGCGCGCCGGGGCCGATACGCCCGCGCCGCCGGCGACAACCAGCGTCGTGATCGCGTTCGCCGATTTGAAGCCGCCCGCCATCATCTCGACGCCGGAGGACGAGCGCACGGCGCCTGCGTTCAGCGCCAGCACCCGCAGCGCGAGCGGCTTGCCGCTGGCGCGTGCTGCGATCTCGAACACCGAGATCGGGCCCGCCGCATCGAGCAGCTGGAAGTCCGGGAAGATCAGGATGCCGATCATGGTCATGTCCGAAAGTGAGGGAAATATGCCATTTTGGACAGGAGAGCATCATGCCATTTTGCGCCCGTCAAGCTCTTCATTGGAGGTCCTCATGTCGGCACCGCTCCAGATCGGTCTCCTGGTGTTTCCACGTGTCACCCAGCTCGACTTCACCGGTCCCTTGCAGGTGTTTTCATCAGTCCCCGGCGCGGCCGTGCACCTGATCTGGAAGACGCTCGATCCGGTGCCGAGCGATTCCGTACTGATGCTGACGCCGACGGTGACATTCGCCGACTGCCCGCAACTCGATGTGATCTGCATTCCCGGCGGCTTCGGCACCGACGCTCTCCTCAATGACGAGGAGACAATCGACTTCGTCCGCAAGCAGGCATCGGGCGCCAAATTCGTCACGTCCGTCTGCACGGGATCGCTGGTGCTGGGCGCGGCCGGGCTCTTGAAAGGCTACAATGCCGCGACCCATTGGAGTGCAATGGAGATGCTGGCGTTGTTCGGTGCGACCCCGACCAAGACGCGGGTCTGCGTCGATCGAAATCGGGTGACCGGCGGCGGTGTCACCGCTGGAATCGATTTCGCGCTGACGCTGGTGTCGCTGCTGGTCGGCCGCACCACGGCCGAGGCCGTGCAGCTCCGCCTCGAATATAATCCCGCGCCGCCCTTCAATGCCGGCTCGCCCGATACCGCACCGGCCGAAGTGCTCGCGCTCATGAAGGAGCGGGTCGCACCATTCCAGGCGCGGCGTCTCGATGCTGCCAGGCGCGCAGCCGAGCGGTTGAGGTAATCTCGGCTGGCGTGTCCCGGACGCGCTGCAGCGCTCTTGCGCTGCCGGGACCCATCGCGGGACGGATTTCGCTGCAAAGTGGGCCCCGGCTCTGCAGCGCACCGCTGAAGAAGCGCTGCGCCTGCGTCCGGGGCACGGAGACTTTCACCCAACAAGAAAAAGGCCGCCCGGTTTCCCAGGCGGCCTTTCCTGTCTCACGGCGGCGCACATTCCCATCGGGCGATTTCGGAACTTCAAGACCGGGGGCCTATCTCCCGATCGAGTCCTTACTCGGCGGCCGCTGCATCTCGGGGCAGTCGCGAACTGTTGCCCGAACCGAACGCGATGGTCTCCCATCTCCGTAAGATGGGATCATTGAGCCGCAATGCCGGGGCCGCTGCAACGAGCGCGCAGGCGCCATCCCCGCTGTTCCCGTTGTCCACAGCGGCGTCGGGCGGATGCGGGTGCATCCAACCGGATGATAAGGATTGCGTCCGGACGGCTAGCCGGGCGTCCAGGGCTGATAGTCGCCGGTCGCCTTCGGCCGCCGGCCGCTGGCGAGCGTCGAGCCCGAGGGGCGGTAGGCCTTGGGCGTGCCGGTGAGATTCGGCTGGTGCGGCTTTTCCCACTCCCGCGGCTGGTAGTTGATCGCGGTCGGCGGGGTGTCGACGACATGATGAATCCAGCCGTGCCAGGACGGCGGAATGCGGCTCGCCTCGGCATAGCCGTTATAGATCACCCAGCGCCGCTCGAAGCCGAGTGTCGGATCGATCTCCCCGCCGCGGGTGCGATAATAGCGGTTGCCCTGCTCGTCCTCACCGACCAGCTCGCCGTAGCGGCTGGTCCAGAGCTGGGTGCCAAATGTCTGGCCATTCCACCAGGTGAAGAACTTCAGAAAGAATTGTTTCATGCGGCAAGGGCCCTGCTTCGTCGGGCCCTGATGCCATCCGGACGGCAAAATGTCCAGTTCGGCCGGCGGGCCCGTGCCCTTCGCAAATGCCGTGCTCCGCGCCGCCGGCGGCGCCGCAAATCGGTCTCGATCCGTTCATGCCCGGTACAGCGGCGAGGTGAGACGCTTCGCGACAGGCGCAAACCAGCGTGATCCCAGGAACTACCTCTGTTTCATCGGGTTGGCTTTCGGGAAAGGAGTTCGATCATGAACAGTCTGAAGGTTTTGAGTGCCACCGCGGCAGTGGCGTTGATGCTTCCGTTGGCAAGCCCTAGCTTCGCCCAGGTCCAGGGCGGTCGCGGGGGTGGCGGCGGCGGTGCCCATTTCGGCGGTGGCGGTGGCGGCGTCCATGTCGGCGGTGGCGGCGGAGGCGCTCACTTCGGTGGTGGCGGCTTTGGCGGCGGTGCCCGCATGGGCGGCGGCGGCTTCAGCGCTGGCCCACGGGTCGGTGGCGGTGGCGGCAGTTTCGCGGGTGGCGCAGCCATGCGCCCGAGCGCCGGTGTTGCCATGCGCCCAAGCGCGGGAGGTACGTTTAGCGGCGGCGGCCGGTTCGCAGCTGCGGGCGGCAACTGGCAGGGCGGCAGCGGCAATTGGAGCGGTCACCGCTGGCATCATCGCGGCGGCGGCTTCTGGCCTGGCTTCGCGGCAGGCGCCGCGATCGGCGGCCTCGGCTCCTACGCCTATTACGGCGGCGGCTACTACGATGATCCCTACTACTACGGCGACACCTATTATGATGAGCCGTCAGTCGCGGTGGTACCCGACACCGGCGGCGACTCCGCTGCCTATTGCGCGCAGCGCTACCAATCGTACGACCCGGCCTCGGGCACCTATCTCGGCTATGACGGCCTGCGCCATCCCTGCCCGTAAGGCAGCATGAAAAGACCATTTCCCGGGCGGCGACTGATCGTCGCCGCCCGGTGTTCGGGCCACCTCACGGCATCCTCAGCCTTCGATACAGTTCGAGCCAGCGCCGCTCGCGCCCCGTCAGCGGCTGCCCCTCGAACGACCACGCCGGATGCCCCTCCTCGTCGAGCGGCGCCGTGGCATCCAGCCGTTCGAACTCCGCAAGCTCCTCCGGCGTCGGACGAGCAACAGCCGCTATCGCCACGGATGCGCGACGACCGGCCTCGTGCGATCCCTTCGGCATCACGCAATCCCTGACCGGCGCGGCAAATACCGGGTCGCGTTCGGATCGCCGTCCCGCCGATTGCCAGCGTCTTCGCGCAACGCACCGATCAGCCTGATGATGTTCACGGGAATCAGCGCGCCATGGAGGATCGCGATCGGTGCAAGATGAAGCGCGACGGCATAGGTGAGGAAGGCGACATTACTACAGAGCGCGACCAGCCGCAGCGGCACCATGCGGCGCATGTAGAAGGTCAGGAACACCAGCGACGAGGCGATGTAGCCAGCCACTTCCACCCACCGCACGGCAGACCTCATTGCGATTTCATCCGGCCGCATCGGGCACGAGCGGCGCGGACTTGCTTCGGCACGGAATTTAGCGGATCGCGATATCCGCCGTCTTCACCCGGGCGGGTGAGGCATCACTGTTCCTGGTCCGCTTCCCCGATCCGCACGCTGCCAATCGATGCGATCAGCCCGGCGAGTTCTGCCTGCCGTCCCGTCGCAGTCTTGGCGAAGACGCGGCGCAGATGCGTCTTGATGGTGTTGGGAGACAGCTTCAGCGATTGCGCGGTCTCCAGGACGGTGTTGCCGGAGGACGCCGCGAGCGCCACCCGCGCCTCGGCGTGGGTTAGGCCGTAGGCGTCCATGATCTGCCCGAGCGGGATCGAGCGCCGCTTGGCTGGATCGACGACGAACAGCAGCACGGCGGCATCCTTGACGCCGGCATCCGAGAGCCGCCCGAGATCCTTGCTCCGGATCGCGGAGACGAGGATGGTCAGAAGGCGGCCGTCGAGCTGGCGCGGCAAGCTCATGGTGCCGCCAGCAGCCCCCTGCAGCGCGGAGCGGATCAGCTCATTCAGCCGCTGCGAATGCGCCGACGAATGGGTCCCGACAGACTGGTGTAGCCGCAGCACGCCTTCCTCCGCCATGCGGCGGGCGGCGGCATTGACGAACAGCACCCGCGCCTTGCGATCGAGCACGGCGATGCCATCAGCAAGCCGATCCAGGACGTCGAATGCTGCTTGCTGCATGGCGAGGTAGCCGTCGATCCGAAACCCGAGCGTCACCGACCTGCACAGATGCGGCGACAACCATTCCAAAAGCCGCTGCTCGTCGGGATCGAACATGCCCCGACGCGCGCTGCGACACATGTTGAACGCGGCGCGAAAGTCGTCGCGCGCCGCCAGCGCGATCATTCCGTTGTGGGCGATCTCCTGCGGCCGCAACACCTCATCAAAGAACGCGGACCGCTGAAGCTCCCCGAGCGAGACCGCTTCATCCGACAGCACCAGCCGTCCTGTCGGCTGGCTTTCCATGTAACGCGACCACGGATTCTGCATATGCCGCTCCTGGTAGGCGCGGTTGCACTCTTCGTTCAGGCGACCGTTGAAATCGAAGTAAATCCGTTGCGCGGTGTAGGACTGACCGAACAGGATGCCGCCCTCACTATGCGTGAGATCGGCGACCGCCGTGAGCGCATGCGGCCACAGATCGTTATCGGCCGCGGCGTCGTAGATCAGGTCGAGAATCTTCTCGATCTTGTCACTGGAGAAATTCACGGCACTCTCCCTGCCTGAGGCTGCCGACAGCCGACGGCCGTCCGCGCAATCTAGGGCGGTATCATGATGATACGGCGACTCGCGGCAGCGAGGCCTCACCCGACCGGGTGAGGCAGGGTTGATGTCGGTCAAATATCCGTTTTCAATCTCCTTTCGACGGCGACATCCCTGCTCATCACGCTGGTCGGTTGTCCGCTCTAAGCACATATTCAATCAAAAGTTGTGACCGTCGTGATCGCTGCTCGTATTCTGCGGGCTCGGCGGCATCGCTTTCACATTCACACCGGCTGTCAGGTCGTTACGAACCGTCCGCGACGTCTGTCTGTCGTACAGCGAGAAACCGATCAGCAGCGCGGCGAAGACCATGAAGTCGATGACATAGGACGCGCGCGCCCAACGTCGGTAGGTCTGACGATCTTCTTCCGTAGGCGCGGACGCTGGTCTCGATGAATGCCTACTGCGCATGGCAAGTCTGGTCATAGTGGAACCTCCCGCACGTCCGGATGCGGGCATGCATCCAGTTGCGATCGAGATCTCCGGCAAGCCCCGACCGGGATCACACCTCGGCAATACGTCAAGCTGAGATCACGCGTCATCATCCAGGCGGGTGAGACGGGCGTACGACGTGTGCACTTCTTCTTTGCGCACCGTTCTCGTCCTCTTGCGAGCCAGTGCTGCCGGTGTGCTGTGCGCGCCACGGTTGCCGCGAAGTCGTGCCGTCTCACCCGGGTGGGCGACGCGGCCTCTGCAACCGTTCGGTATTCACATGCGCAAACGTGTTCACACGATTCGAAACAGCTCTTGCCTGACCTCAAGACATTGGAATGAGCAATGCCAAAGCCGAGCCGTAACGCTACGAGGCGCCGCCGCGACGTCGAATTCACCCGTGTATTCGCAGGCTCGCTGACGCTGTCGATGCTTCTGGCAGCACCATCGGCTTGGGCCACCTGCACGCCGGCATCGACGAACAATGTCACCGCCACTTGTACCGGCGCCACCGTCAATCAGGGCGCCGGAGCGCCGGGCACCAGCGCTGGTGCCAATGGCTACGGCGCCGGAGAATTCGGCATCACGGTCAATGTCGCCAACGGCGCGAGCGTTACCGGTAACGCGAACGCCAATTCCAACGGCATCGCCTTCACCAGCGGGACCATCAACAACGGCGTGGGCGCAAATATCAGCGGCACCAGATTTGGATTGGTACTCGACACCGGAATTGTCGCGAACGCCGGGACCATTGCCGGCTCGACCCAAAGCGGCATCGCGGTCTTTACCAGCGCCACGATCGTGAACAGCACGGGCGGAACGATCACCGGAACCTCCGGCATCGGAGGCGGTTCCGCATCGATCAGCGTCACCAACAACGGAATCGTCAGCGGTGGCACAAGTTTCGGTATCCTCGGCGACAGCGTGACCGTCGTCAACAATGCCGGCGCCAGCATCACGGGGCCTATCTCTGGCATTGGAGCAGTGAACACCGCCACAGTGACCAATTCGGGCACGATTTCCGCCGACGCACCAAGCACCGGAATCGGCGTCAACGCCAACAACAACGTCAGCGTTACCAACAATGCCGGCGCGACGATCACAGGCGCCCTCTACGCAATCAATTCCAACGGCAGCGGGTCAGTGGTCAATGCCGGCACCATCAGCGGCACCTTTGCCGCAATCAACCTCCTTGGCGGCAATTCATCCGTCTTCAACGCCGGGACCATCAGTGTGACCGGCGGGTCCGACGCGATCGTCTTCGCCGGGACCGGCAACACGCTGACACTCGCGCCCGGATCGGTCATTTCGGGCAACGTGACCGGCACCGGCAGCGACACGCTCCAACTCGGCGGCAGCGGCGCAGCGACGTTCGACCTCTCACGGCTCGGCTCGGGCAAGCAATACCAGGGCTTTGCCACGTTCAACAAGGTCGGAGACTCGACCTGGACGGCGACCGGCGCCAGCACGTTCAACGGCGCCACGAACGTCAATGCGGGGACGTTGCTCGTTAACGGCGATCTGTCCGGTAGCAATGTCACCGTGAATGCCGGCGGCATACTGGGCGGCACCGGCACAGTCGGCAATCTCGTCGTCAATGGCGGCACGCTCGCGCCCGGCAATTCGTTCCTTGTGCAGTTCAATCTGTCCTTCACCGCTGCATCGACCTACCTGGTCGAAGTCTCGCCGTCGGCCTCAAGCTTCACCAGCACCTTCAAGGGGAAGGCAACGCTTGGAGGCGCATCGGTGCAGGCGGTCTTTGCACCGGGCAGCTACGTCTCGAAGCAATATACCATCCTCAGCTCCCCCAGCGGCGTCAACGGCACGTTCGGCAGTCTCACCACCAACCTGTCGCCGAACTTCAGCGCGAGCCTGAGCTACGATGCCAACGACGTCTATCTGAACCTCCTTCTTAATTTTGCCATTCCCGGCGGCCTCAACGCCAACCAGCAGAACGTCGCCAACGCGCTGACGAATTTCTTCAACGCCAATGGCAGCATTCCGGCGGTCTACAGCATGCTGAGCGCGGCGGGCCTCACCCAGGCCTCGGGCGAAGCCGCAACCGGCAGCCAGCAGGCGACCTTCAATGCCATGAATCAGTTCATGGGCGTCCTGACCGATCCGTTCATTGCCGGGCGCGGCGAGACGACGACGTCCTCCGGCACGTCCTCCTTCGCGGCCGAGACCGGCGGAAGCAGCACATCGCGCCTCGAACGTGATGCCTATGCCGCGATGTTCGCCAAGGCTTCCGTCGCGCAGGTCTACGATCGGCGCTGGAGCGTGTGGGGCGCGGGCTTCGGCGGCGCCCAGACCACGGACGGAAACGCCGCACTTGGCAGCAACAACACCACGAGCAACCTCGCCGGCATCGCCGTCGGTGCAGATTATCGCTTCTCGCCGGATACGGTTGCCGGCTTCGCACTCGCCGGCGGCGGGACGAGCTTCTCCGTCGACAATGGCGGCTATGGCCGCTCCGACCTGTTTCAGGCCGGCGCGTTCGTGCGCCACAAATCCGGCCCGGCCTACGTCTCCGCCGCGCTCGCCTACGGCTTTCAGAACGTCACCACCGATCGCATCGTGACCATCGCCGGCGTCGACCGGCTGCATGCCGAGTTCAACGCGAACGCCTATTCGGGCCGCATCGAGGGCGGCTACCGGTTCGCAACGCCCTGGCTCGGCGGCATCGGTCTCACCCCGTACGCTGCGGCGCAGTTCACCACATTCGACCTGCCCGCCTACGCGGAGCAGGCGCTGGCAGGCACGCCGGTCTTTGCGCTCGCTTACGCGGCGAAGACCGTCACCGACAGCCGCAGCGAACTGGGCGTTCGCGGCGACAAGTCGTTCGCGGTCTCCAGCGCCATCCTGACGCTGCGGAGCCGGCTCGCCTGGGCCCACGACTTCAATTCGGACCGTTCGGTCGGCGCAACGTTCCAGGCGCTGCCGGGCGCAAGCTTCGTCGTCAATGGCGCAGCTCGCCCGCACGATTCAGCGCTGACGACAGCGTCCGCCGAGATGCGGTGGATGAATGGCTGGTCCGCCGCCGCCTCGTTCGAAGGCGAGTTCGCCGGCACGGTGCGCAGCTATGCGGGCAAGGGCGTCGTGCGCTATTCCTGGTAGGCATCCGGACCATCGAGCGCGCGCCCCCCTTCTCGTCATGCCGATGCCGCTGCGGCGGCCGTCCGTGCCGTTCTGGGGGCTGGTGGCTCCCGCCCGCGCCCTTGTCATCATTGTCGATCCCGCGGCGAAGTCGCGCACCGTGGCGCCGGCGATCCAGGCCTTTGGCCTGACCGACGCATCTGCGCCGCTGTTTCAAGAAGACCGGAACCCATTCGCAGGCGGAGCCGGCGCGCCTGTTCGCGATGTGCCGCTGAACGATGTGCCGGGCCCGGGGAGCTATTGCCTCGATCTTTCGTCGAAATGTCAGGATTGGATCGGGTGGCACGGCGGCGGGAACCCGCAAGGCGCTTTTATGCATCGCGCCGTGCATATCTACGTCGATCCACTCCCAAATTGACCCGACATACGATTCGCGGATATCACCAATGCGGGGACTTCGATCTACTGGGAAGTGTCATGCCGCGTATCCTCGTGGTTGATGACGATCCGATGGTCGGCGCGACCATCGAGGTCCTCCTCCAACGTCAGGGCTTCGACGTCACGCTGGCCGACGGCGGCGAAACTGGACTGGCTGCGCTGGAAGCGCAGGCCTATGACGTGATGCTGGTCGACATCTTCATGCCGCATATGCGCGGCTTCGAATCGATCCGCATCTTTCACGAGCGCGCGCCGGCGGTCCCGCTGATCGCGATGTCCGGCTACGCCTTCGCCTCGTCCGCCTCGCCCTCCCCCGATTTCCTCCGCATGGCACTGGAACTCGGCGCGACGCGCTGCCTGCGCAAGCCGTTCACGCCGGACGCGCTGCTGACCACGATCCGCGAATGCCTCGGCGAGGCCGCCTTGCCGAAGGACAAGAAAGAAGCACCTTGATCCCAACGCAACGCGTCATTCTCGGTGCTGGACTCGCCATCCTCCTGATCATCACCGCCGCATCGATCGCGCTCGACGTCAAGTCGCGGTCGGATACGGCCCGGGTCAATCACACCATCCAGGTGCAAAAGAAGATTTCCGACCTGCGCGTGCTGCTGCGCCGCGCCGAGAGCGCCGCGCGCGGCTTCGAGATCTATCGCAGCGAGAGCTTCAGCGACGAATTCCAGGCGGTGCATGCCCAGATCGCCCCGGCGCTCGCCGAGCTCAAGCGCGAGGTGCGCGACAATCCCGACCAGGTCGCGCTGCTGGAGGGCACCGAGCCGCTGGCGCTGCGCCGGATCGAGATCGCTGCGGCGGCGATGCGCCTGCGCGCTGCGAACGATCAGGCCGGCATCGCCGCGCTCCAGGGCAAGGGCGAGGGCCGCGGCCTCATGGACACGGTGATGGGCAATCTCGACCGTCTGAGCGCGGAGGAGGAGCGACTGCTGACCGCGCGCTCCCAGGATTCGCGCCGCACCGGCGTCGTGCTGCTCGGCATCGACGTGGCCGGCGCGCTGGTGATCCTGCTGCTCGTGCTGATGGTGATGCGCGAGAGCCACCGCACCGAAAGCGCGCTCAAGAGCACGCTCGAGGAAGCCACCGCCGCCAACGAACAGCTCGAAGCCGCGGTGGCCGAGCGCACCGAACATCTGGTCGCCGCCCATGACGAGCTGCGCCTCTCGGTCAACGTGCTCCAGAGCACCTTTCGCAGCATGGCGGAGGCGGTGCTGGTCATCGACACCGAGGGCAATGTGCTTTTGTCCAATCCGGCCGCCGAGCGCATGCTGCTGCATCGCACCGGCATGAACCTGCGCAATCTGCGCGCGCTGTCCGACGTCTTCCGTGGCGACGGCGTCACGCCGCTGAGGGCCGACGAGCTGCCGTCCGCGCGCGTGCTGCGCGGCGAGCAGTTCGAGGCCATGGAGATGATCGTCCGCCCGCACAGCGGCAACTCTCCGCGCCATCTCATGATCAGTGGCCGGCCAATGCGCGATGCGCAGGGCGACATCTCCGGCGCGGTGCTGGTCTATCATGACGCGACGATCTCGCGCGAGACCGAGCGGCAGCTGCATCAGTCGCAGAAGCTGGATGCGATCGGCAAGCTGACCGGCGGGGTCGCGCACGATTTCAACAACATGCTGACCGTGATCTCCGGCAACACCGAGACGCTGGTGGAGAGCCTGAAGCAGCAGCCGGATCTGCAGCGCGTGGCGCGTCTGATCGACGATGCCGCCGAGCGCTGCGCCGAACTGATCCAGCATTTGCTCGCCTTCGCGCGCAAGCAGCCGCTGCAGCCGCGCAATGTCGAAATCAACGCGGCGATCGCCGACATCGCCAAGCTGCTGCGGCCCACCCTCGGCGAGCAGATCCAGATCGAGACCGTGCTGCAACAGGGACCGATGACCGCGCACATCGATCCGTCCCGGCTCACCAATGCCGTGCTCAACATGGCGATCAACGCCCGCGATGCCATGCCGAACGGCGGCAAGCTGCTGCTCGAGACCCACCGCGTCGTGCTGGACGAGGCCTATGCCCAGGCCAATGCCGAGGTGGTGGCGGGCCCTTACGTGATGCTCGCGGTCAGCGACACCGGCACCGGCATGTCGTCCGACATCCAGCAGAAGGCGTTCGAGCCGTTCTTCACCACCAAGGAGGTCGGCAAGGGCTCGGGCCTCGGCCTCTCCATGGTCTACGGCTTCGTCAAGCAGTCCGGCGGCCACATCAAGATCTACAGCGAGCAAGGCCACGGCACCACGATCAAGCTCTATCTGCCGCCGGGCGAAGGCACGGCGGAGGTCGCCGCGCCCGCAGCGCCGCAGGCCGAGGGCGGCGCCGAGACCATCTTCGTCGTCGAGGACGATCCCTTGGTGCGCAACTTCGTCACCGCGCAGCTCCAGAGCCTCGGCTACAAGACGGTCGCCGCTGCCGACGGCAAGGCCGCGCTGGAATTGATCGAGGCCGGCCAGGCCTTCGACCTGCTCTTCACCGACGTCGTCATCCCCGGCGGCATGAGCGGACGCGAGCTCGCCGACGAAGTGGCCAAGCGCCGCCCCGGCGTGAAGGTGCTCTACACCTCCGGCTATACCGACAACGCCATCGTGCATCACGGCAAGTTGGACGATGGCGTGCTGCTGCTGACGAAGCCGTATCGGAGAAACCAGCTCGCCGAGATGATCAGGAAGGCGCTGGGCGGCGGGACGACTGCGAGTTAGCTACCGCGTCGCCAGCACCACGGCGGCCAGCGTGAAGATCAGCGCCGCGATCTGCCCCGGCCCGAGCGGCTCGTGCAGTGCAATCGCGGACGCTACGACGCCGATCACGGGCACCGCCATCGTCCCGATCGCAGCGACCGAGGCCGGCAGGCGCGCCAGCGCGGCGAACCAGCTGACATAGGCGATGCAGAACTGCACCACGGTCGAATAGACCAGGAGCCACCAGCCGAGCGGCGTCACCTTGTCCAGCTGCGTGGTCTCGACCAGGAGGCCGATGATCGAGATCGGCAGGCAGCCGATTCCGATCTGCCAGGCCGCCGCCGTGAGCGGCGGCAGATGGATCGGGTATTTCTTCGAGAACACCGTGCCGACGGCAAAGCCGAGCGCGCCAGT
This sequence comes from Bradyrhizobium diazoefficiens, assembly GCF_016616235.1. Taxonomy (NCBI): domain Bacteria; kingdom Pseudomonadati; phylum Pseudomonadota; class Alphaproteobacteria; order Hyphomicrobiales; family Nitrobacteraceae; genus Bradyrhizobium; species Bradyrhizobium diazoefficiens. The sequence goes on from NZ_CP067100.1 coordinate 4,399,127, forward strand.
GAGCGCCATGATGATTCCAGGCGCTTTCTCGGTGCTGGCGGCGAGGCCGTTGCCGCCCATGATCGAGGCAAGGCCGGCAAAGGCCATTACCAGCCCGAGCGTGCGCAGCAGTGTCGGCCGCTCGCCGAGCACCGGCCAGGCGATGATCGAGGCCCAGACCGGCATGGTGTAGGCGATCAGCGCCGCCTCGCTCGCCGGCAGCCAGAGCAGCGCGAGACCCATCAGCACCATCCAGCCGGTGACGTTGAGCACGGCGGCGGTGAGCAGCCGCGGCCAGATCTTGGGCTCCACCCGCAAGCTCTGCCGTCGCATCACCGCCAGCGCCGCCAACAGCAGCGCGCCGAGCACGCCGGTGACCCCGCGGAGCGTCAGCGGCGGCAGCTCGGCGAGCAGGAATTTGGTCACCGGCCAATTGAAGCCCCAGCCGATCGAGGTGATGGCAAGGAACATCAGGCCGGCCGGCGCGATGCGCGCTCGCACCGGCTGAGTCGAATCAAGCATGTGGGAGGTCCGGCAAAATCGAGCTCAGCTTGGACCGGATTCGCACCCCGGACCACCACCCTGGCGGGCATGCCTGCCCTCACCTTCCGTAGGGCTACGTGAGTCCTGCTGACGCAATCCCAATGCTCAAAAATATACCTGCCCTGTGAACAGCGGGATGAAGGCTCCGTATCGTCACGGCCGGCAAATTTTTTCGGTTGGGAATCCCTGAGGACTCACTGATACTTGGCTCCACAACAGGCGCGGCCCTTGCCCCTGTTATCCCCCGCAATCCACCATATTTAGTATTTGATTCAGGAACTCGCACTAGTTCTTGACGGGCGCAACGGAGAGTCCTAGCTTTCGGTCCGTTCGGCGCGAGTGAGTTTGCGTCCCGCCGGCACTCCCCCAAAGGGTTCGCAGAACTGCACTCCGCCAGGCCAGACAAAGGCAGCGGGATGAGGGCTTGTCTGCCCGCGAAAGCGGACTTTTCGGGCGCCAGAACGGGCCGGCAAAAGGCTCGAATGGCATCGGTAGAAGACGTGACGTTGTGGGGCGTTGAACGCATGTCGCGGACATCCCGTTGGGGCGGATGTGCGTGGACATGCCGGCGGATGAGGTGCTCGCACCGACCATCGCGCCGGGAGAAACCGGGCCGGAAACCACCGGCTGAACTGCGAAGCCTTTGGGCCGGTGGCCCGCAAGGAAGCGCGAAAGAGAAATGACGACCCGGCACGTCTCCAACGAGGGGCGGACCCGGGCAAAATAAGGACGGGGCAAGACAATGCGGATCGAGCGGCGCCACACCACCCAAGGACAGTCTCCTTACGCGGGAATCGATTTCCGCCTGACCACGTCGGAGATTCGCAATCCCGACGGCTCGGTCGTGTTCAAGCTCGACAATGTCGAGGTCCCGGCCGAATGGTCGCAGGTCGCCTCCGACGTGCTGGCCCAGAAATATTTCCGCAAAGCGGGCGTCGCCGCGCGCCTGAAGAAGGTCGAGGAGGAATCCGTCCCCTCCTTCCTGTGGCGCTCCGTGCCCGATACCGAAGCTCTCGCCGCGCTGCCGGAGAAAGAGCGTTATGTCAGCGAACTCTCCGCGAAGCAGGTGTTCGACCGCCTCGCCGGCTGCTGGACCTATTGGGGCTGGAAGGGCGGCTATTTCAGCCATGACGAGGACGCGCAGGCCTTCTACGACGAGCTCCGCTACATGCTCGCCATGCAGATGGTCGCGCCGAACTCGCCGCAATGGTTCAACACCGGTCTTCACTGGGCCTATGGCATCGACGGCCCCGGCCAGGGCCATTATTACGTCGACCCCTTCACCGGCAAGCTGACCAAGTCCAAGTCGGCCTATGAGCATCCGCAGCCGCACGCCTGCTTCATCCAGGGCGTCGGTGACGACCTCGTCAACGAGGGCGGCATCATGGACCTCTGGGTCCGCGAAGCCCGCCTGTTCAAATACGGCTCCGGCACCGGCTCCAACTTCTCGCGCCTGCGCGGCGAAGGCGAGAAGCTCTCCGGCGGCGGCCGCTCGAGCGGCTTGATGAGCTTCCTCAAGATCGGCGACCGCGCCGCCGGCGCCATCAAGAGTGGCGGCACGACGCGGCGCGCCGCCAAGATGGTCGTCGTCGACGTCGATCACCCCGACATCGAGACCTATATCGACTGGAAGGTGAAAGAGGAGCAGAAGGTCGCCGCCCTCGTCACAGGATCCAAGATCAACCAGAAGCACCTCAAGGCGGTGCTGAAGGCCTGCGTGAACTGCGAAGGCTCGGGCGACGATTGTTTTGATCCGGAGAAGAACCCTGCCCTGCGCCGGGAAATCAAGCTGGCCCGTCGCTCGCTGGTGCCCGATAATTACATCAAGCGCGTTATCCAATTTGCAAAACAGGGCTACAAGGACATCCAGTTCGACACCTACGACACCGACTGGGATAGCGAAGCCTATCTCACCGTCTCCGGCCAGAACTCCAACAACTCGGTCTCGCTGAAGGACGATTTCTTGCGCGCGGTCGAGACCGACGGCGACTGGAATCTGACCGCCCGCACGAGCAAGAAGGTGACGAAGACGCTGAAGGCGCGTGACCTCTGGGAGAAGATCGGCCACGCCGCCTGGGCGTCGGCCGACCCGGGCCTGCACTTCAATACCACCATGAACGACTGGCACACCTGCAAGGCATCGGGCGACATCCGCGCCTCCAATCCGTGCTCGGAATACATGTTCCTGGATGACACGGCGTGCAACCTCGCCTCCGCCAACCTGCTGACCTTCTACAACACCACGACAAAACAGTTCGACGTCGAAGGCTACGAGCATCTCTGCCGGCTCTGGACCGTCGTGCTGGAAATCTCTGTGATGATGGCGCAGTTCCCCTCGCGCGCGATCGCCGAGCTCTCCTACGAATTCCGCACGCTCGGCCTCGGCTACGCCAATATCGGCGGCCTCCTCATGACCATGGGCCTGTCCTACGACAGCAAGGAAGGCCGCGCGCTCTGCGGCGCGCTGACCGCTGTGATGACCGGCATCACCTACAAGACCTCGGCGGAGATGGCGGCCGAGCTCGGCACCTTCCCCGGCTACAAGAAGAACGCCCAGCACATGCTGCGCGTGATCCGCAACCACCGCCGCGCCGCGCACGGTGAGTCCTCCGGTTACGAAGCGCTCTCGGTCAACCCGGTGCCGCTCGACCACGCCTCCTGCCCGCAGGCCAACATCGTCGCCCACGCCAAGGCGGCCTGGGATGCGGCGCTGGAGCTCGGCGAGCAGCACGGCTATCGCAACGCCCAGACCACGGTGATCGCGCCGACCGGCACGATCGGCCTCGTGATGGATTGCGACACCACCGGCATCGAACCCGACTTCGCGCTTGTCAAGTTCAAGAAGCTCGCCGGCGGCGGCTACTTCAAGATCATCAACCGCGCGGTCCCCGCCGCGCTGCGCGCGCTCGGCTATCGCGAGAGCGAAATCGCGGAGATCGAAGCCTACGCCGTCGGCCACGGCTCGCTGTCCAATGCCCCCGGCATCAACGCCTCCACGCTGAAGGCCAAGGGCTTCACTGATGAGGCCATCGCCAAGGTCGAAAAGGCCCTGCCGACGGCCTTCGACATCAAGTTCGCCTTCAACAAATGGACCTTTGGCGAGGACTTCATCCGCGACCAGCTCGGCATCGGCGCCGAAGCCATCGCAGCCCCCGGCTTCGACCTGCTCCAGGCCGTCGGCTTCACCAGGCGCGAGATCGAAGCCGCCAACGTCCACATCTGCGGCGCGATGACGGTCGAAGGTGCCCCGCATCTGAAAGCCGAGCACTATCCGGTGTTCGACTGCGCCAATCCCTGCGGCAAGATCGGCAAGCGCTATCTGTCGGTCGAGAGCCACATCCGCATGATGGCGGCGGCGCAGCCCTTCATCTCGGGTGCGATCTCCAAGACCATCAACATGCCGAACGACGCCACGGTGGAGGACTGCAAGTCCGCCTACATGCTGTCGTGGAAGCTGGCGCTGAAAGCCAACGCGCTCTATCGCGACGGCTCCAAGCTCTCTCAGCCGCTCAACTCGCAGCTCATCAGCGACGATGAGGACGAGGACGATGCGGTCGAGGCGCTCTACGAGAAGCCGATGGCGGCGCGTACCGCGCAGATCTCCGAAAAGGTGGTCGAAAAGCTGGTCGAGCGCATCGTCGTGATGCGCGAGCGCGAGAAAATGCCGGATCGCCGCAAGGGCTACACCCAGAAGGCGGTCGTCGGCGGCCACAAGGTCTATCTGAGAACCGGCGAGTATGACGACGGCCGGCTCGGCGAGATCTTCATCGACATGCACAAGGAAGGCGCCGCGCTCCGCTCCTTCATCAACAACTTCGCCATCGCGGTCTCGCTCGGCCTGCAATACGGCGTGCCGCTCGACGAATATGTCGACGCCTTCACCTTCACCCGCTTCGAGCCGGCGGGCCCCGTGCAGGGCAACGACAGCATCAAGTATGCGACGTCCATCCTCGACTATGTCTTCCGCGAGCTCGCGGTGAGCTACATGTCGCGCTTCGATCTCGCCCATGTCGACCCGACCGAGTCGAATTTCGACGCGCTCGGCAAGGGTGTGGAAGAAGGCAAGGAGCCGGACGAGGCCCAGCACGCCACCAAGCTGGTCTCGCGCGGCCTCACCCGCTCCCGCACCGACAACCTCGTGGTGATGCGCGGCGGCTCCGCCGCGGTCGCATCCACCAGCGACAACGCCCCCGCCGGCGGCAGCCGCGTCACCTCGCTCGCCTCCCGCGGCGCAGGCGATGCCCTGGAAGGCGCGGTCGCCTTGAAGCAGGAAGTCAGCCACGACCTCTCGCCCACCGAGAAGCTGGAAGCCCTCCAGTGGAGCAAGGCCGGCAGCGCCGCAACCGTCGCGGTGCCCAGCAAGGCCGAGCGCCGCGCGGAAGCCAAGGCCAAGGGCTACGAGGGCGAGATGTGCAGCGAGTGCGGCAACTTCACGCTGGTGCGGAATGGGACCTGCATGAAGTGCGATACGTGCGGCAGCACGACTGGGTGCAGCTGATAGTCGGCCTCCACCATTGAAGAAGATGACCCTCGTTCCCGTGATACCTAATCATGGGTTCGAGGGAGCGTCGCTCCGCCCAAACCAATGCAGCCCATTGGTCTTAAGACGGACGCGAGGTAGATCACGGGGCAAAGTCAATGACTCTTCCCCCGAGGGGGCCAAAAGAAGCAACGGATTTTAAGCCATCACGCTATATGCGCGGTCGGCGTCCGCATCTGTTTTCGGATAGCGTGACCACAATTGAACGCACGGTCACGCGCGAAGTGCTCTCACATCACCTCGAGACTCTGACCAACCAAAAAGATGAAACGAAGTTTGAGGACTTCGCGCAAGGCCTTGCCGAGCGATTTATCTCGCCGAACCTTCGTCCACAGACCGGCCCGGTCGGAGGCGGCGACGGTAAAACAGATTCTGAGACCTACCCAGTAACGACTGAAATTGCCAGCCGGTGGTACGTTCCAGATCTAGCAGGAGCTCACGAGCGGTGGGCGTTCGCATTTAGTGCCAAGAAGGACTGGCGGGGCAAGGTCCGCACAGACGTTGCCAGCATTGTTGGTACGGGCCGTGGCTATCCGCGCGTGTACTTCATCACGAATCAGTTCGCACCCTCCAAAGACAGCGCAGCGATTCAAGATGAGCTTCTGGCAAAGCACCAGGTCCCGGTCACAATTCTTGACCGAACCTGGCTGCTGGAAAGCGTCTTCGATCACGACAGCCTTGACATCGCCATCGACGCACTCGGTGTAGGTGCGGGGACTGAGCATGAAGTACGAAAGCAAGGGCCTGAGGATTTTAGGCGCGCTAACGAACTTGAGACGCTGCAAAAAGCCATCGGTGACGGTACGCAATATAGCGGCACGACTTCTGCGCTTGCGGAGGATTGCCTGAAGGCGGCTTTACTCGCCCGCGGTATCGAGCGGCCACGATATGAAGTTGAAGGACTCTTTCATCGAGCAATTCGCGTTGCCCGTGACAACAAGCTTGAAAGTCACTTACTTGCTGCAACTTATACCCTCGCGTGGACGTCATTCTTCTGGTTTGACGATTTTGCCATGCTAAATGCCCTTTTCGACGAAGTAGAATCGCTAGCCTTGCCGTCCGATATTTCAGAAGACCTAGAGCGGGTCTCAAACCTCTTACAGCTTGTTCGAAACTCCGTCACTTCGGGAACATTGCTAGCAGAGGCAGCGAGACTTGAAACGCGGACGGAGAGCCTTCTGAAAGCGCTTGATCGTGTGCGCGCTGATACGTCTCGACCCAACAATGCTTTGCATGCTCACGCGATTTCGCTGCTGACGCGGCTACCGTATTTTATGCTTCCGCATCTGGATGTTCTACGTTTGCAGGTAAATCCGTGTGAGGGAGCAGTGCTCACGCCGACTTTAGAATTTATTGATAGGGACGGTTTTGCTGTTGGCGTTGTCTCACACGCACCGACGTTGGCTTGTACGACCCGCGAGGAAGCGATGACCTTTCCCCGTTGGCTGCAAGAAGCCGTCGTAGAGATGTTCGTCCGCTTTGCTATTCCCGCAAATATGGACGATTGGGCGACAAGCGTCTTAGGCGAAGAGAACGGGTTTTCGCGGGCTCTAACCTTCTCGCATGTACCAAATATGCTCAGAATCATCTTTGGCGACATCCCGCGGCTTTCCATCGGCCAATGGACTGAGGCGAGCGATCGTACCTTTGAAGTCAGGCGTTTGTCGCCATGGCAGCCCGAATTGCAGGCTGCAGCGAACGGCCGGACGCAGGCAGCGAAATTCGGCGAAGGTGCACCACCCGAGTCGATGCTCAATCCTGAACGCATGAAGCACTCTGACGTGCAGGTCGTTACACCAATTGACGTTCATAAATGGAATGCAGCCGGGTGGAACGGTGTTCTCTTTGCATCGGACGCGCCCAATAAGCCACCAGTGTTGGCCCTGGCGTTCGAGAACCGGACAGCAGCTGAAGGCATATTTCAGGGGTTCAAGGGGAGATTTGGGCCACACGACCCTGACAATGCTCTTCGCGTTGCGATTATCAGAGGCATCTATATTTCCCATCCCAGCGCTTACGCGGTGATTATCGGCCCAAACCCCGAAAAACTTCCGATAACGAGGGATTCCGCCGTCGGTTTCGTGTCGCGCATCAATGTCATGAGACCGGCTAGCAGCCGAAACCTCGACATGTTTCTCGCAGAATTTACTCGACATGGCCGCTTTGTATTGACCGCAGCACATCTTCCAACTCGCGAAAGCGTGCCAGAATTACTAGACGGCGCCCTTGGGAAATATCACCTCGTGGTTCGTGAAGCGTGGCAAATTTCGGAGAACGACCCGGACGCTGTCGTGCTTAGTGCTGATGACCCCCCTGTTATTCCACCCGATCAACCCACCGCGCCCGTTTTGAAAGCCATGGCTTGGATGGAAAAAATGCGTCAAAGGGAAAGGACTTCACGTAGCAAACCGTAGTATGGTTGTGAAAACTATCATCCGTCCGCAGGGAGGGCGATAGCTTTCGCTTCTCTCTAACCAACCTTCGAATTGTCACTGTCATCGAGATTGGTTTCGGCTTCGACGCTTATCAAATACCCAGCCGCCGAAATTCCCTCTTTGCGCCCGACCTCATCCCTCCTAAACTCCCACCACTACCGGCATGGGTTCCGACGGGCCCGGTAGAAGCGGAGTCGACTTATGCCCAAACCGGAAAGCTTCCCGATCGAGGAGATTTTCGTTCCCACGAAGCAGAAGAAAGCCATCAAGCCCGAGATCGTCGCGGAGATTGCGGAAAGTATTTTGGACATCGGACAGCAGGCTCCCATTTCCGTTCGGCGCGACGGAGACCGCCTCGTTCTGGTCGAGGGACTGCATCGGTTAGAGGCCTGCAAGGCGCTCGGCGAGACGACCATTCTCGGGGTCGTCGTCACGGCCGAGCTCGCGCAACACAAGCCGCAGCTCGCGGAACGGCCCGAAGTCGAGGCCGAGCGCATCAAGATGGCGCGATTGAAACAGTTGCGCCTCGAGAAGGAAGCCGCAGAGGCATCGACGGCCGCATCGAGGAGCGTCAGCGCATCGGAAGCGCCGCGCACCCGTCCGACGAAAGGCGGCCGCGACAAACCGAAGGCATCACCGGGCCGGACTGTAAGATCGGCACCGAAAACATTGTCGGCCTGGATCACGCAGCAAAAGGGCAGCGGCGGCCGCTATTGATAAATCGACCAGCTCGTCGTCGTTCTGGAGGAGCGATAGCCGCAGGCCGCGGCTACCTCTCCTCGCAGATCACGCCGATCGTCTCACGCCGCCTTCGCCTGCTCCGGCTGTGCCGTCTCCATCGCGCGCATGTAGAGGTCGAGCAGGCTTTCGCGCTCGTCGCGCTCGTTCTTGTCTTCCTTGCGCAGCTTGATGATCTCCTTGAGGATCTTGACGTCGAAACCCTCGCCCTTGGCTTCCGCGAAGACCTCCTTCTTCTGCTCGCTCAACTCCTGCATTTCGCTATCGAGGTTCTCGATCCGCTCGACGAAGGAACGGATCTTGCCGCCGGGAATGGTGATGTCGGACATGGTGCCTCTTTGCTGACTGAGGTCGCGAAAATGACCGCAAAGAAATAACCAATGTGTTAACCTCGCCGCCGCCGACGTTGCCCTGTGGAAAAACGCCGAGGGAGCTGTTCCATGCCCGAGCTTCGCTTCGATGACGGTGCCGCCTATGAGCAGATGATGGGCGTCTGGAGCCGTTCGGTCGGCGAGGTCTTTCTCGACTGGCTGAAGCCGGCGAAGGGCTGCACTGGGATCACGGTGACAGTGCACTAAATCGATCGCTCCATCTGCCTGTCCGACCCGGCTCGCCCCTACTCTCGCGCCCGACGAACCGCGTCCTCCAGCTTCATCCTCTGCTTGTCCCAGCGCGTTTCCTCCGCCTCGGCACGTTCATCCAGCGCGGCCCGTTCCGCTTCGATCTCGTCTGTCCGCGCCTGATGTTCGTGCCTCGCCTTATCCAGCGCCGCCTCGGCGGCCGCGACCGCCTTGTCCCGGCGCGCGCGCTCTTTGGCGCGGGCGGCCTCTTCCTTGCGGCGCGCGCTTTCGCGTCGCTGCTCTTCCTTCGCGAAGGCCGCGGCGGCCCTGCGCGCGTCTTGATCGTCGTCTGTGCGGGAGGACTTCGTCGCGATCCTGGCCGGACGCTTCTTTGGCTTCGACTTCGACTTGGACTTTGGCCTGGACCTGGATCTTGGCTTGTCCTCGTCATCGGCGAGATCGGTCGGCAGTTCGGCGTGCTCGGTGAACGGGCCGTCCGATCCGACCGGGCGGCGCAGCACGACGCCGGGTGCTGCCATGGTCGCGGCGACAATATCGGGATCGTCGGTCTGTTTCGCGATGCCCTGATGGAATAGGTTGGACCTGGCGCCCCAGGCCTCCAGCGCCGCCTTCATCGAGGGTGCGGCGACCGCCTGGTCGTAGAAGCCGAGCGAGGTCTGATAGGTCTTCAGCTTTCTTGACCGCTTTCTTGGCATGTCGTCTCACGGCCTGGCGAAAAGTTCACTCAATTCCCAGCAACGCAGCCAACTGTTCGCGGACTTCGAGGAGCAGCGCATCAGGTGCCCGTCCGGCAGGCGTGATCGGTCGTTTCTCCCAGGAGATGCTCCGAGGCTGGTCTGCAAGCACGACGCCACGGACGCTTGCATCTTCGGGCAGGACGGCTTCGAACGGATAACCGCGCACGCGACTGGTGATCGGGCAGATCACGCAAAGGCCGGCGACGGCATTGTAACTCCGCGGCGACACGACGATGGCCGGTCGCCGGCCCCTCTGCTCGTGTCCGACCGTCGGGTCCAGATCGATCCAGATGACGTCTCCGGCCTCGGGACAATAGTCACCAGGCTTCGTTGCCAACGGCCGGCCCCCAATCGATCTCATCATGACGGTTGGCCTGCGTGATCCCCGCGACCAGATCGTCCAGCGCATAGCGACGTTTGCGCCGCTGCGCGCGCGCGATCTCGATGACCAGTTTGCCCTCGCTCACGGTCATCTCCGCCGCCCTCCCGTCGCGGGCCCCGATTTCATCGGCGAACGCTTTCGGTACGCGCAGCGCGAGGCTGTTGCCCCATTTCTGAAATGCAACCTTCATCCTCGATCTCCGAAATCAATGATACAATGTAGATACACCGTTGGCGATCGTCAATGGATAGATCGCCAGCGGCCTTCGCTCTTCGGGCTACGGCGGACAAGTCGCTGTACCCATGGGTAGAGCGCAGCGAAACCCACCAATAGCCGTCGTGGAATGATGGGTTCCGCTTCGCTCTATCCATCCTACATGCTTCAGACCGTTGCTTCCGTATCCGGCATCGAGCTCTTTCCGCCGTCTGTCCCGCGCGACCGGCTTCCCGCCGCGAAAATGTCGTGCACCAGCCCGAGCTTCCCCAGCCCCAAGATGATCAGCCCGTTGATGTCGATCTCGTACCAGGCGTGCGAGATGTATGCGTCGCGGGGGAAGCGGTGATGGTTGTTGTGCAGGCCTTCGCCGAAGGTGAGAATCGTGGTCACGAGCTCGTTGGTGGTGCCGTCATTGGTGTCGAAGCGGCGGTAGCCCCAGCGGCCGTCGCTATGGCAGACCGAGTTGACCAGCGAGGTCGCCATGGTCATGAGGTAGCTGCGGAACAGGCCGGAGAACAGCACGCATCCGATCATCGTGCGCACGCCGCCGAAGGCGTAGCCGATGCTGGCTGGAATGATCAGCGCCGACAGCGCGTACCAGTACCAGCGCGTCCTCGTAAAGAACATGGCGATCGGGTCGGCCAGGATGTCCCTGGCGTAGTATTCGGCATCGGTGGTGGCCTTGTCCCACACCCAGCCGCCCTGCGCATGCCCCATGCCCTTGGCGAAGCTTTCGATGGGATTGCCGAAGCCGTCATAGTAGGGACTGTGGACGTCGCCGGGCCGGTCGGAGTGAAGATGGTGCCGGCGATGATTGCTCACCCATTTCAGGATCGAGCCCTGCACCGCCATCGTGGCGATCGCCGCGAGGATCGTCCGCATCACCGGCCCGCAGCGGTAGCTGCGGTGCACGAAGTAGCGATGCATGAAGCCGATCCCCAGCGTGGTCAGCACGAACATGCCGGCGAAGACCGAGATCTCCACCCACCCGATGCCATACGTGAAAGCCCAGATCAGCGCCCCGATCGAACCTCCGATCATCATCGCGAACGAGATGTAGGAATCGCGAAATTTGGCGTCGACCACCGGTCCGTCGACCAGCACGCCCGGCGGCATTTTTGGCGGCATCGCCTGGGCATCCTGCTCCGGAGCCACGCCCTCGATCACGGTCATTTCAGCCGATCCATGTCCGTAGAAAACCAACGCTGCTGCAACGCAGGGTACAGAGGCCGGTTATATCGGGCAACCCGTGGAATCGCGGTGCGGCGCTCGCCCCGCCGCAAGCGGGAGAGGGAGTCCAGCGCCGATGCCGCCGCATCGTACGCGCCATATGCGATTGCCCTGGCTCTCGCAGGGTGGGCGAAGCGAAAGCGTGCCCACCATCTGCATGTCGTGGACACGGCGCTCTGCGCCTTTGCCCACCCAACGCATCGTCGCTGGCCTTCACCACCAATACGGCCAGCGCCAGCCCTCATAGCGCACATAGGACGGCACCAGCGGCGGACCGTAGGGATCGACGCGGTCGTCCTCGGGGCGATAACGATAGCGCGGAACGATGTTGTAATCCCACGGCGTTGGCCGGAGCACGGGCGCCGTGACGATCAGCCTCTCTTGTGGTGCGCGAACGACGACGGCCTTCCGCGCCCTCGCTTCCGCACCTGATGTTCCCAGGCTTACCAGCACCAGCGCCGTTCCGAGCGCACACGCGGCAGTCATGATCTTCATGGCTTGGTCTCCTTCCCGGGAAGAGTGCGCAAGGATGCAAGGCAAGTCAATTCGCTCTCGACGTGGCGTCCGGCACCGGTCCAGCAAACGAGTCCGTGAGCGAAAGGGAAACAGCCGCGCCACGCGGGGCTCTCAGCCGCACCGCCCCACCATGCCACCATACCCCTGTTTTGCCCGACGGGTCAAACAAAACTTCGGTTTTAGCGAACCGCTGAAATCCTTGTTGAAATCCTTGGAGATTTCTACTATGCATGGGGTTGTTTTCGACATTTTTGTTGGCAGCGGCTCCGGAAAGTGCGGAGCGCGCGCCTACGCCGCGTCGGCGTCCTCGGGCGCAGGCCCCGCGACGAGATCATCGACACTAACCATCAGCAGATCGGCAATGTGCATCAGCTGATAAAGCGGAATGTCCGCCTCGCCTTGCTCGGCCAGTGCGACGAAGGCGGGCGTGACGCCGATGCGCTCGGCGATCTGCGCCTCGGTATAGCCACGCATTTCGCGCGCCGCCTTGACGCGCGCGCCGATGCCAAGCCGCTGTCGGGACTGCTCGTCCGCGGTCATCATCGCGGCCTGCTCGTCCGCGCTCGCATAGCCGTCCGTGAACGCGCCGCCGATCAGCCGGCCCTTGCGCCAGGCCAGCCGGCAGTCCTTGCGCAGGCCGCTCGAGAAGATCACCGCGAACCGATCCGGCACCCAGAGCGAGCTGTTGAGCTGCAGGCGCGCGCCGGTGGCGGAGACGTCGCGGATCGTGCAGGGCACGCTGATGCTGCTGCCGGTGCCGTTGTCGAACTCGACCATCCCGGTCCGCAGCGTGTGATGCCTCCTCGCAGCGCGATGCTCGCTCATGACAGCTCCCGTCAGCCGTAAAATCCGGGCGAAGCCTAGCGCAGAGCTTTTCGCAAAATTCCTAATGTTGCAAAGGGCGAGCCGCGACCGGACGCCATGGTAAAGGATTTGCTGCAAGCGGCTCGTTCTAACCGAGCAGCGCGTCGTAGCCGCGTTCGCTGAATTGCAGCAGACAGAACCCGTGTCCGAACGGATCGGCCAGCATCGCGATCCGCCCATAGGGCGCATCGCGCGCAGGCGCCTCGAGCACCGCACCGGCGGCAAGCGCGCGTTCGACGGCGGCATCGACATCGTCGACGACGACGTCGATATGCACAGGCGTCCAGTGCCGCTCATAGCGGCGGCGATCGCCGCCCGCGCCAAGCGTGCCGGCGTCTTTGGCGAGCAGGTACACCGGCGCCGGCCAGCCGAGCAGTTCGACGAAGTCGGTGCCGAAGCGGCGGCCGACCGTCAGGCCGAAGGCGGCGGTGTAGAAGGTCGTCGCGGCGGCGACGTCAGGGACGTCGATGTTGAGGAGGATGGTCATGGCGGAGCACCCTCACGGGATCTCGTACACCGACACCCGCTCCGCGATCCCGCTCAGCGCGACGCTGCGGCGGGTCGGGACGAGGCCGCCGGCCTCGAGCAGGGTCCGCGTGTGCGCGTTGTCGATCACCTGCTCGGTCACCACGATCGAGCGCGAGGCGGCGAGGCCCTGGATGCGCGAGGCGATGTTGACGGTCTGGCCGAAATAGTCCTGCTGGCCGTTGAGCGTGACCGCCAGGCACGATCCCTCGTGGATGCCCATCTTGAGCAGCAGGCCCTGCTGCTGGCGCTGGGCGCCGAGCTCGCTCATGGCCTCGCGCATGCGGATCGCCGCCGCAATCGCCCGGTCGGGAGTCTCGAACGTCGCCATCACGGCATCGCCGATGGTCTTGACCACGGCGCCGCGCTCGGCGGCGATGATCTCCTGCAGCAGGCGGAAATGCTCGTTGACGAGATCGAAGGCGACGAGGTCGCCGACATGCTCGTAGAGCCCGGTGGAATCCTTGAGGTCGGAGAACAGGAAGGTCAGGCTCAGGATCTTCAGCCGCTGGCCGATCGCGAGCGTCTCGGTGCGGTAGAGATCGCGGAAGGTCTGGTTGGTGAGCAGGCGTTTTGCGGTGAGGCTGGGCTTGCGCCGCGTCAGGATTGCATCGAGCCGCTCGTTGGCGACCCACACCGCCGGCAGCACGCGCGTGTCGGTACGGTTCTCCAAAGTGAGTCGCAGCGCGCCGGGGCGAAGCATGACGGCGTCGACCGGCACGTCGGCCTTGTTGAAGATCAGCGCCAGGTTCTGGCGCTCCGCGGTCTCCTCGCCTTTGACCTCTATGAACTGCGCGGTGTGCGTCACCGGATCGAACAGGATCAGCATGCCCGCCGGCACCTGCAGCGACAGGATCGCCCGCTCGCCCGGCGGCAGGTCGACGGCTTCCAGCGTGAGCTCGCGCAGCAGCCCATCGACGTCATCAGGCAGGTCGATCGCCGAGCTCCAGAACACCTGGCGATAATATTCGGCGAGCGAGAGCTCGTCGGCATTGTGGGCGGCGATCTTGCGCACGCGCGGGCTGACCGTGAAGGTCACCTCGACCAGATTGTCCAGCGTCGTCTCATAGCCGGCCGCGCAGAACGCGCAGTGATACTGCGGGCTGTTGACCGTCTTGAGGCTCTTGTTGGCGGAGAGCACGCCGGCACAGCTCGGGCACATCACGCTCCAGGTCATCTCGAGGATGCCGAGCCCGACCGCGTGCAGCAGGGCACCGATCACCTGCTCCTCGTCGAGGCCGTGCTGGCCGGCGAGGTGCAACGGGTTGATCTTGGAGAGGGCATGGTCCGGCGCCTCCCGCACCATGCGCTCGATCAGGCCGGCGATGCTCTCGTCGACCGACTGGCGCAGCACACCGAACAGCGTTTCGATCTCGCTCATGCAACGGTTTTACCTGAAAGGAGGCGGCGCGGAAATCCGCATCCCGATAGCTAAGCTTGCCATGGTGGGGCACAAGCACTAGCAGCCAATTGCCGCCTCACGATGACGGAAGGTTGATCCCTCAACGGGAATCAGCGCTGCCGCTGCGCCAGGTAAAATCCGCACAGCACTGTCCCCAGGCCCGCCAGTTGCAACGTGGTCGGGGCCTCGCCTAGCAGCGGCCAGCCGACCAGCAGCGTCAGGGCCGGCACGATCGCCGGGAACACGGCGGCGCGGGCGACGCCAAGGCGCTGGACCGAGACGGCATAGAGATAGAGCGCGCCGGGCCCGGCGAGAACGCCCTGTGCCAGCGCCTGGATCGCGTTTTCGCTGATGCCAATTGCTGCCAGGCGGGCGAGCCCTCCGGTTGCGAGATAGACCGGCAGGAGCAGCAGCGACAGCACGTTGATCACGAGTGCCGCCGAGACCGCGGAGACGCGCCAGTGGCGCAGCAGCGCACCGAAACCCGCGAACATCAATCCGGTCAGCACGAAGATCAGATCGCCCTGCACCCCGTCGGCGCCGATGTGGCGGATCGATTCGGCGCCGATCACCCCGAGGCCGCCGACGATGACGAGGGCGCCGACCAGGCGCGAGGCGGAGATCCGCTCTTTGAGAAACACTGCCGCCAGCAAGAGGCCGCCGAGCGTGGCGCAGGACGGCTGGATCACGCTGCCGTGGCCGAGCGGCACGAACATGAAACCAGCATAGGAGATCAGCGCCATCACGGGCCCGCCCAGCACCATCAACGCAAGGCCCCTGCCCCAGCCGATGCCGCAGAGATCGGAGATGCCGGCGCGCAAGACCAGCGGCAGGAACGCGATCCCCGACCAGACATAGCGATGCACGAGCAGATCGACCGGCGTGAAGCCGACCTTGAGACCATGCCGCGTGCCGGCAAAGCCCAGCGCCCAGAACAGCGCCGCCGACAGGCCGCAGACGACACCGAGCAGCGCCGGCGTCGCATGGCTTGTGTGAGTGGGAGCGTCAGCGCCGCTCGTCCGCTGATCCATTAGGATGCCTTATGTCAGGATGTGAACCGGCTCAACCGACGCGGCTGCAGAGCTGGGCCGCGGTGAGATTGCTCCAGGCAGACCCACTCATCGCACGTCCTCGCCAAACACCATCCGCCAACTCTTGCGCGTATCCATGTATTCCCTGACTTCGCGGATCTTGTCGCCGGCCAAGGTGAACACGAAGCAATAGTCGTTCTCGTACGGCCTGCCGCCCGCAAGCCTCGCGCGCATCCGCTCCTCCACGATCACGACGTCGCCGTCGGCATAGACGCCGCGAAAAGCGATGTCGATCTCGGAAAACATCCTGTGCATCTCCTGCGCGATGAAGCGCGCGATCTGCTTCGCGCCGACCATGTGATCGGTGTGGTCGAGCGCGACGGCGGTGGCGTTGCCCTTCGGTGCGATCCATTCGGCGTCATCGGTGAACAGTGCCGCGATGCGGTCCTTGTCGCGCGATGAAAAGGTCTTCCAGGCGTTGAGGACGATGTCTTTCGAGCTGGTCACGATGATTCCCCGGCTTGCATTTGAGAGCCGCGTTCTAAGCCGGCGCCCACGCCGCGGCTCGCCACAATCGGACTCGGTCATCCCCCAGGCCTTTCCCCCGCGCCGGCATGCGCTATCATCCGGCCATGCTGAGTTTTGAAGATTGCAATGCCGCGCGCCTGCGCAGGGACCCCTGCTATGACGGCCGCTTCTTCACCGCGGTGAAGACGACCGGCATCTATTGCCGCCCGGTGTGTCCGGCCAAGCAGCCGCTGACGCGCAATGTCGTCTATTATCCGACAGCCGCCGCAGCCGAAGCCGCCGGCTTCCGCCCTTGCCTGCGTTGCCGGCCCGAAACCGCGCCGTTCTGCCCGGCATGGAACGGCACGCGCTCGACGGTCGCGCGCGCGGTGAAGCTGATCAACCAAGGCGCGCTCGACCAAGACTCGGTCGTGACGCTGGCGATGCGGCTCGGCATCTCCTCGCGCCATCTGGCGCGCTTGTTCGAGCGGCATGTCGGCGCCACGCCACAGCAGCTTGCGAAGACGCTGCGCATCCAGCGCGCCAAGCGCCTGCTCGACGCCGGCCGTCACAGCATGACTGACATCGCGTTCCAAGCCGGCTTCAGCAGCCTGCGCCGCTTCAACGCCACCTTCGCCGAGCTCTACGGCCGCTCGCCCTCGAGCTTGCGCAGCGCTCAGAAGAATCCGGGGCTGAGATCGAGCCCATAGGTCAGGCTCAGCAGGAGCACGAACAGTGCGGCGGCTGCGAACAACGTCAGATGCCGCAGAATCAAAGTACGCGGCGAGGTGCTGGCAACAACCACTTTCTGCGCAACGGGCATGACGGCCTCCAATATCAAAGCGATGCTCAAATCATTTCTTGGCCGCCAATGAGCGGCGCCCGCATCAAGCACCGCGATCCGCCAAGCAACTATTAAAGAGATCACACTCGCTTCGAACGGCGATCCACACCGCGCGCGTTGCGATGAGCTTTCTGCCGACGGGTTCTCAGTGAGCGCATCGACATGCGATGGAACATGCGCGCCCAAAAAAATGGCCGGGACAAGCCCGGCCATGACGTCGTGGAAAGCTGCGGCACCAAGCTCTCGGCTCGGTACGATGTCGACTTAGCGGGCGCTGCCTGTGGTGGCGGTCGCGGTCTTCACCTTGCGCGGGGTCAGGACGCTCGCCTGGTGCGCTGTCACGCTGGTGGCGGGCGCAGTCACCTGCTGCTCGACATTGTTGGCGCCGAGTACGCGGACCTGCACCGGCGAGACCGGAATGCCACTGGCCTGATACGTGGGCAGCTCGCCGGCGAAGGCGGCAGTCGAGCCCGCGATGGCGAGAGCGGCAATGGCGAGGGACAAAGTCTTGTTCATGGTGATGCTCCTGAAGGAAGTGCGGAGCACATGTAAGCCTGATTTGCTGCAGTGCGACATGCATTGTTGCAACGCAACATCGCGCATCACGCATGGCGATATGTTTAACGCCCCGGCCGGCTTCATTCCTCGGCCGGCCGTAAGCTCAGCCACCCATCACGTTGCCCCAGCCGTCGAAGACATAGGCCTTCCAGGCCACGGTTCCATCGGCGCGCGGCCGGCTGGCCCGGCGATAGTCCTCGGCCTCCTCGGCGGTCCAGGTGATGATCGTGCCGGAGACACGATCATGCAGGATAGCGGGCTCGGAGGGATCGAAGGCGTCCATCGGACGAAGCGAGGAATGCGTCATGGCCGATCAACGCACCGCCAGCAGCAAGGTTGCGGCGCGGCGCCGGGTAAACGCCGCGGCGCTTTCTCCACTCCGACATTAGGGAGCGCAATCAAGCAAGAACGCGAAGAGGCCGCGCAACGCCTATTCAAGGCCGTCGCCAGCGCCTGCAGTTTTGCGACCAAGTTAGTGCCGAGTGCGTAAATCACTTCGATGATGGCGAGCGCGATGCCCGCTGCAATCAGGCCGTATTCGATTGCGGTGGCGCCGGATTCATCGGTGGCGAACGCGGCCAGCTTGGATTTCAATTTCACGATCGTATCCTTCCCAACTCTACCGGACGTTGCCGGCGCGGGAGACATGCACTGCCTCAATCTAAGATCGAGTAAATTGAGGTTGCTCAATTTCTCGACAAAGAACCTGTATTTGCGGGCTTTTTCCCGTGCTCTCACCCTCAAATCGCGATGGAACCCGCGTTGCCCTTGCGCAACACCCACCTGAAAAGCCCGATTTCGGTGATTTGCGCCATTGCGCCGCCACATCATCCTCCGAACAATCGACGCGCTACATGCCTTTTCATGCAAGACTGTTTGCATCAAGACTGTTCGGACAAGACGAGTTTTGAACAGAACCGTTTGGAGGCAGGGATCATGAACGATCGGCGGTCTCTTCTTGTGGCGGTCTCCTGCCCCTCGGCCGTGATGGCCGGCTGGCTGGCGCTCTCCCTCTCCGCCTACGCTCCGGCGCTGATCGAGAACAGCGGCGCCAATGCGGCTGCGGTGTCCCGTGCGAAAGATCTCACCCGTCTCGAACTCGCCGATGTCCCGCGCGCTGCGACCATCGAAGATGGCATCGCGCTGACCGCCGACATCGCGGCTTCTGTCGCAGCAAGCCCACCAATTGCCGAAGCAGCCGCGCCCGAAGCGCCCGCCCCCGCCATCAAGCTCGCCTCAGCGGATCCTGCGCTGATCTTGCCAGCGGAAGTGCCGCCTGCGGCGCAGATTTCGCCTGAACCGGAGCCCGTCGTCAGCGAGGCTCCACCGGAGCCGGAGCCCGTCAAGGTTGCCTCCGCCGATCCCACCGCGATCGTCGCGCCAGATGCGCTGTCGCCCGCAGCGATCGTCAGCGGGCCTGCAGCGGCCGAGAAGGCCTCGCCGCCGGCCGATACCGTCGCCGTGCTCGACGAATGTTTCGTCATCGACGCCTGCATCGACCGCTATCTCTGGACGCTCTACCAGCGCACGCCCAAGGAAGACTCGATCAAGGTCGAGGAGCGCCGCGCCGTGACCGTCAAGCGCAGGGGCAAGACCGTCACCGTGATGCGCAGCTTCACCAAGCTGGTCGACGAGGATTTCAGCTGGAAGGATCCGAAGGCGGCCGAGCACGCCGGCATGTCGATGATGGATTACGTCATCGGCGGCATGGACAAGAGCTTCAAGCGAAAGCTGTTCCGCACGCTGCTGGCGGCCGAGGCCGCCGGCCTCTCGCCGGGCATCACCAGTGCGTTCCGTGACGACTATCGCCAGTCGATCGCGAGCGGCCTGAAAGCCGCCTCCGATCGTTCCTATCATGGCGGCAGCATGCGCGGCGGCTATGGTCACGGCATGGCCGCCGACATCGTTTCGACCGCCGGCAACAACCGCGCGCAGCGCTGGGTTTCGACCGAAGTGCTGTGGAAATGGGTTGATGCCAATGGTAAGGCGCTCGGCATCGGCCGGCCCTATCTCGGCCGAGATCCGCCGCATGTTGGCCCGATCGACGGCCAGGAATACGTGTCCAAGCGTGGCGTTGCGACCGATCGCAAGGAAGCCGCCAATACCAAGCCGAAGAAGGTGCGGGCCGTAGCCAGCGCAAAGCCGCCAAAGGCACAAGCCGCTCGCGAACAGAAGCTCCGGGCCAAGCCGCAAAGAGCGGCGCAGTCAGCGGCTAAGCGCACGACCTGACGCCGCTACGCATTGCCCTGTGATCCCGGCAGCGGCACGAGCCGCATCTCGGCTGTGCCTGCTTCCTGCGTGCGCACCAGCACCGCAAAGATGGTCTCGACCGCAAGACTCGCTGCCGCCTCCATCGGCCGGCCCTTGGCCAGATGCGCAGCGATCAGGCCGGTGAAGAGATCGCCAGTGCCATAGGGGCGGATCGGCAGACGCGGCGTCGCAAAGCGTGACAATTGACCGTCGGCGCACAGGATCGTCTCCACCTGCTCCGCCGCCGTGTCAGTGAGCGTGCAACCGGTGGCAACGACATCGATACGACGGGTTCCTGCGAGCGCCGCGCACGCTGCGCGCAGATCCCGTGCATCCGCGACCGCGACGCCCGACAGCAGCTCGAGTTCGAACTGGTTCGGCGTGGCGATCTTAGCTGCCGGCAGCAGACGGTGTCTCAAAACGTCCAGAATGCCGTCGGCGACATAGACGCGGCCGTCGTCGCCGATCACGGGATCGCAGAGATAGACCAGCTTCGAATTGCGCGTGAGCGCCCGCCCGACGAAATCGGCGATGACGGCTGCATTGCCTGGCGAGCCGAGATAGCCGGTGACGAGCACGGCCGCCTCATCAACGAGACCGCGCTCCTCGACACCCTTCAGCAGATCGGCGACGAGTTCGGTCTCCAGCACGCGTCCGCGCAGGCTCGGATAGCGCGGATGGTTCGACAGCAGCGTGGTCGGCACCGCCGCCACGTTCACGCCCTCCGCCTGCATGGCATAAGCGGCCGCGCTGTTGCCGACATGGCCGTGGACCACCTGACTTTGAATCGAGATGACGAGCATCAGAGGTCCGTAGGATCAAACGCTGGATCTGGCAAGCTACAGGCCTTCGTACCCAAGTCCGGGCCGCAGCGCCCGCATCTTCTGTGCCAGCCGCCGATGCCCGCTCTCCTGCGACCGCGCCAGCTGGTTTGCCACCGCGACATGGTCTGCATCGGGCTTGTGCTGGTTGAGCTTGGCCTGGCCCTCGATCTGATCCACCACGAGATCGACGACCCGGATCGCTGCCAGCATGCTCTCGCGCTTGCCGCCCTCCATCTGCGCGAGGTCCCACGGCGTCTTCGGCAGCCGCGCCTCGGACACCGCGAGCAGCGCATCGCCATGTCCGCGGTTCTCGTCCAGGCCGCGCAGATGCGCCACGCCGGACAGGTGTACGGCCTCGTAGAGCCAGGTCGAGACGTTGTCGCGCGAGGAATACCAGTCGTTGGAGATGTAGGCGTCGTCGCCGGCAACAATCAACAGGAAGCGGCGTGTGCCATCCGCCAGCGCAACCAGCGGATTTTTGGCCGTGAAATGGATCTGCACGATTGCACGTCCGTCGCGCTCGCTCAGCACGAACGGCACGTGCGAGGCGCGCGGCCCACGCTCGTCCGCCGCCACGATCACGCCAAAACCGCGCTGGCCGGCAAATTCCAGCGCACGCTGCTTCTCGATGCGGAATTGGGGACGGAGGATATGCATGGCGGCACCCGATCTGTCGGACGGGACAAGGCTAGCGATTCGTCGCGGGTTCGTCACGTCCGGGTGATACCTTCCGGACGCCGCCAGCCCACCGAAAAGCCACAGTCTAGATCCTAAACATACCTACCGCGCGGTATCTTTTGTGCCATACCCGGATCGACCATGAGCTCCGCCTTCAACGCCTATACAGCGCTTGCCCTCGCCATCGTGTTCGAGGTCACGGCCTCCGCCTTCCTGCAGCAGTCCGCACAGTTCACGCGGCCGTGGCCGACGCTGGCCATGGTACTGTTCTACGTCGCCTCGTTCTATGCGCTGTCGGTGGCGATCCGGGTCATTCCGCTGAGCATCGCCTATGCAATCTGGGGCGGCGTCGGCATCATCCTCACCGCCACCGTTTCCTTCGTGCTGTTCCGCCAGATGCTGGACGCAGCGGCCTTCGTCGGCATCGCCCTGATCGTATCGGGGGTCGTGGTCATCAACCTGTTCTCGGAGACGAGCGTGCATTGATGGCGGAAAGCGCCTACACCCGCGCCAAGCAGCCCGAGCAGGTGCGGCGCGCCCTGCTCGACTGCGCCGCGGCGATCGCCGTGGACCACGGCGTATCGGGGGTGACGGTGCAGGCGGTCGCGGCGGCCGCCGGCGTCACCAAGGGCGGGCTGTTTCATCATTTCGGCAGCAAGCAGGCGCTGATCGAGGGCCTGTTCGCCGACCTCCTCGCCCGCGTCGATGCCGAGATCGACGCGGCCATCGAGGCCGATCCCAAGCCGCACGGCAGCTTTACCCGCGCTTATGTCAACGCGGTGTTCACCGGCAAGGCTTTCGGATTCGCCACGCCCTGGGCGGCGCTCAGCATGGTCGTCGTCACCGATCCGTCACTGCGGCGGCTCTGGAACGACTGGATCAAGGCCCGCTTGAAGCGCCATCGCACGACCGACGGCGCGCCCGAGCTCCATATCGTCCGCCTCGCTGCCGACGGCGCCTGGCTGTCCTACATCACCACGGGACAGACGCGGATGAATGCCGACCTGCGCGCCGTGCACGACCGCCTGATCGCGCAGACCTATCGGCGTACGTAGCCGGGCGGCGATTACTGAGTCTGTACTGGTTGGGGCGGATGCGGCTTGGATCGCGAAGGCCTTTTGGCAGGTTTTCCTGCGGCGCCAGGAGGCGGCGTATCGACCGATACCAGATAGGCCGCGAGGACCTTGGCGGAGTCGGAACTCGCGGAATAATGGTCCTGCAGGAACCAGGACAGCGTGAGGCTATAGCGCCCCTTCGCAAGCCCCCGCGGACTGCGATGGCAGGTCGCGCAGCCGTCGGCAAAGAGCTTTTCGGGCGATTTGCCAGCGTCCAGATTTTGCGCAGACGCGACCGTCGCCGTCAGCGCTGCGGCGGCTGCCAAAGTCATCACAGGCGCGATCACATCGCGCCCCGGTCGAAATAGCGAATCCAAATCCTTCCCCTGCCCCGTCGCGCGGTCACGCCGCCAATAGCTGATCGAATTCGGGCGGCGTATAGGCCTTGCCGTCCTGGTCGGTGATGACAACCTGCCATCCTTCGCTGGCCCATACCTTGGCCTTTGCCACGATCAGCAGCCGGCTCTCGCGGGCGAAACTGCACTTCTCATTGTCGCGTTCTGCGACCATCTTATAGGCCAATGCGCATCCCCTTGCGTTGCCTGCACCCGCTCTCCTCGTGGCAGCGGGCTTTGGCGGCAATTCGCCGGGAGCGTGGCAATTTGGTGCCATCCACGAGGGCATTGTGCTTTGGTCCAGCCTGAGCCACGGAAGCTGATCATGCCAGGCATCTGAATGCGATTCTGCTTGTCGCGGGCTTGCCTGGTGCGGCCATGCTCGGCACTCCACTGGCAGAGGCGCAGACCTACGATCCGTGCTGGCCCGTCTGTATCGAGGTCTACACCATCGACGGCAGCTCGATCGATTGCGGCTTCACGTCGATGGCACAATGCGCGGTGACCGCGTCCGGGCAGTCCGCCCGTTGCTAAGCCAACCCTGTGCCATGCAAAAACCGTCAGCCGGGCCTGGGTCCATCGCCGCCGCGACGGAACCGCTAGCGCCCGCAGGTCCGCTCAGTGCACGCGGATAATGTGAGGGCGGCCGAGATCGATCAACCCCTGCACCGCCGAGAGGCGATCGTCGAGGGCTGCGATGGTGAGCAGCAAATTATTCCGGCGCTCGTCGAGCATGCCCATCTCGGCGCCGGTAAGCTTGGTGCTCGTCCGCTCCTTGTGAATCCCGTCGAGGGATTTGCGCAATCCGGCGATCAGTCCCGCCAGCTGCTTGGCCTCCTTGGTCATCGACCGCTTCGCGACATTCTGTTGGCGGCGCGTTTCCGCCTGGCTCTGTCTCATTTGCATCCTCCCGTGTGCCCCGCTGCCCCGAGTGGATGCTTACATCTTTGGGTACACATCTTACGATCGATGAAATCTGCCCGCGAAGAACTGACTCAAATTGTGCGCGCAGGGAACTCGCCGCGGCTCAAAAAGAAAGCCCGGCGCGAGGGCCGGGCTTTCCCTGGCAACATCAGCGCTTGTCGTGACCGCCACCGGGGCCGCCGGCCGGCGCGCCGCCGCCATGCGGAGCAGCGTTGAAGTGCGGCGCACCGCCGCCGCCGTGCGGCATCGCAGGTGCCGCCGCGCGCGGCGCCGGCATCTGCGCATGGGCGTTCATCGGCGCGCCACGACTGACATTCGGCTGAGCCATGTGCGGCGCTGCGGAACGCGCTGCAGGCGCCGCCGAGACACGCGGCGCTTCATGCGCACGCGCCATCGGCTGCGCATGGACCGCGGCGCGGCCGGCGGCCTGCTCGTGCATCATGCGGGCCTGTGCGTCGCGCGGATTGCGGCTCTGTATATTGGTCCGCTCATGCGCGAAACGCTCGCTTTGTCCGGCGCGCGTCCGGTCGGCCGTCACCGCGGCGTCGCGCCTCGCGATCGCGGCGTCGTGGCGCACCGTCGCGGCATCACGCCCGGAGATCGCGGCGTCGCTCCTGACGTTGGTCCTTCCGCGCACGCCCTCGCGTTCCAGTGCGACCGCCGCATCGCGCGTCGCCGCGCGGCCGATCCGGGCCGCGCGCGGATCGATCGTCATCCGCGTCGCCAGGCGCTCGTGCGAGGTCCAGTAATTATTCCAGTAGGCGTAGCGCCGATACCAGGGCCGCCCCTCATAATAGCTCGACCAGTACGAGCTCAGCACGAAGGGCACGACCGGCACGTCGACCTCATCGACATAGTCGGGGAGATAGACGTAATGATTGCGGTAGAGATATTCGAGATATTGCGACGACACCCAGCCGCGATCGTCGGAGAAGCTCACGTCGCACCAGGCATTGCCGCGCAGGCAACCATGGATGTTGACGCGGGCGCCCCCGGGGATGCGATCGACCAGGGGAAAGCCCGACCCCGGACCGGCGCGCAGGCCGGTCGAGACGGTGACGATGCCCGGCGCGGCCAGCGCGGCCGTCGGGGCGAGCAGCAATGCTGCAACTAAAGCGGTTTTGAGCCTCATGGCGTAGTCCTCCTGTGCAGGTCGGAACGCGCCAGCGGAATGGGCGTTCCGCGCGCAGTCGTCGCATCAGCCGAAAGATCGAGATGCACGTCGCGCGCGGTTCAATATTCATTCGCCGTTCATCGGCGCAGCGCGCAGGAGCGCTGCGCGTCCGTCAATTCGCCTTCCGCATGAAGCCGTCGAAGTACGACGCAAGCGCAGCAAAGCCGTCGATCGGCAGCACGGCGGCGACGTACTGGTCCGGCCGGACCACGACCATGCAGCCCGTCTTCCGGTCGATGCCGCGCATCGCAAAGACGTCGTGGCCGCTCTTGAGGTCCCGACAGAACATCTTCTCGTAGTCGATGAGACCGTAGCGGCCCTTGCGCGGGAGCAGCAGCGCCGGCATCGCCTCAATGGCGAGCGCGCGATGATCCTGCTGGAAGACTGCGCGCAAATCGATCACGCTGTCGATATCGGCGCCGCCGGGCGTATAGCGCCTCAATGGCGACTCCCGGGCTTCGGCGAGGAAGTTGCACAACACGCGAATGGCCGAGCCGGCGGCCGCAGGATCTTCCGCGGGCGAGAACGCATAGATACGGAAGCGGCCGTCGGCCTGCCCGGCATGCCCAAGATGGACCGGCTTGGCGTCTCCCAGCCGAATGACAGGTGCGGAATGGAAGCGCGTGCCGATGACGAGGCCTTCGGCGAGATGCTGATATGTCCCGGCACCCGTGAGAACCGACGGACGGTAATGCGTAGCAGTGCCCGCAGTGTAGCGGCCGTGCCTGACAAAATAGTCCTGCGTCTTGGCGGCATCGGCACCGCCGGCCTTGGCGGCGGAGGCCAAAATGCCCGCCCATTCGCGGTCGAAATCGATCAGCTCTTTCGCCACGGCCTGGCGCTCGGCCGAATAAGAATGCAGCAGGTGCGGCGCACACTGCTTGCGGAGAACGGCGGCAAGCTTCCAGCCGAGATTGAAGGCGTCCTGCATCGAGACGTTCATGCCCTGCCCCGCCTTTGGGCTGTGGGTATGGCAGGCATCGCCGGCGATGAAGATGCGCGGCAGGCGGCTCTCGATCTCGGCCTCCGCCACGTCATCGAACTTGTCGGTCAGGCGCTGGCCGATCTCGTAGACCGACCACCAGGCGATCTCCTTCACCTCCAGCGTATGCGGCTTCAGGATCCGCTGCGCTTTCGCAATCACGTCCTCGGCGGTGATGTTGCGATTGGCGACACGCTCGCCGACGTCGAGCTTGGCCAGCTCGACATAGAGGCGGACCATGTAGCCGCCTTCGCGCGGAATGATCAGCAGGCTCCCGTCCTTCGCCGACTGGATCAGTGCCTTGAAGCGGATATCCGGAAAATCGGTCACCGCCAGCACGTCCATCACGCCCCAGGCGTGGTTGGCGGAATCGCCATGCAACTCGCGGCCGATCGACTTGCGCACCGTGCTGCGCGCGCCGTCGCAGCCGACGACGTAGCGGGCCTTGACGATCTCGACTTTGCCCTCGTTCGCAGCATCGACGCGTTCGAGCCGCACGGTCACGGCATGGTCGCTGGGCCCTGCGGCCGGATCGAGCTCGAGATCGATCAGGCGGCGGCTGTAATGCGGCTCGAGCTTAGCCGGCGATCTGCGCATGACGTCGAGAAAGCCGTCATGGATGCGCGCCTGGTTGAGGATGACGTGCGGGAATTCGGACAGTCCGTCCTCGACGTCCTGCACCCGTCCACTGCGGACGATCTTGTCCGGCGACCGCTCGTCGGGCTTCCAGAACGTGGTCTCGTTGACCCAATAGGCCTCCTTCAGCACGCGCTCGCTGAAGCCATAGGCGTGGAACATCTCCATGGTACGGCAGGCGATGCCGTCGGCCTGCCCGACCAGCAGGCGGGCCGGCTTCTGTTCGACGATGCAGGTCTTGATATCGGGGAATTGCGCAAGCTGGGCGGCGAGCGTGAGACCCGCAGGGCCGCAGCCGACGATGAGAACGTCGACTTCGGCAGGCAACGCGCCCGCCGCGCCCGAGGGTTGCACGCGCTCGGCGGGATCGGCGATTTCAGGATCGCCCGGCTGGAATCCATTGAGATGGAATTGCATGAACACCTCTCCCGGCCAACGTTCTGTTTGGATATTGCTCAGTATGCTGACTATCAGTATACTTGTCAACGACGCGCGCCGCCCTGCCCAGGAGGAGAATCCGGTGAAAGACAACAACGACATGCCCGGACATCTGGCGCGCCGGTTCCAGCAGATCGCGGTTGCGGTGTTTCTGGCCGAGGTCGGCGATGCCGGCTTCGACCTCACGCCGGTGCAATATGCCGCGCTGGCGACCATCGAGGCCAATCCGGGGCTCGACCAGGTGACGCTCGCCGGCCTGATCGCCTACGACCGCACCACCATCACCGGCGTGATCGATCGCCTCGTGCAGAAGGGCCTTGCCGAACGCCGCGCCTCCAGCCGTGACCGCCGCGCCCGCGAGCTCGAGATCACCGACGAGGGTCGCCGCACGTTGCGCAAGATCGCGCCGGCGGTGGAATCCGCCCAGCGCATCATGCTGCGCGGCCTGACGCCCAGGGAAGGCGAGGAGCTGATGCGGCTGCTGCGCAAAGCGATCGCAGCCGGCAACGAGCTCAGCCGCGCCCCGCTGCGCGAGGCGCAGGCCTAGTCCCGTCGTTCTGGTCCTGCCGTTTGTCCGTAATTGTCGCAGGCCTGCGAAACCTGGAACTAACCTTCGGCTGCTACCGTCGGCAACACTCGGTGCTTAAGGCGTGATTAACTTTGCCGCTCGGGAGCTTGGAATGCGCAGATTGGTCATCTTTGCCGCGGCGGTCGCCCTCTCGACCGTCCCTGCGCTTGCGAACGGCCATGGCGGCGGCGATGCCCCTCCTCCGCCAAAAGCCGAGGCGACCAGCGCACCGGCCAAGGTGGTCCTGACCAAGCAGGGTCCCAAGCTGGTCGATCTCAAGGGCATGACGCTCTACTATTACGAGCGCGACACCACCGGAAAGACCTCGAACTGCAACGGCAAGTGCGCCGAGAGCTGGGTGCCGCTGCCCGCCACCGCCGACGCCAAGCCGGTCGGCGACTTCACCGTGATCGGCCGCAGCGACGGCAGCAAGATGTGGGCCTACCGCTATCGCCCGCTCTATACGTCACCCGCCGACAAGGCGCCGGGCGATGCCAACGGCAACGCCACGACACTGCAATGGCGCATTGCCCGGCCTGACGAGTAAGACGCGGACGATGCCGGTCAGCGTCTCGGCGTGCCGGCGACGACCTTCTGCTGTGCGCCGGAATCGACCGAGGCGAAATTGACCTCCGCATTCCAATGCATCGCCGCATAGAGCGCCATTGCGGCCAGGATCGATCCGTAAAAGCCGAGTGCAGCGAGCCGCCACTTGCGAACAATTCGGCGGTCGGTCTCATTCAATGGATAAAAGAATTTCTGCATGATGCCTCCAATGGCAACGAGCCAGGGAGGCATAGCGCAAGTGCAGCAAAACGGCTGTGAGGCATTCACTCTGGACTAAGCGCGGATAGCGCCCGCCTTTCACGCTTGAGTGAGCGTTGCGACCGCTACGCTTCGGGCAGAACTCCCGCTGCTCACCCGCGCCAGCTGGGTCCCGCCTCGACGCGCGCGTTCTGCCCCGGCGGCAGCACCACCACCGTCGAATTGAGCTTCACGCGGTCATAGAGATCGATCACGTCCTCGTTGCGCATCCGGATGCAGCCGGACGAGATCGCCTGCCCGATATATTCGGGCTGGTTGGTACCGTGGATGCGGTAGAGCGTGTCCTTGTTGCCGACATAGAGATAGATGCCGCGTGCACCCAGGGGATTCGCGGGACCGCCGGGAACGCGCGCCGGATACGGCCCGAGTCGCGCCTGGATCTCCGCAGTCGGCACCCAGTCCGGCCATTCCGCCAGGCGGCCGACGCGCGCGACGCCGGAGAAGGCCATCGCCTCCTCGCCGACCGCAACGCCGTAGCGGATCGCCTTGCCATCAGGCAGCACGTAATAGAGATAGCGCGCATCGGTATCGACCAGGATCGTGCCCGGCTGCTCCTTGCGCGGATAGTCGACGATGTGACGCAGATATTGCTCAGGTACGCTCGCCTGCGCGTAAGGCGTATGCGCGAGCAACTGCCGGTCGCGCGGCGTCATGCTCGCGTCGGTCGACGGCGAAAGCGTTGCCTGCATGCAACCGCCGAGCGGCAGCAAGGCAACGACGAACAAGGCGATCAGAGATTTTGGCACCACCGGCCCCCCGATAGCGGTTAGCAGCACCCCAGCCTCACCAGATGCTGCCCAAATCGTGCTGAAAGCAAGGCAGGCTGGAACAATTGCGCGTGTTCAGTCGGCCCGGTTCCATCACCACAAACGGCGGAAGACTGCCGCATCATCTCCACCGCCTTGCCTTGCTTTGGTCAAACCCGGCTGGACTCGTGCGTCATGGGTTTGGGATGGGCTCACCTCAACAGATCGGCTCGCGCCAATGCGGACGAAGAGCGCTTCAAAGGAGCTGCGATGCTCGCGACGCTGAACAGCAAGCAAATCGTCGATGCGATCGTGAAGGACACGGTCAAGGACAACGATCCGCATGATGCGGTTCAGATCTCGCCCGACATGGTGCGGGCTTCGCGCCCGATCGGCGCTTCTCCGGCGCTGGCGCCTGACATCGCGATCCGCCCGGAGCCGAAATTCACGCCGGAGCCCAAGATCAACATCGTCTACGGGACGCAAGCTGCGGCCCCATCGGTCGACACCGCGGTGCGCGTCGAGGCCAGCGGTCACGGGCGGCAGAAGCGATCCGCGGTCGGCAAGTGGCTGCGCGGCGCATTCGTCGCGTTTCTGTTCGCGGGCGGCAGCGCCGCGGCGGCAATCGCCTGGGATCAGCAAGGCGAGACCGCAAGGCAGATGCTCGCCCAATGGACGCCGGCATTGACCTCGCTGCTGCCTTCGACGTCGCAGACGGCGCCGGTCGCGGCTGCGCAGGCCGCCCCGCCCGCGGCAACTGATGCTCCGCCTGCGGCGACCGATCAAACCGCCGATCAATCCGCATCGCCGCCTCCGGCTCAGCCTGCCGCCGCTGTCGCGGCGACGCAGCCCGATGCAGCGCAATCGGTGCAGTCGATGACGCGCGACATCGCCGCGATGGCGCAGCAGATCGAGCAGCTCAAGACGACCATCGCCGAGTTGAAGGCCGGCCAGGAGCAGATGGCCCGCGAGATGACCAAGCCGCCCGCGCCGAAGCCTGTGGCCGAGGCCAAGCCGGTCGCTGCGCCGGCTCGCCTGTCGGCGCTTCCGCCGCGCCCCGCGCCGCCGCCGGTTCGGAAACCGAAGCCGGTGGTGTCGCATACTTACATGCCGGCCTATTCGCCCGCGCCGCTGGCGCCACCGCCACCGTCACAGGCTGCGGCAGTCCCGCCGCCGGTCGCACCTGTCACCACGACACAGGCCGTCGCCGATGACGACGGACCTGTGGTGCGTCCGCCGATGCCGGTGCACTAAACGAGCAATGACGCAACGCCGCTGCACGCTGTCCGAGTCGATAGGGTGCGTTGAGTCCGGGCGATTACGGGGAGCGATGTTTCGATCGTCTTCCGTCAAGAGAAAAGGCCGTCGGGATTTATGCCGGCGGCCTTCTCTTGCAGCTGCCGGTTCCCGGAGCCCGGTTCTGCTGCAATTCCATGCCTCATGATCACGCGAACATGTTTAATAAAATCTTACCGTCGCTGCTCACCGCACATCATTTCTGCGCCATAGGCACACAGATTGTGCGGCCCGTTCATCGGATAGAGATCGACTCAGTGGTACGATCCAGCATGTTTTGAAGACTTCCGTTGAAGGCTTCGTTCGGAATTTTGGGTCGTCACACCGGGGAATTCGGATGCCGTACTATTCCTTCGATCTCGTGGTTGGTGAAGAGTTCAAGAACCAGGGCGGAATCATCCTCGAAGACATCGAGGTTGCCTCCGATCGCGCCGATCAATTGGCATGCGAGCTGTCGCAGGTGAAGCCGGAGCTGCAGCAGAAGGGTTGCGCGGTGCGCGTCACCGATCGGGATCACAACGAGGTCTACCGCACCCCGCTCGATCCCGTGCCGGCCTGGCAGCGTTAGACCACCGGGTTTCCGACTCCGCACCATTGCGGAGCGGCGCGCCGGACGCTAGCCTCCGTAAAAAATCGCGGAGGTAACCCAAGAATGCGCGCCCGTTTTCTGATGGCAGGCCTGTTGCTGATCGCAGCTCCAGCCGAGGCGGCCGACGACCATACCCGCTCGACCTATGTGACGATGGTCCTGCAGGCCTTCGCCGCCAAAGTCGAATGCCCGGGGACCGACGTCGTCTACCAGGACCTGGTGCAGAAGGCGCAGCAGATGCAGCTGCCCGACGGCACCACCGAGCAGGTGCGCAAGGCGATTGCCTGGATGCACACCGGCGGCAAGATGGGCGAGAAGCAGGCCGACGACATCATGGCGGAGGTCGCGGTCGCGACCCAAACGACCGATCTCGACCAGCGCCGGCTCGGCATGAGCAATTGGTGCGAAAAGCAGAAGACCGCCGGCCTGATCCGCAGCAAGGGCGGCTAGCGGCTCTCGACGCCTCCACAGCCTTCGGATGAACCTCGGGGCTCCCCTCCGAGTCCAATGCTGCGAGCTGAGGACGATGCGAGAGGGGCCATGCCCACCGATATGCTTTGCACGCGCCGGATGGCGGCGCTTGCGGCGCTCGTCGCCGCCAACCTGACGCTGCCCGCGCATGCCGCGACCGCGGACAATCCGGTCGCCAGCAAGCAGGTGCGCTTTCCGCAAGGGGTATGGAGCGCCCTGCCCCAGGTCGGCCCTGACGGCAAGGTGCGACAATGCGTGTTGGTCGCGCCGAGGCAACGCAGCAAGGCAGGCGGCAAGGTCGACACCGCCTTCGCACTCAACATCAGCCGCGGCTCGGGCCTCTCCATCATGATGATGGATGACGGCATGCCGAGCGAGCGCGTGCTGGACGACCAAGCCGAGATCGTCATCGACGGCCGCAGCTTCCCTTCACTCGCCTTCCCGGTCGGCAACGCCTTCGCGCTGCATCCGGGCGAGGCCGCCGGCGTGCTCGCGGCGCTCGGCAAGGCACGGGACGTGACGCTGCGCTCGGACGGCGCCGGCGTCAATTCCGGACCCATCGCGCTCAATCTGCCGGCGGATGCGCTGAGCTGGCTGAAGCAATGCGGCAAGACCTTCGATATCGCGATCGACAAGCCGACGGATCCCGACGCGCCGGAGATGCCGGTGCCGCGGCCGCGCTCACCGAAGATCGCGGTGATGCAGCCGACGCCGGCCGGCCCGCCCGGGATCGAGGACAGGCAGAAGATCGAAGGCTGGGATGCATCCGAGCTGCGAGGCAGTGACGGGGCGATCGTCGCCTGCTTCATCCGTCGGCGCTATCTGATCGGCGCCGACACGCCCGGGCCGCAACGCCGTCTCGGAATCTTCCTGATCGTCAGCCGCGCCAAGGGGCTGACCATGATGCTGAAGGATTCCAAGCTCAACCGGCCGGAAGGCCAGGCCCTCGAGGCGACGCTGAAGATCGGCAATGTGCCGTACGACGGGTTCTCCGCGCAGGTGGAGGGGGCCGACGAGATCGGTCTGTTCCCGCAGCATGGCGCGGCGTTGGCCGAAGCGATCGAGACGCGTTCAGTGCTGGCGATGAGGGCCAAGACAATCGAGGACAATTACGAGTTTTCGGTGCAGCCGGGCGTGATCGGCTGGCTGCGCGCCTGCGCCCGGCGCAACGCGATTGCCATTGAGCCCGCCGGGCCGTGAGGCCCGCGTTAAGCATCGCGCGGCGGAACCGCCGCGCTGGCAAATAATCGTCACAATTCTGGCCAGCATGCGGCCTGCTTCGAACAGGAGAACCCCATGCGGATTGCCTATCTCGTTTTCGCCGGAGCTCTCGTGGCCGGCTCCGCGCTGACTGCCCCGGCGCTTGCGAAAAATTCCGACGCCCAGAAAGGCGAGGACAAATCGGCCTCGTCCTCATCGTGCAGCGCCTATCAGCAGGCGCCGGATGGATCATGGGAGCCCCTGCCCTGCAAAGAGACCGGCGAGCGCAGCCAGCCGCAGACCCAGCACAAGTCAAGTGCGCACGGCGGCGGTCAGGCCGAGCGCTGAGCGGCACCACGTTGCGGAACTGACAGCCGTCAGCTGTGGGCGGGCCCGCGCATGATCTTCATGGCGTCGGCGATGTGACGCCATTCCCGGGCCTCCTCGGCGTCGCCCCGGCCCTCGCAAGCCTGCGCCTGTTCGGCGGCCTTCGCAATCGCAGCGAAACCATGCTGTTCCAGCATCTGGCGCGCGACGGTGTGGACCTGGACCTCGGACATCATGGGCGCCTCCATCGAAAGAAAGCACGGGACATCGCTCGGCTGTCCCGCGGGCCCGTAACAACGATTGAGCCGCGGCCCTCGTTCCGCACGGTGCATGCGCACGCAAAAACAAAAGCGGCCCGCCATGCCCGGCGGACCGCCTTCTCACCCACCCCAAGATGATTTGTCAGGACTGACGGCCGTCAGTCAGGTCCCTACGCGACCGCGACCTTCTTGCGCTCGAAATCGTTGGGGACCTCGATATCGACCTCGAGGGTCGACACCTCGTCGCCGCGCTCGAGCCGGACGATGACCTTGGTCGGATCCAGCGTGACATGCCTGGAGACGACGGCCAGAATTTCCTCGCGCAGCACACCGAGCAGATCGGGCTGGCCGCGCAGTCCGCGTTCATGCGCAAGCAGGATCTGCAACCGTTCGCGCGCGACCGGTGCAGACGAGGCCTTGTTGCCGCGAAGAAGCCGGAGCAGACCCATGCTCATGCGGCCCTCCGTCGCAGCAGGCGATCCATGAAGCCCTTGCGCTCGGTCGGCACCTGCATCGGCACGGTATCTCCGCACAGCCGCCGCGCCGCGTCGATATAGGCCCGCGCGGGTGCGCCTTCGGCGTTCGACAGCGTCACCGGCGTGCCGACGTTTGAGGCGCGCAAGACGTCCTGGCTCTCGGGAATGATGCCGAGCAGGGGCGTTGCGAGGATCTCCAGGATGTCGTCGATGGTCAGCATCTCGCCGCGCGCGGCGCGCGAGGGATCATAGCGGGTGATGAGAATGTGCTTCTCGACCCGCTCGCCCTTCTCGGCCCGCACCGTCTTGGAATCGAGCATGCCGATGATGCGGTCGGAATCGCGCACGGAGGAGACTTCCGGATTGGTGACGATCACGGCTTCATCGGCAAAGCGCATCGCCATCGAGGCGCCGCGCTCGATGCCGGCCGGGCTGTCGCAGATCACCCAGTCGAAACGGCTGCGCAGGTCGGCGATGACCTTGCCGACGCCCTCTTCCGTCAGCGCGTCCTTGTCGCGGGTCTGCGAGGCCGGCAGCAGCCACAGGTTCTCGAGCCGCTTGTCCTTGATCAGCGCCTGCGGGAGTTTCGCGACGCCCTGCACCACATTGATGAGGTCGAACACGACGCGGCGTTCGGCGCCCATCACGAGGTCGAGGTTGCGCAGGCCGACGTCGAAATCGACGACGACGACCTTGTCGCCGCGTTGCGCGAGCGCGGCCCCCAGCGCGGCGGTCGTCGTCGTCTTGCCGACGCCTCCCTTGCCTGACGTCACGACCAGTACCTTGGTCATCTCAAATATCTCCTTCTGGTCAGTTCAGTGCTGTAATTCGCATGGTATTCCCCTGCAGCCAGGCCTGCGCCGGCTTGCCGCGTAAGACGGCGTCGATGTCGTCCGCAGTCTGGTAAAATCCATCGATCGCAAGCAGTTCCGCCTCGATCTTCTGGCAGTAGATGCGCGCGCTGGTGTGGCCGTTGACGCCGGCCATGGCGCGGCCGCGCAGCGCGCCGTAGATGTGGATGGAGCCGCCGGCGACGACCTCGGCGCCGGAGCCGACCGATCCCAGAATGGTGATGTCGCCTTCGGGAAAGATCACGGTCTGGCCGGAGCGCACGGGCGCCTCGAGCAGCAGCGAGGTCAGCTTGGGCTCGGCTTTCGCCTCCACCTTCCTCGGCGCGCTCGGCTCGACCACGCAGCTGCGCCCGCCCGAGAGCAGCGGCGGCATCGACGGCGTCAGCCGGCCCTCGTCGACGCCCTCGATGCCGAGCACGCGGATGTTGCGATCCTGAAGGCTGGTGAGCAGATGGCCGATGCCGGCCTGACTGAGGTCGACAGAGGACAGGTCGACCACCACCGGCCGGCCCGCGAAGAAGCCCGGCGAGCGGGCGATGGTGGTGTCGATCTCCTGGAGCCAGTCCTGGATCGGGACCGTCGGGACGAACACGAAGGCCACATAGGAGCGCCCGCGCAGGCGCACCATTTGGCGTTGGACTTTTGCTGCAGCCTCCATGGCGGCCGACTCGTTCCCGTTATTGAATGGTTAACGATGCGGCCGGGATGGTTAACGGGCGGTTAATTTCTCCGTGGGGTTACGTGGGGGGTGCGTGGCGGGCCGCGTATGGGCAGGCGCGCTTTGGCCGGCGCTGCCGCCCAGCCCGCAGCCGTCATCGCCCGCGAAGGCGGGCGATCCAGTACTCCGAGACGGTTGTGGTGATCGACAGGCCGCGGCGTATTGGATGCCCCGCCTGCGCGGGGAATGACAGCGGCGTATGGGGCGGGCGCCCTGCCCTGCAGCCCCCTACTTCTTCACCTTGCTCGCATCCATCTTGATACTGGGATCCAGCATCTTGGTCGTGAACGCCGTGGTCACGTCGAACGGCTTCTCCATGCCCAGATAAGTCTGGACCAGATCGTAATCCTTCTTCATCCGCTCGCCGTCGATCCAGCCAAGACCCTTGTTGGTGGTGAACTCATCCGTCATCAAATATTTGATGCGCTCCCACTGGCGCTCCTGGTTCGCCTTGTCGAGGCCGGAGACCTGGTCGAGCAGCGCCTTCAGGCACGGCGCGGCGTCGGCGACGCAGGCCGCAAAAGCCTTCTGCGAGATGCGCACGAACTCCTCGACCAGCTTCGGGTTCTTCTGCAGGTAAGCGCCGTTGACGATCAGCGAGTTGCCGTACGGGTTGAGCCCGATCTCCTTCCAGTTGATGTAGCCGAGGTCCGGTCCGAACTCGATCACCTTGAGATCGTGCTCGTTGTAGAAGTCGCTGATGATGTCGACGGTGTGGCTCTTGAGCCCCGCGATCTTCGCGGTCGGCCCGATGTTGACGAAGCTGACGGAGTCAGGCGCGATGCCGGCGGCCTTCGCGAAAGCCGGCCACATCACGCGCGAAGCGTCGCCGGGCGGATTGCCGATCTTGTGGTTCGGGAAATCCTTCACGCCGTTCACGCCGTAGCTCTTCAGCCAGTAGAAGGTCTGCCCGGTGTTGGCGTAGATGCTCATCAGCGCGACGTCGTCGGCGCCCTTGCTCTTGGCGACCAGCATGGTGGCGAGATCGGCGATGCCGAACGGCGAGCCGCCGGAGCCGACCTTGGCGGCGGAGACGCCGGAGCCCTTGCCGACCTCGATGGTGAGGTCGATGCCGGCCTTCTCGTACCATCCTTGCGCCTTGGCGTAATAGAACGGCGAATGGTCGGCCGTCGGGGTCCAGTTCAGGATCAGATTGACCGCCTCGCCGGCATTCGCCGGCACCGCCGGCAGACCTAGCACGAGCGCCACAACAGCCGCCTGCAAACGCTTCATCGCATCTCTCCCTATGCCGGCGACCCGGCTTGTCGCTCTCCCCGTGTGAGGATACCAATGCAACAAGGCCGCCCCCTACTTGTCAACTGTTTGGTTGGAAATGCCCGCAAAACGTTCTGGCGACACCGTGCCGCAACGGCGCGATCCCGTCGCCACCCGCAACAAGCTGCTCACCGCGGCACGCCTGGAATTCGCCAGGCACGGCTTCGCCGGTGCCCGCGTCGACGAGATCGCCGCGCGCGCCGGCGTCAACAAGCAGCTCGTCTACCACTATTTCGGCGACAAGGACGCGCTGTATCTCGCCGTGCTGGAATGGGTTTACGCCGACATCCGCGAGCAGGAGCGCCAGCTCAACCTTGAAGGCCTGCCGCCGGAAAAGGCAATCCGCAAGCTGATCGAGGCCTCGTTCGATTACCTCGCCACCAACCCCGATTTCATCGTGCTGCTGAACGACGAGAACCGCGGCGGCGCCCGTCACGTCCGCGGCTCGACGCGGCTGGAGGCGATGCATTCGCCGCTTGTCCGGAGCGTGTCCCACATCCTGCACGAGGGCGTCCGCAGCGGCGTGTTCCGCAAGGGGATCGACCCGGTCCAGCTCTATATCTCCATCGCCGGCCTCAGCTATTTCTATCTCTCCAACACGCCGACGCTGTCGGCGATCTTCGGCAAGGACCTGTCGAGCCGGGCCGCACGGCGCGCGCGCCGCAGGCACGTCGCCGACCTCGTGCTGCATTCGCTCCGGCCATAATCAACCAACTGGTTGAAACTTGCCGCAAGGCCGGTTAGGCTGACGACCAGCGGCATTGTCGCAGCTGGCAACAAGGAGCAAACGGTGGCAGGAGACGCAGCCCGCACCTCGCGCAGCTTTGCGGTCATCCTGATCGTGCACCTCGCCGTGCTCGTGCTGTGGCAGGTCGCGGTCGATGCCTTCCACGTTCCGAAATTCATCCTGCCCTCCCCGCTCGCAACGATCCAGACGCTCGGCACCGCAAGCTATGCCTGGGGCGCCAACACGCTGGTCACCGCCATCGAGATCCTCGGCGGCTTCGGGCTCGGCGCGGTCGTCGGCGTCGCGCTCGCGGTGATCTTCAGCTGGGCGCCGCTGCTGAGTCTGATGCTGCTGCCGCTGTTCGTGACGCTGAACATGATCCCGAAGGTCGCGCTCGGCCCCCTCTTCATCGTCTGGTTCTCCTACGGCATCGTGCCGAACATCCTGATCGCCTTCAGCATCTGCTTCTTCCCGATCCTGCTCACCATCGCGCGCGGCCTGCGCGAGGTCGAGCCTGACCTGCTCGACCTCGTCAAATCGCTGCGCGGCTCGCGCTGGACGCTGTTCCGCAAGATCCAGCTGCCGGGATCGCTGCCTTACGTGTTCTCCGGCATGAAGGTCGGCGCCATCCTCGCGGTCGCCGGCGCCATCGTCGGCGAGTTCATCGCCTCCGAGCGCGGGCTCGGCTATCTCATGATCCAGGTGCAATCCTCGCTGGACACGCCTGCGATGCTGATGGCCGTCGTGCTGCTGACCCTGCTCGGCGTCGCCCTCTACGGCTTTGTGCTCGCTCTCGAACGCATGTTCGTGGTCGGCGACGCCAGACAAAACTGAAAACGGCAGAACGAACGAAGGACCGATCCATGCTGCTCACCCGCGAGAACCTGCCGAAGACCATCCCCGACATCGCGGCGCTCGACGATCTCTTGTGCCGGCCCACCCAGGCGTTGATCGACGACCTCGCGGGGGTCGAGGGCGACATCATGATCCTCGGCGTCGGCGGCAAGATGGGCCCAACGCTGGCGGGACTTGCCAAAGCGGCCGCACCGGACCGCCGCGTCATCGGCGTCGCGCGCTTCAGCGAAGCCGGCGTGAAGGACTGGCTGCACGAGCGCGGCGTCGAGACCATCAATTGCGATCTGATGGACGAAAGGGCCATTCAGGCGCTGCCGAAGGCGCCCAACATCATCTTCATGGCCGGCCGCAAGTTCGGGGCCGAGGGCGATCTGTCGCTGACGTGGGCGATGAATGCACATGTCCCGGCACTGGTGGCGCAGGCGTTCCCGTCCTCGCGGATCGTGGCGTTCTCGACCGGCTGCATCTATCCGTTCGTGCCCGTCGACGGCAAAGGCGCGACCGAGGAGATGGCGCCGAACCCGCCCGGCGAATACGCCCAGTCCTGCGTTGGCCGCGAGCGCATGTTCGAATATTTTTCGCGCAAGTTTGGAACGCCGGGCCGGCTGTTCCGCCTCAACTACGCGATCGACATGCGCTACGGCGTGCTGCACGACATCGCCACAAAAGTGCTGACCGGCATGCCGATCGACCTCAGCCTCGGTCATGTCAATTTCATCTGGCAGGGTGATGCGTCGTCGCAGGCGCTACGCTGCCTCGCGCATTGCACGTCCCCAACCTCGCCGATTAACGTCAGCGGCCACGAAATCCTTGCGGTGCGCGATCTCGCAGCAAAATTCGGCGCGCGCTTCGGCCGCGCGCCGGTGCTGACGGGCAAGGAAGAGCCGACGGCATGGCTCACGGACACGTCGAAAGCGGTCGAGCTGTTCGGCCTGCCGGTCGTCGACACCGAGCAGCTGATCGCCTGGACCGCGGACTGGGTGTCGCGCGCCATGCCGAACCTCGGCAAGCCGACCAAATACGAGGTGCGCGATGGACGCTACTGACGCTCCGCCCATCCTCAAGCTCGGCATCGAGGACGCGATCGCCGGGCTGGCGCTGTCGACCGAAGCGCACTGGAACCAGACCGAAGAGGACTGGCGCATCTTCCTGCGCGACGGAATCGTGTTCGGCATCCGCGAAGGTATGCGGCTGGTCGCAACCGCGGCACTGCTCCCCTACTCCGGCCACAACGCCTGGATCAGCATGGTGCTGGTCTCAGGCACCCACCGCCGCCGCGGCCTTGCCACGCGCCTCGTCGATGCCTGCCTGGAGACCGCGCGCAAGAACGGTCTGACCAGCTGGCTCGACGCGACGCCCGACGGCGCGGCCGTCTATGGCCCGCTCGGCTTCACGCCGACGCTGCAACTGCGCCGGCTCAAGCTGGTAAAGCCGGCGCAGGCCTCCGCGCCGGCGCTGTCAGCCACCACGCTCGACGCGCTTCGTGCGCGCGACATGCGGGCCACCGGGTTCGACCGCACCGTGCTCCTGACCGCCTTCGCACAACGCTCCGGCTCGCGCATTGTCGCTGCGAACGGCGCCATCGCGCTGGTGCGCGACGGCCGGACCGCCCGCCACATCGGCCCGTTGTTTGCAGACAATGCCGCGGCAGCGCTGGACCTTGTCCACGCCATCGCGCACTCCGAGCCCCGCCCTCTCCTGATCGACGCCATCGCTTCGCAAGCTGCGTTCCTGGAAGGATTGACCGCATCGGGCTGGACCATCGAGCGGCCGTTCCAGCGCATGCGGTTCGGCCCCGCCACTGCCATGGCTGAGGAAATGCCATTCGCCGTCGCCGGCCCTGAATTCGGATAGGACATCATGCACCACAGCCAGATCAACGCAGACGTCCGCAAGCTGATCGCCGAGGGCACCGTGCTGCCGGCGCATCCGCTCGCGCTCACCGCCGCGCGCCAGCTCGACAAACAGCATCAGCGCGCCTTGACGCGCTATTACATCGACGCCGGCTCCGGCGGCCTCGCCGTCGGCGTGCACACCACGCAGTTCGCGATCCGCGATGTCGGCCTGTATCGCCCGGTGCTCGAGCTCGCCGCCGAGACCGCAGCGAGCTGGACCAAGCGACCGCTCGCGCTGGTCGCGGGCCTTGCCGGGCCGACAAGCCAAGCAACGGCTGAGGCCCGCACCGCCCACGATATCGGTTATCACGCCGGCCTGCTCAGCCTCGCCGCGATGAAGAGCGCCTCCGAGGACGAGATCATCGCGCATTGCACGGCGGTTGCCGCCGAGATCCCGCTGGTCGGCTTCTATCTCCAGCCGGCGGTCGGCGGCGTCATCCTGTCGAGCCGGTTCTGGCAGCGCTTTGCCGCGATCGACAATGTCATCGCCATCAAGATCGCGCCGTTCAACCGCTACCGCACGCTCGATGTGCTGCGCGGCGTCGCGGCCGCTGGCGCGCTCGACCGCGTCGCGCTCTACACCGGCAATGACGACCACATCCTGCTCGATTTGACGCTGCCGTTCGATCTGCGCGACAAGGGCGTCACCACGCGCATCTATTTCAAAGGCGGCCTGCTCGGCCACTGGTCGGTGTGGACCGCGAGCGCCATCAAGCAGTTCGAGCGCTGCAAGGCCGCGCGGCACAAGGACAGCGTGCCGGCCGACCTGCTCGCGCTCGATGCCCGTGTCACCGATTGCAACAGCGCCTTCTTCGACGTCGCCAACAATTTTCACGGCT
Source organism: Bradyrhizobium diazoefficiens (assembly GCF_016616235.1). Classification (NCBI taxonomy): domain Bacteria; kingdom Pseudomonadati; phylum Pseudomonadota; class Alphaproteobacteria; order Hyphomicrobiales; family Nitrobacteraceae; genus Bradyrhizobium; species Bradyrhizobium diazoefficiens. Next base: position 4,440,029 of record NZ_CP067100.1, read on the forward strand.
GCATCGCCGGCTGCCACGAGGTGCTGCGGCGCCAGGGCCTGATGCAGGGTCTGTGGTGCCTCGATCCCAACGAGGGCCTCAGCCCCGGCCAGAAGGATGAAATCGACCGCGTCTGCGGCGAGCATGCCGACCTCAGCGACGATGCCTTCGTCGCTGCCAATTTGAGCAAATGGCTGGCATGAGCCCCGAGGCCTTCATCAGCCTGCAAGGCGTCCGGAAAGTCTATCGGACCGGCGGCGCCGAGTTCCTGGCGGTGTCCGACGTCACCATGGACGTGCAGGAAGGTGAGCTGGTGTCGCTGGTCGGCCCTTCCGGCTGCGGCAAGACCACGGTGATGAAGATTCTTGCGGGCCTGCACAGCGCCGACGGCGGCCGCGTCAGCATTGGCAACGCCAAAACCCCGTTCGATCCCACGCGCGACATCGGCATGGTGTTCCAGCAGGCGCTGCTGTTGAAGTGGCGCACCATCCTGGACAACGTGCTCTTGCCAGCCGAGATCGTGGGACTGCCGATGAAGGCCGCGCGCGAGCGGGCGCGCGACCTGCTCAATCTCGTTGGGCTAGCTGGCTACGAGCAGAAATATCCCCGGGAGCTCTCCGGCGGCATGCAGCAGCGCACCGCCATTGCCCGCGCCTTCATCCACGATCCCAAGCTGATCCTGATGGACGAGCCGTTCGGTGCGCTGGACGCGCTGACGCGCGAGCAGATGAACCTGGAGATGCTGCGGATCTGGCGCGAGAGCGGCAAGACCATCATCTTCGTCACGCACTCGATCCAGGAAGCCGTGTTCCTGTCCTCGCACTGTGCGGTACTGACCGCGGGACCTGCGAAGATGGCCGACTATTTCCCGATCGACCTGCCCTTCCCGCGCGACCTGCCGCTCAAGACGACGGATGCGTTCGGCGCCTATGCAAGGCGGATCTATGCGAAGCTGGGGCTGGGTGTGGCGTAAGACGTCACACGAGATCTCGTAGGGTGGGCTAAGCGCAGCGTGCCCACCATTGCAAGTGAAACAAGGAATGGTGGGCACGGCGCAAGGGCGCCTTTGCCCACCTACAGGAGCTGGGCGCGGCGTAAACACCGCGCTCTCCTGACCATCAGCTCTTGTTGCGCATCTTGCCGAGCAGATAGTTATCGTAAAAATTCTCCGCGATCTGCGTGTAGAACAAGAGCTCCTTCATATAGGCGTCGTGGCTGTCCTTGGTGCGCTTGAACAAGTCGCTCTTGGCGGCGAGCTCGTTCAGGTGGTCCTGGGTCGCGTTGTAGCAGGCTTCCATCACCGGCTGCGGGAATGCCTTCAGCTCGGCGCCGTTGGCGATCAGCCGCTTCAAGGCCGCCGGATTCACGCTGTCGTACTTTTCGAGCATCCAGGCGCCCGCGGCCGAGGCGGCCTGATTGACAATCGCCTGATAGTGCTTCGGCAGGCTCGCCCATTTCTCGTCATTGACGATCATGTGCAGCATGGCGCCGCCTTCCCACCAGCCCGGGAAGTAGTAGTACTTGGCGACCTTCTGGAAGCCGAGCTTCTCGTCGTCATAGGGTCCGACGAATTCGGCGGCATCGATCGAGCCCTTCTCCAGCGCCGCGTAGACATCGCCGCCGGCGAGCTGCTGCGGCACGATGCCGAGCCTGGCCAGCACATGACCGCCCATGCCGGCGATGCGGAATTTGAGTCCCTTGAGATCGTCGACGGTCTTGATCTCCTTGCGGAACCAGCCGCCCATCTGAGTGCCGGAATTGCCGCAGAGGATGGCGTGCGCCTTGAAGGGTTTCAGCGCCTCGTTGGCGAGCTCGGCACCGCCGCCGAAAAACCACCAGGACTCCTGATGGCGATGGTTCATGCCGAACGGCGCACCGGTGGCATAGGCCAGCGCCGGCTCCTTGCCGATGTAGAAATAGAGCGGCGTCTGCGCCATCTCGACCGAGGCGACGCTGACGGCATCGAGCGCCTGCAGCCCCGGCACGAGCTCGCCGGCCGCAAAGGTCTGGATCTGGAATTTGTTGTCGGTGGCGTCAGCCACGTATTTCGCAAAGGTCTGCGCCGTGCCGTAGATGGTGTCGAGCGACTTCGGGAAGCTCGAGGTCAGGCGCCATTTGATCTCGGGCTGCGACTGCGCAATCGCAGGTGCAGCAACCAGCGTCGTTGCGCCGGCAACCGCGCCGCCCTTGAGGAACGTACGGCGTTTCATGATGGGCTTTCTCCCTTGAGGTCAGCTTCGAATGGTCTTCGCGGACCGTTTGCCCGTTCCTGCAGCGGAGTTCAAGCCGCGAGAGCGCATGGCGCCGTGGCCATCGACCGCCGAAGCAGCGCACCAAACCAAGGGCTTGCCGGAATCCGAACGGCCTACAAGGGCAGCGACATGACCAACGGCGCCGGCAATTTTGCCTGCATCGACCCCGGCTTCAAGCACGGCGGCGACCACGACTTCGACGAGGACGACGACGGGCGCGGCGACGACCGGCACTGATCGCGGTCAGCCTCTCTCGTGTGCCCCGGACGCAGCGCAGCACGCAGTGATGCGCTGCTGAGCCGGGGCCCATCTCACCGCGTAGTCTGCGGCTTTATAGGTCCCTCTGCGCCGCAACGCTCACGCGCTGCGGCTTGTCCGGGACACGCGAATGAGTGGCGATGATGACACGATGAAAACAACGCGCCCCTCTCAGAGCAGCTTCGCGCTCACGAACAGCGCGCGGACGGCGTTGGTCGCCTGCACCGCGAGCATGGCGTTATCGGCGGCGCCTTCGAGCGCCGCGACCGCGTCTTCATGCAGCGCGCGGAATTCCATCCACTCGACCGATTTGAAGTTGGTGAGGAACTGATAGGCCTGGCCGACGGTCGCGATCGCCAGCGTGTCACCGTTCAGGCGGATCTTGAACGTCGTGCGCAGCGGGGTTTCGGAGCTGGATGGATCACTCATGGGCTGCTTCTGGAGGATGACGGCTTAACGAAGAGAAAACGGCAGCGCCGCCGGAGCAGGCCAATATCAGGATTCGGTGCTGGCGCGCTGCGAAGCGGTTGCCGCTCCGCTCAGGCTCGGCACCACGACCAGGCGGTTGAACTCGCCGTTGTCATACGCCTTGAGGAAGCGATCATAGTCCTTGATCGAGACGCAGCCGTTGGAATCGCCGCGCGGTCCCAGCATATAGCTGTGGGTAAGAAGGCCGACGCGGCCGAGCGCGCTGGTGCCGTCGGTCGGCGTCAGGCGCAGCGCGCGGATGCCGTGGAACAGTTTTTCACGCGGCTTGAGGTCGTAGGTCGCCGGCGGAGTCGCGCCCACCATGCGCTGGTCGACATGGTCGGGGTCGTCCATCAGCGCGCCCATGCCCGAATGCGCCTCCAGCGCGACGCCACTCGGCAGGTAAAGCGCCTTGGCCTTGATGTCGTAAACCGCCGTGCGCGAATCGTAGCCCAGGGCGACGAGATCCGGCGCCTTGCCGAACAGGCCGTCGCTGGGGGTCAGGGAGGCCAGCTTGATCTTATCGGTGAATTTCTCGAAGAAGTTGCGGTTGTCGACCCGGGGATTGGTCTCGGCATAGGCCTGGCTGGAGGCGATCTGGGCCGAGAAGTCCGCCTGCACCGGGCGCGAGCGCGGCATCGGGACGACATCGGCACGCTGCGAGGCCGGTCGCCGCTCGTCCACCGCCGTCCGGTCATCATCGGTCAGGGTCGAGCGCCACTCGTCGCCCTGGAGTTTCTGGGCCAACATCGCCTTGGCGTCGCGAAGCTTGAGCTGGACGGCGTTCAGGGCGGAGCGCTCCATCGTGCGCAGGCCCAAGTCACCCCCGAAGTCACCCCCGAAGTCACGGGCGGGCGGACTGCTTGAGAGCGATGCAAAGCGGTCGTCGAACGACGGAGCGTTGGCCGGCGGCAGCGCGGCGGTCACCAGCGGGGTCGAGTCGCCGATATCCGCAACCCAAGCGGCGGCACCGAGTGCCAGCGCAACGGCCGCCAAAGACAGCAGTATCGTCTCGGCCCGCCCAATACGGCGGCGCGACGACAACAGCCTCTCGGCGCGTGCGCGGTCGGAAACCATCAGATCCCCAAAACGACCCCCGGGGAGACCCACCCCCACCCGGAGACTCTGTACCAGCTACCACATTGGGAGCCAAAAGTTAGGCATAATCGCGGCCGGCCAAGGCCTGACAAGGCCATCCCAAGGTATCCCATGACCGATCCTTTCGATCTAGTACGCTTTGTTCAGGCCCAAGACCCGGTTTTTCGCGCCGTCCAGGGCGAACTGGCCCGCGGACGGAAGCAGAGCCATTGGATGTGGTTCGTCTTCCCGCAAATCGCCGGCCTCGGCTTCAGCGCCATGTCGCAGCGCTACGCCATCGGCTCGCGGGCGGAGGCCAGGGCCTATCTCGCCCATCCCATCCTCGGCCCGCGCCTCATCGAATGCACCCGGCTCGTGCTGGCCGTCGAGGGGCGGACCATCAACGCCATCCTCGGCGCGCCCGACGATGCCAAATTCCGCTCCTCGATGACGCTGTTCGGCGCGGTCTCGGACGAGCCGGTTTTCGGCGAGGCGCTCGCCCGCTATTTCGGCGGCGAGCGCGACGAGGCGACGCTGGAGCTCCTTGCGGAGCTCGATCGACCGGCGTAAGGCGCGCGCCCCCGGCCAGCAGCGTAAACCCGCGATTAATACGCTGCCCCTATTTTTCGGAGAATATCTTTCTCCCCCGCGCCAATTGCCGGACAAAATCATGAAAATCGGTACGCTCCTGACCACCGCCATCGTCTCGCTCTCGACCGTCGGCGGCGGCCTCGCGGTTTACGTCGCCGTGACGAAGTATCAGACGATGGAGCGGATCACCGAAGCGCAAGGGCGGCTCGCGATCGTGCGCGCCGTCAGCGACATCCCGCGCTATCTCAACCCCGAGCGCGGCTTTGCCACCAATATCCTCTATGGCCCTGCGACCGTCGATCCCGCGCAGCTCTCCGAGCATGACAGACTGCGCAAGCAGACCAACGGCGCCCGCGACAAGATGAATGCGCTGCGCAAGGAATTGCCCGGCCCGTTCGATGACGGCATGACCATCGGCAGCGACATCGACAGCATCAATGCGAAGTTCACCGCCCTGCGTGAGGCCGTCGACAAGGCCATCGCCGGCCCGGCGGATGCCCGCAAGGACGCCGCCAGGAAGATCGTCGCCGACAACGCCGTGCTCAACGGCAGTGTGACCACGCTGCTCAACGAGCAGGTCCGGCGCATGGCGATTCTTAACGGGGACGCCTACCGGCAGGCCAGCTACGCCAATATTGCCATGACGCTGCGCGACGTCGGCGGCCTCAACGCCAGCGTGCACAAGAACCTCGTCGCCTCCAAGAAGGTTGCGAGCGACGCCGAGAAGGCCGACATCGCCCGCGTGCAAGGGCGCAACGACCAGATCGTGATGTCGCTGCAGGAATTGCGCGGCAATCCAGCAACGCCAGCGAATGTCGCCGCCGCGCTGGAGACGATGAATTCCATCTACGTCGAGGAATTCGGCCGCGAGGTCAAACTCGCCAAGGACGGCGCCGTCAGCGGCAAGTACGAGCACGACGTCGACACCTACTATGCGGCGTCTCAACGGGGTCTCGGCGCGATCATCGGAGTCCGCGATGCCTTCTATGACAACGCCGAGCAGATCCTCGCCGGCGCCTCGTCGGCCGCGCGCACCAGCTTCACCATCGCACTTGCAGGCCTTATCGCCGTGCTGATCGCGAGCATCGGCCTCGTCGTGACGGTCCGCCGCCGCGTCTGCGCGCCGATCGTGGGCCTGACAAGCCGAATGTCGCGCCTTGCCGACGGCGAGGTTGCAGAAGAGATCCCCGGCGCCGAGCGTTCCGACGAGATCGGCGCGATGGCCGCGGCCGTGCAGGTATTCAAGGACAACATGATCCGGGCCGACCGGCTCGCCGCCGAGAAGCAGGCCGAGAACGACGGCAAGATGCGCCGTGCCCAGGCGCTCGACGAGTTCACCCGCGCGTTCGAGGCCAAGGTCACCGAGCTCGTCGGCGGCCTGTCCCGCGCCTCCTCCACCATGGAGAGCACGGCGCAGTCGATGACCTCGACCGCAGCGCAGACCAACAGCCAGGCCGCGGTCGTCGCCGCGGCCTCCGAGCAGACCTCGACCAACGTCCAGACCGTCGCCAGCGCGACCGAAGAGCTGACCTCCTCGATTCACGAGATCGGCCGTCAGGTCGCGCAATCGACCGAGATCGCAGCTCGCGCCGTCGACAATGCGCGCCGTACTGGCGACACCGCACGTACGCTCGCCGAGGGCGCACAGAAGATCGGCGACGTCGTCACGCTGATCCAGAGCATCGCCGAGCAGACCAATCTCTTGGCGCTGAACGCCACCATCGAGGCCGCCCGTGCCGGCGATGCCGGCCGCGGCTTTGCGGTGGTCGCTTCCGAAGTGAAATCGCTGGCCGGCCAGACCGCCAAGGCCACCACCGAGATCTCCGAGCAGATCACCGCGATCCAGGCCGCGAGCGACGAGACCGTGGCCGCGATCCGCAACGTCGCCGATGTCATCGCCGAGATCGACCAGATCGGCACCGCGATTGCGGCGGCGATCGAGGAACAGGGCTCGGCGACCAAGGAGATCGCCCGCAGCGTCCAGGAAGCCGCCCGCGGCACCCAGGAGGTCAACACCAACATCTCGGGCGTGCAGCGCGCCGCCGACGACACCGGAACGGCCGCGAGGGAAGTGCTGGGCGCGGCCGAGCAGCTCTCGACCCAGTCGCGCGACCTCGCCGGCCAGTTCGAACGCTTCCTCGGCGAAGTCAGGGCGGCTTAAGAACGCCAAGCGCCTGACTGAGCCATCAAGCGCGGAACTCCGTACACCTCTCCCGTAGGGAGAGGTCGGAGCGCATCGACGATGCGATCCGGGTGAGGGGTTACAGTCCCACCATGGTGCTGCGGCCCCTCACCCGGATTGCTCAGGCGCGCAATTGCGCGCCATAGCAATCCGACCTCTCCCCGCTGGGGAGAGGTGACACGGAGTGCCCCTCAATAAGGCGGCGCCTTCCTTGCCCGCTGCGCCTTGGCCGCCTCGATCCACCACCCGAGATCATCGGCAAAGCGCGGGAACGAGCGTTCCAGCGCCTTGCCGCCCTCGCCGATCGGCTCTCCGTCCGCTGAGAGCGTCTGCGCGATCGGGCCGACGCCAATGGTGCTCGAGATCACCACCATCCCCATCTCCGACAGCGTACCGTGCCAGGCCGTCGAAGCCCGCGCGCCAGACAATCTGCCGGCGGAATAGCTCGCGATCGCGGCCGGCCGCCAGAACCACTCCTCCAGGAAATGATCGGTGAGGTTCTTCAGGCCAGGCTGGATGCCCCAATTATATTCGCCGGTGACGAAGACAAAACCGTCGGCGCCGCGGATCTGGCCGGCCAGCTTCTCCAGCGCCTCGGGCGCGGTGCCCACGGAATATTCCTTGTACATGCGGTCGAGCATCGGCAGGCCAATCGCCTTGGCGTCGATGAACTCGACCTCCTCGCCGCGCCGGCGCAGGCCATCAATGATGAACTTCGCAAGGCGGATACCCATGCGGTCGGAACGGTAGGATCCGTAGAGGACGAGGATGCGGTTGCTCATGGGCGGCAGGCTAGCACGTAATGGCGGGGCGGCCCCAGCCGATTTGCCGCGCTATCGCCTGCGTCCGCGCTCCAGCGTTTCCGATGGGGTCTCACCGAACTGATCGCGGTAGCTTCCGGAGAAATCGCTGAGATGCTAGAAGCCGAACGCCAGGGCGACGGCCTTGACACTGTCGGCGCCTGCGAGCAGCCGCCGGCGTACCAGCCAGAGCCGGCGCAGGCGCAAATAGCGATGCAGGCTCATGCCGCGATAGCGACGGACGACGTCGTGCATGGTGCGGACGGACAGGCCGAGCTTGCGCGCGATCTCCTCGCTGTAGATCGGCTGCGAGAGGTCGTCGGACAGCAGCGCGCGGATGCCCTGGAACAGCTTGAACTGTCGCTCGTCATTGGGGCGCAGGGCCCATCGCGCGGGCACGACGCTTTCGAAGACTCCGTCGACGGCCCCGAGCAGGGACTCCTTCATGGCCGCGGCCTTGAGCGGCACCTCCGCCGCCGCTATGGGCTCGGACGCCGCGGCCAGCACCTCCCGAACCACACTGCGCAACAGGTTCAAGCTTGACGCCGTCGTCTCGAAAATCTTGAAGCTGAGGGCTGCTTGCGGCCAGCCCCGATCCGTTACCTCCGGCCTGAACACCACCGAGGCGATTTGCCGCTGCACTTCCTCGATGGTGGTGTAAGCCGCGCCGCCGCTGCCGATGACGACGACCGGTCGTGCGCGCTGCGAACCATTGAAGCGAATGGGCACGTTGAGGTCGTCCATCGTGAACCCGATCGCCGTACAATTGTCCACGAGCTGCGCGTCGACGACGCGGGGAAACGCGTGCGTTAAATTCACATCGCAGCCGGGCATCGACAGAATGGTCTGCTCGGCCGAAATCCTCCGTACGAAAGGCGTGAATTCGAAGTTCAGGCCGCGAATGGCATTTCGAAACTCATCGACGTCGGAGAAGCGAAATATCTTTGGCGCCAGCAAGGGCACTTTATCACTGTTATTCATGACAAATAAAAACCGCATCGGAAAACGACGCGTCCGGCAATAGCGCCGATCAGATTTCCCCCCTTTCGGTGACCCCGTTGGACCGAAAGAATCATCCTACCTCACTCAATCAGTTGGCGAGCGTCCCGCACAAAGGACAAGCTGCCGCATCAAGCCTCGCCAAATTTCGATATCGTTTCCACGGCGTCGGTGGTGCAGAAATACCCGGGGCGCCAAGATGGAAGTTTCAAATTAACGCCTCTAGGGCGGAATGAAGGCCGTTGCATGAGTGTAAGTTTATTTTTGAGCACAGGCTCCTGCCATGATGGCAAATTCGCCTGCTGATATTCTGGTTGAGCTGCAAGAGGCGGTCAAAACGTGTGCGCCGGATCGTTGCGCGCGCATCCTCTCCGGCATTGTGCAGTTGCTCAATGGCAGCCGCGACCGGTCCCAGGAATTGCTCGCCGGTGTCGTCGACGGCGTTCTGCTGCGATTGACGGAGCGGGTCGAAGCCCGCGCGCTGGCGCAGCTCAGCACCACGCTGGCCGAGCTCAAGGTGGCTCCGCCGGAGACATTGCGGCGTCTCGCCTCACACGATGATCCGGACGTCGCAAGCCCTGTCCTGCTCAAATCACAGGCGCTGTCCGCGGCCGATCTCGCGGAGGTCGCCTCCTCCTGCGGCGAGCGGCACCAGTACGCGATCGCGGCGCGCAACTGCATCGAGCCTGAAGTAACCGAGGCGCTGATCGCGCGCGGCAGCCTGATCTGCCTCGCATTGATCAAGAACCCCGGAGCAAAATTCTCCGAGGCGGCCTATGCCGCGCTGATCGCCAAGGCCGAGCAGGACGGCGAGATCATGAAGGCGCTGGCGCTCCGGCCCGGCACGCCCGACCTGGTCGTGCGGAAACTGCTCTCGGTGCCATCCGCGACGACGGCGCCGGCCAAGCCCAACGCCTCCGCCGCACCGCCCGCGCAAGCCGCCGTGCCGGCTCCGCCCAAGCCGCCCTCCTCGGCCGACTACGCAAGTGCGCGGCCCGAGATCGTCGCGCTCAACCGCGTCGGCAAGCTCAACGATTCCACGGTGAACCGCTTTGCGATCCGCGGCGAGACCGCCAAACTGTTCACGGCGATCTCGGTGCTGTCGGGCGCTCCGATCGAGATCGTCGAGCACGTCATGACCGATGACGACTGCGAAGGCATAGTTATGGCCTGCCGGGCATCGCGGCTGAGCTGGGCGACGACGTTGGCGATCCTGAGCAATCGCGGCGGCACACGGCTGTCCTTCGCCGAGCGCGAACGCGCGCAACACATCTTCGAGACACTTCTTCTGTCGACCAGCCAATGGACGGTGCGCTGGGGGGAAATCGCAGCACGCGCCAAAGCGAACGGTCTGTGAAATCGCGGCGCAACAAATGGGGGAATAGCCAATGAAGTTCGACGGTCGCAAAGCATCTCGCGTGAAAATGGACCACAAGCAGCCGGTCAATCTGATGGGCTCGGACGGCACCTGGCGCCGCAGCTGCGTCCTGCTCGACGTGTCGCAGACGGGCGCCAAGCTCGAGGTCGAGGGCACGCTCGACGTGCTCCAGGCAAAGGAATTCTTCATGCTGCTGTCGTCGACCGGCCTCGCCTACCGGCGCTGCGAGCTGGTCTGGATCGACGGCACCATGGCCGGCGTCCACTTCATTACGGACAATAAGAGAAAACCGGCGAGTGCACAGCCCGCCGCGCAGAACTCCACTCAGAGCAAATAGGCCCGAGAATTCACCCCACCCATTGAACTCCAGTACGGTCAGGTCCAGGTCAGAACGTGCAAAACGCGCGAACCATACACAGCCCTGTGAATCGCGACGACGGCGTCCGGGAGACGGAGACGGCCCGCCCGTTCGTGCATGTGCTGGCCGACACGTCCGACAAGCTGTCGGGCATCTGCTCGATCCTCGAACGGAAATTTACCGTCGCGGGCGAACGGCTCGACGCCGATGCCAAGCTGTCGCAAGTGGAGTTGCGCGACGTCGACAACATCGCGGCCATTAAAAGACGCGCCGGCAAACTGGCGAGGGCGAGGAAGCGGATCTTCCTAGTCGAGCACACCTCCCACGTCGGCATCTCGCAGGCTTACGCACTTGGGGCAACGCACGTCCTTCCCGGCACCATCAACCGGATTCAACTGCTGGCGGTACTGACCGATCCAGCCGACGAGGCGTCCGCCCCGCCAAACGGCACAGCGCAGCCCGATAACGCCGTCGAGACCGCGGCGACCGCGATCGCTTCGATGTTCGCCTGCGCCACCCTCGGCCAGCCGCTCGAGGTCGAGGCTACCAAGGCCGCCGGCCGGAAGATCGCCGACCGCATCACCCAGCATGGCCTGTCCGAATGGCTCACGACGGTACGGCGCCACCATGAGGGAACCTATCAGCACTGCCTGCTGGTGACCGGCGTTACCATCGACTTCGGTCTTAGCCTCGGCCTCGGCCGCCGCGATCTCGAGCGCCTCTGCTCGGCCGCGATGTTCCACGACATCGGTAAGGCCCGGATCCCGCTCGCCATCCTCGAAAAGCCCGGCCGGCTCGATCCGGAGGAGCGCGCCACGATCGAGGCCCATCCGGTCGCGGGCTTCGAATTTCTAAAAGGGCACGAGGGAATTTCGCCGGAGATCCTCGACGCCGTGCGCCATCATCACGAGTATCTCGACGGAAGCGGCTATCCGGATGCGCTCTGCGCTGCGAGCATCAGTGACGTCGTCCGAATCCTCACGATCTCGGACATCTTTGCGGCGCTGATCGAGCGCCGCTCCTACAAGCCGACCATGCCGCGGACGGAAGCCTACAACATTCTATGTGGCATGACTGGTAAGCTGGAGAAGGCGTTGGTCGCCTCATTCAAGCAGGTCGCGCTCACGCGGTGAGCGCGTCGATCTCGTCTTGCGGGCGGGCCTAATGCGTCGCCCGGAATTTCGCGCGCCGCGGCATCGACCGGCAAGCCAGGCCTTCCGCAAGCAGCTTCATATCCTCGCGTCTGCCGCTGCGAATGAGTCTACTGAACTCATCGGGTGTGAAGGGAAGAGTTGGATCCTCATCGATCGGGCGCCGCAATCGCGGACCGAAGAACCATCGAACCAGGCTAGCCAGCCGCCGCATGTCAATTCCCTCGCGCCAGCAACAAACCTTTCAGTCCCGATATTGTTCCTCCTGCACGATCGAGATTGCAAGAGGCCGTGAGGACTCCGCACCAAAAATTTCGGTGAGAGAATAATCTCCTCCGTGAGTCCTTCGTACCGACAGGCAAAATCGACATAGCGCTCGAACTCCGCATCGTGCTGCGACGTCGCACACGATGTCGGAACGCACGGTGTCCTGCAGCGCGTTCCTGAAGCCGCGCACGCTGCAGCGCGACTGCACCAGCGTTTCGAATTTCAGTTCGGACCGCCCCTGCCCGTTTCATCCCGCAGCAGCGCACCGCACCGGCGGTTGCCGATCCGGCGCGCAAATTCTATGCTGGCGGCCAAGCAAGACCAAGAACCCTGGGAGGACCCGCAAATGGCCGCGCCGCTCGATCCCGTCATCGCCCAGATCATTCCGCTGCTGCCGCTGCGCGATCCCACCACGATGACGCCACAGAGCGCTCGCGATTCCTTGCGCGCACTGGCTGCCTCGCGCGCGGCGGTGCCACCGCCGCCCGTGGACACCGTGCAGGATATCAAGGTGAAGGGCGGCGCCGGCCTGCTCGATGCGCGCCTCTACCGGATCGGCAGCAATCCTGCGCCGACCGTGGTGTTCTTCCATGGCGGCGGCTGGGTCGCCGGCGATCTCGAAACCCACGACCGGCAGGCGCGCAATCTCGCGATCGAGACCGGCGCCGTCGTCGTCTCGGTCGACTATCGGCGGCCGCCGGAAACACGCTTTCCCGGCGCGTTCGAGGATGCCTTTGCGGCCGTGCGTGATATCGTCGACCGCATCGCGGAATTTGGCGGCGATGCCAGGCGCCTCGGCGTCGCCGGCGACAGTGCCGGCGGCAATCTCGCCGCCACCACCGCACTCGCCTGCCGCGATGCCGGCATCAACCTCGCCGCGCAGCTGCTGGTCTACCCCGTGACCGACACTGTCGGCGCCTATGCCGATGCGCGCGAGAACGCGCGCTTTCCGTCCCGCAGCGAGAATGCCGAAGGTTTCTTCCTCACGCGCGCCACCATGGAATGGTTTTGCGGCCATTACCTTGCCGATCCCGCTCACGCCGCCGACTGGCGCGTCTCGCCGCTGCGCGCCGCCTCGCTCAAGGGCCTCGCGCCCGCGATCGTCACCACCGCCTGGTTCGATCCGCTGCGCGATGAGGGCGCCGCCTATGCGCGGGCGCTGGAGTCGGCCGGCGTGCCGGTCAGGCATCATGAAGGCCCCGGCCTGATCCATGGCTATTTCGGCATGGGTGACGCCTCCGAGGTAGCGCGGGCCGAGGCGCAGCGCGCACGCGCGGACTTCAAGGCGTTGCTCGCGCGCGGCGTCTGAACCATGGATGAATGCAAGAAGCGGCGATCGACCTCAAGGCGCGCGATCCTGCTTGATTGCGCCACGATTCCGGTTTCCAATCTCCACGCCAATTTTGGTTAGGGAGACACCCATGATGAAGCGGATTTTCCTCGCAGCGATCGTCGCCACCTTTGCAGCGGGCTCGGCGCTCGCCGAAGACACCTGCGAGAGCAAGGCGGTCGGCAAGGACGGCAAGCCGCTGGCTGGCGCTGCCAAGACCTCGTTCCTGAAGAAGTGCAAGGCCGATGCCTGTGCACCCAAGGCCGTCAGCGCCGACGGCAAGCCGCTCGCCGGGGCCGCCAAGAGCAGCTTCATGAAAAAGTGCGAAATGGGCGCGTGACGCCCCGCGCATTTGCGGCTTCTTTGAATTCCCTGCTGCTTTAGCAAGCAATCGCTCTACGAACTGGTCATGCCCGGCTTGTCCCGGGCATCGACGTTCTTGCGTCCGAACAAGGCGTTCTTGTTTCCGAAGAAAAGAGGGAAAAACTTTCGCAACCTCCCCGCGTATCGCAACGCTGGACAGCAAGCCCCGGCTGACGGATCATGGCGTGCTGAGCGAATTGGGGCGCATCGACCAGGCTTTCCAGGAGAAGGACGTCAAGATGTGGCAACTTCGAGTGCGTAATCAGATCATTGCGACAGTGAGCTTGCTCGTTGCGCTGCTCATCAGTTTTGACGTCGCGAATGCAAGGGGGCCCGGTCTGCCCAATGTCATGGTTCTCGCGACCGGCGGCACGATCGCCGGCAGTGGGGCGAGCAGCACGACCGTGGTTGGCTACACCGCAGCCACGGTGGGCATCGAGACCCTCCTGAACGCCGTCCCCGAACTGAAAACGGTGGCCAACGTCAAGGGCGAGCAGGTCTTCCAGATCGCCAGCGAGAACATGAACAATGACTACTGGCTCAAGCTTGCAAAGCGCGTCAACGCGCTGCTCGCTCAGGACGATGTCGACGGGATCGTGATCACGCACGGGACCGATACGATCGAGGAAACCAGCTATTTCCTGAACCTGGTCGTCAAGAGCAAGAAACCCGTCGTCATCGTCGGCGCGATGCGGCCGTCGACGGCGATCAGCGCGGACGGGCCGATCAACCTCTTCAATGCGGTGATCCTGGCAGGCAGCGACGAGGCCGTCGGCAAGGGCGTGCTCGTTGCGCTCAACGATCAGATCAACGCCGCGCGCGACGTTACCAAGACCAACACCTCGACGGCAGACACCTTCCGCACCCCTGAGCTCGGCTTTCTCGGCTACATGCAGGGCAACAAGCCGTATTTCTATCGTCAATCGACGCGCCGGCACACGGCGGACTCCGAATTTGACGTGTCCAACCTCGATACCCTGCCGCAGGTCGATATCGTCTACGGCTACGCCAACATGAACCGGGTCGCGATCGACGCTTTTGTCGCCGCCGGGGCCAAGGGGATCGTGCATGCCGGGGTCGGCGACGGCAGCCTGGCCCGGCCCGCGGTCGAGCCGGCTCTCGACGAGGCCCACAAGAAGGGTGTCGCGATCGTTCGCAGCAGCCGTGTCGGCAACGGCATCGTCGCGCGCAATGGCGAAGCCAAGGACGACGAACACGACTTCATCGTTTCGGATACGCTCAATCCGCAGAAGGCGCGCATCTTGCTGATGCTGGCGCTGACCAAGACGACCGACAGCAAGGAAATCCAGCGGATGTTTTACACGTACTAGAGCGTCCGAAGCGCGGTCGGTCTAGTCCCGTCTGAAGCGATAGTCGAACGCGGTGCCGAGCGGCTTGATCAGCCCGACGGTCGGTGCCGGAAAATGGATCGGCAGGACCAGCGTGTCGGTGTCGGCGACGGAAGCGAAGAACTTCCGCCGCGACACCGCTGACTGCTTTGCATCCCAATCCGGCTTGGCCGACCAGTCCGGCTCGCGGCACTGGATCTGGTGATGCATGAGATCGCCCGCGACCACCGCGCGCTGGCCCTTCGAGAAGATGTTGACGCAGCAATGGCAGGGCGAATGCCCCGGCGTCGGCGTCAGCGTCACGGTATCGTCGAGCGCGTAGTCGTCGTCGACCAGGAGCGCCTGCCCGGCCTCGACGATTGGCAGGCAATTGTCGCGAAACACGGTGCCGGGTGGATTGTTGCCCTTGGCATGCTCCGCCTCCCAGGCCGCATACTCGCCCTTGTGGAAGACGTATTTCGCGTTCGGAAATGTCGGCACCCAGCGGCCGTCGCGCAGGGTCGTATTCCAGCCGGTGTGGTCGATGTGCAAATGCGTGCAGAACACGTAGTCGATCTGCTCGAAGCCGATGCCGAGCGCGAACAGCTCGTTGCGCCAGCGCTCCTTGCCGGGAAAATCGAACGGCGGCGGATGGCCCTTGTCCTCGCCCGTGCAGGTGTCGACCAGGATGGTATAGCGCGGCGTGCGCACCACAAACGTCTGGTAAGTGATCACCATCATGCCGCGCGTAGCGTCGAAGACCTCGGGCTCCATGCTCGGCAAATGCCGGGCGAACACGCCCTCGTCATAGGCCGGGAAGAAATCCTGCGGCCGCCGCCACGGCCCCTCCCGCTCGATCACCGCATCGATGGTGATGTCGCCGATCCGCAG
This sequence comes from Bradyrhizobium diazoefficiens, assembly GCF_016616235.1. Lineage (NCBI taxonomy): Bacteria > Pseudomonadati > Pseudomonadota > Alphaproteobacteria > Hyphomicrobiales > Nitrobacteraceae > Bradyrhizobium > Bradyrhizobium diazoefficiens. The sequence continues at coordinate 4,455,701 of NZ_CP067100.1, forward strand.
TTGCTTCATAGTTGTGTTCGCTCCCTTTTTTGGGGAGCGTAGCGAGAGGTCTTGACGCGTCAAGGCATGTCGCGGAATGCTAGCTCCGCAGCCCCGGCGCCTCCTGCCCGGTGCGCGCGACGTATTCCGTGTAGCCGCCGCCATATTGGTGGATGCCTTCCGGAGTCAGCTCCAGCACCCGGTTCGACAACGTCGCCAGGAAGTGGCGGTCGTGCGAGACGAACAGCATGGTGCCCTCGAAATCCGCCAGCGCCGTGATCAGCATCTCCTTGGTGGCGAGGTCGAGATGGTTGGTCGGCTCGTCCAGCACCAGGAAATTCGGCGGGTCGAACAGCATCTTGGCCATCACCAGCCGCGCCTTCTCGCCGCCCGACAGCACCCGGCAGCGCTTCTCGACGTCGTCGCCGGAGAAGCCGAAGCAGCCGGCGAGCGCGCGCAAGGACCCCTGCCCCGCGGTCGGAAATTGATCTTCCAGCGACTGGAACACGGTGCGCTCGCCATCGAGCAGATCCATCGCATGCTGGGCAAAATACCCCATCTTGACGCTGCCCCCTAACGCCACGGTGCCCTGGTCGGGCTCGCTCGCACCGGCGACCAGCTTGAGCAGCGTCGACTTGCCGGCGCCGTTGACGCCCATCACGCACCAGCGCTCCCGGCGCCGGATCATGAAATCCAGCCCGTCATAGATGCGCTTGCTGCCGTAACCCTTGTGCACGTTCTTCAGCGCGACCACGTCCTCGCCGGAGCGCGGCGCCGGCGGAAAATCGAACGCGACGGTCTGGCGGCGGCGCGGCGGCTCGACCCGCTCGATCTTGTCGAGCTTCTTCACCCGGCTCTGCACCTGCGCGGCATGCGAGGCGCGCGCCTTGAAGCGCTCGATGAACTTGATCTCCTTGGCGAGCATGGCCTGCTGACGCTCGAACTGCGCCTGCTGCTGCTTCTCGTTCTGCGCGCGCTGCTGCTCGTAGAACTCGTAGTCGCCCGTGTAGGTCGTGAGCGAGCCGCTGTCGATCTCGATAACCTTGGAGATCACGCGGTTGATGAACTCGCGGTCGTGCGAGGTCATCAGCAGCGTGCCCTCATAATCGTGCAGGAATTTCTCCAGCCAGATCAGGCTTTCGAGATCGAGATGGTTGCTCGGCTCGTCGAGCAGCATCACGTCGGGCCGCATCAGGAGAATGCGCGCCAGTGCGACGCGCATCTTCCAGCCGCCGGAGAGTTTGCCGACGTCGCCGTCCATCATCTCCTGGCTGAAGCCGAGACCGGACAGTGCTTCGCGCGCGCGGCCGTCGAGCGCATAGCCGTCGAGCTCTTCGAAAGCGTGCTGCACCTCGCCATAGCGCGCGATGATCTCGTCCATCTGGTCGACCTTGTCGGGGTCGGCCATGGCAGCCTCCAGTTCGCGCAGCTCGGCCGCGACCTCGCTGACGGGACCCGCGCCATTCATCACCTCGGCCACGGCGCTGCGGCCGGACATCTCGCCAACGTCCTGGTTGAAATAGCCGATGGTGATGCCGCGATCGGTCGAGACCTGCCCCTCGTCGGGTAGCTCCTCGCCGGCGATCATCCGGAACAATGTGGTCTTGCCGGCGCCGTTCGGGCCGACAAGGCCGATTTTCTCACCCTTGTTGAGGGCCGCGGAGGCTTCGATGAACAGAATCTGGTGGCCGGCTTGCTTGCTGACGTTGTCGAGGCGGATCATGGGGTCTTTTTGCGGGGATTTTTGCGTTGCAGCGTCATAGGCCATGCGGGACGTGAGGGGAAGCCCGGCCGCGCTGTTAGCTTTCGACCCTCCCGATCAGCGTCGGTCGGTCTTGGAACTCCGGTTCCCTTCGTGCGTTGACCTGCAAAGGCATCGCCATTGCTGCATGGTCTCTCGATCAACAACCGTAAGCCGGAAGAGCTTCGCGCTTTGGCGCGAGACCGGCGCGAACTTGCCATTTCGAAGACCGGTCGCCTCAAAGCCCTCCTGCTAAATGAGGCTAAGCTACTGGAGTTTCACGCAGATCTGAGAATCTGGATGGTCTCGTCCGCGCGCCCCCTTAGCGAATCCGCTCTTCCGTCGCGGCCCGAGACAGGGTTAGTCCCGCTCAGGCATTCGACACTGGGCCGTTTGATGTCTCGAATGGCGCTTTCGGCGGAAGACGAACAGGCGCTCATTTCCGCAGCGCGAGCAAGAACTTTCGAACGCGATGATGTTGTCTTGGCAGAAGGCGGACGATGCGACGCCTTGCACATGCTGTGCGGTGGCGCGGCGCGCGCCAGTCGGACCTTGGAAGGTGGAAATTTGCAGATCGTGTCGGTCTTCCTGCCAGGAGATGCGCTCAATCCGGGAGACGTCCTGCTTGGCCGGTCTCCGACGACGATCAGTGCGCTCACCAGTTCACTCGTTCTATCGATCCCGGCTGACGAGCTGCGGTCGCTGCTCACGCATCGGCCTTCGATCGTTCGTGCGCTGTGGCGGGAGACCGCGCTGCTGGCCTCCATTCAGCGGGAGCGGCTCATCGGCCTCGGACGCAAAGCCGCCGAGGCCCGCTTGGCACATGTCCTCTGTGAATTTGCCTATCGCCTGCAGAAAGATGCCCGCGACGGCGACGCGGTCGAACTCCCCTTGACCCAGGTCGAACTTGCAGACTTGCTCGGTCTCTCACCGGTGCACGTCAATCGCGTGCTGCAACATCTGCGAGGGAGGAGACTGGTCGAGTTCAGCCGCGGCCGCCTCGTGATCTGGAAGAAGAACGATCTCTACGCGTTTGCCGAATTCGATCCTCAGTATCTGCAAACCGAACTGGCCGACGACTCCTAAAATGTGGGCGCAGCCTGCAATCTTGCCAGTCTGGCGCGCATGAGGTCAGCGGCGGATTGAATACTCTCGATCTCCGAGGCAAGCTCGGCCTTCAACCGCTCTGCGCGCGCCATTTGCCGGCGGCAGGACAGAGCAAGCCGCTCGAAATCGCGTTGCACAGCCAAATGCGCAGCTTTCGGCTGCAGCACCTCAGAGAACGGTACAAGCATTAGAAACCGCCGACTGCCGTCCAAAATCTCAACCGAATCCGACTGAGGATTTCCGCGGGCCCGAAGCTTCTCGAAGGACATGTCGAGGGCCGCCGCGCAAGCTTCGAGGTAGGCCGCTTCGAGGGACGGGAAGTGTACCCCCGTATCGTCCGTCTCGATGATGCCGTCAAAAGTGAAGTCGAAGAAGAATAGCGGCATTCGGCCTCTCCTCGTCTGCCCCGGCCGGCTTGTCCGGACCGGCCAGCAATAACGCGGATAACCGGCCATGGCCCCAATTTCTTCGAGCAGCGCACCTTGATCTTCTTTTTGCGCTGAGCACCCCTCGCCAAGCTGAATGCCAGCAATATGGACCTTCCGGCCAGGAACCGGATCGTGGCGCCCGGGGTTCTTGACAAGCCCCGGTATACTGCGAGGGTGCGGAAGTCGCCACCTCGGGGAGTCCGATGCCCACGAAGCACAGCCTAAGCGCGCCCCTGACCGGCGCCCCCCGCGCGTTGGGTCCGCATCAAATCCTGTCGAAGCGAATGCGGGGGTCACGATCGTGACATCCGCTCCCAGGTTTCCGATCATTTGCGTTGGAGCGTCCGCGGGCGGCATCGAAGCATTAGAAGGCTTGTTTCGTGGGCTGCCGCCGCATCCCGGCGTTGCGCTCGTCATCGTAACCCATCTCAGCCCGGACAGGGAAAGCCTCCTGCACGACATTCTTTCCCGCTATACGGATCTCCCCGTGAGCGTCGCCTCGGACGGAATGGAGGTCGAAAACAACCAAGTGTACGTCATGCCGGCTGACGTCGTCATGACGATCGAGGATCGGCACCTTTCGGTCAAGAAGAACAGTAGCCGAAGGGAACGCAAGCCAATCGACATTTTCATGAGTGCGCTCGCAGTCGATGTCGGTGAGCTTGCTGGCGGCATCATTTTGTCCGGCGGAGACGCCGATGGCACTCTGGGCGTCAAGGCAATCAAGGAACGTGGTGGGGTTACATTCGCTCAAGTGGCTGACGGCTACGGTCCGCAGCATGCCGACATGCCTGACGCTGCGATTTCGTCCGGGCTGATCGACTTTGCGCTCCCGGTCGAGGAGATGGGTCCCGAGCTCGTCGAATTTGTTCGAAGCATCGAATTGCTCGAGCGAATGGTCGGTGAAGCTCCGGAAGATGCGGAATATCAAACGATCGGACCGTCGTTGCCGGAAATCTATGGCATCCTGCGTAACCAGATCGGGCACGATTTCAGCGGCTACAAGACCAAGACCTTCGTTCGCCGGGTCCTGCGCCGGATGCAGGTCACGCAGCTCGGCACCATCGAAGCCTATCTCGAACGCCTGAGACAGGAGCCGCAAGAGGTCGGCGCTCTCTTCCGCGACCTGCTGATCAACGTGACCAACTTCTTCCGGGATGAAGACGCATTCCAGGCGCTGGCGACGTCGGTCATCCCCAAGCTGTTCGAGGGCCGAGGCGCGGACGATACCGTACGCATTTGGGTTCCGGGTTGTGCCACAGGCGAGGAGGTGTTCTCGATCGCGATGCTGGCGCGCGAACATATGGACACGCTGTCAGCGCTGCCGCGCGTGCAGATATTCGCCACCGATATCGATGAACGCGCCCTCGCCGTTGCGAGGTCAGCCCGCTATCCGGAAGCTCTGCTGGACAGCGTTTCCCTCGAACGCCGCAAACGGTTCTTCATCGCGGATGGCGGCAGCTTTGTCGTCGCCAAGGATGTGCGCGAACTCTGCATTTTCTCTCCCCACAGCGTCATTCGCGACCCGCCGTTTTCACGCATCGATCTCGTATCCTGCCGCAATCTGCTGATTTATTTCGGCATCGATGTGCAGAACCAGGTCATCCCCACCTTCCATTATGCGCTGCGCCCCGACGGATACCTCTTCCTGGGCACGGCGGAAAACGTCAGCCAATTCACCGAACTTTTCTCGCCGATCGAAAAGCAGCACCGCATTTTTCGTCGACGGGCAGATAGCGCCTCCTCGGTGCGGCTTCCCGTTGTTCTTCACGGCCTTCGCCCAGGGCACGGCGCGGCATCGGTGCCGCGTCGATCGCCTCTGTCAGGGCTCGCGCTGAGACAGGTCGTGGACGAGCAGGTGGTCGAACGCTTTGCTCCGCCCCACGTCGTCGTCAATCACGACGGCGACGTGATCTATTATTCGAGCCGCACAGGCAAGTATCTGGAGGCGCCGGCCGGCGCACCGACACGGCAACTTCTGACCATGGCGCGCAAGGGGCTGCGGCTCGACCTGCGCACGCTGTTTCGCGAGGTCGTGGAGACCGGCCGTGCAGCCAGCCGCAACGGCGTCGCATTGGACATCGACGAAGGCGGCATCCAATTCGTCAATCTTACGATCGAGCCGTTGGGAGAACGGAGCGTCGGCGAGCCGCTTTTTCTGGTGCTGTTCTCCGACCAGGGACCGCTGCTCAGCCGCGAGGACGGTCTCAACCGCGCGCAAACCGGTCATGACGGCGCGGCCGTGCATACCGAGCGGGAGCTGCGCGAAACCCGCGACCGCCTTCAATCCATGATCGAGGAATATGAGACTGCGCTCGAGGAACTGAAGTCTTCGAACGAAGAGCTGGTTTCCGTAAATGAGGAGATGCAGTCGACGAATGAGGAGCTGGAGGCTTCCAAGGAAGAGCTGCAATCGGTCAATGAAGAGCTTCATACCGTCAACGCCGAGCTTAACGGAAAGATCGACGCTCTCGATCGAGCCAACAGCGATCTGCAAAACCTGTTTGAGAGCACAGATGTCGCAACTGTGTTCCTCGACCGGATGCTCGTGATCCGGAGCTTCACGCCGGCCGTAAGCAAGATCTTCAATATTTTGCCGACCGATCGCGGTCGCCCCATCACCGACCTTTCGAGCCGTTTGAGTCTGGAAGGTTTTGCCGATGACATCCGCAAGGTGTTCTCGAGCGGAGAGCCGATCGAGCGCCGCATCGACAGCGACCGAAAGGGTCCCCACTACCTGGTCCGGCTCGCCCCCTATCGAGGCAGCGATCAGAAGACCGAGGGAATCGTCGTTACATTCATCGACGTCACAACCCTGACGCGCTCGGAGGCGAAGCAGCGCATGCTCGTTGCAGAGCTCCAACACCGCACGCGGAACCTGCTCGCAATCGTGCAATCCTTGGCCCAACAAAGTCTTGGAAAAGGAGGGTCGCTGGAAGGATTTTCCGCCCGGCTTGCGGCGCTCGGCCGCGTTCAGAGCCTCGTTGGCGGGACCATGAGCGATCAGATTGACCTCGGCGACATCGTTCGCCTGGAGTTGGAAGCCATGGGCGCCGTCGAGAACAAGATCTCTGTGTCAGGGCCGCCCGTCACTCTAGGCCTCGAGCTCGTCCAGACATTTGCGCTCGCATTACATGAACTCGCGACCAACGCGGTCAAGCATGGCGCTCTCAAGGACGGCCGGGGGCACCTCGATGTGTCGTGGCGTGTTCAGACCAACGGACAGAGTGCACCAGTGCTGCTGCTGGATTGGATCGAGAGCGGAGTTGAAGATCTGCCCGAACCGAACCGAAAGGGCTTCGGAAGAACCTTGATTGAAAAGGCGCTCGCTTTCACACTGCGGGCAAAAGCTCAACTTGATTTCGGCGCTGACGGGGTCACGTGCCACATCGAACTGCCCTTGCCATCGGCAGGTACCGCCGCGAGGCAGGAGCCGGTCGCCTGACCGAGGGCGCACTTCGGGGGGAAGATGCCTGTTCCTGACTCGCTGCATAGCTTGAGTTCCAGAAGTCCCGATTTGATCTAACTTATGTTGAAGACGGAGCTTTTTGCCGCATCTTAAAATCGTGCCTCGTCGGAAGTACTGATCAGGTGCACGCCATGACTCAAAAGCGGCGTCGTTTCAAACAGACAGTCGGTCTCGAGGAGCGTCTGGCAGCCGAAGCGACACGGCTGCGCGAGGAAGCCACTAGGCTCACACCTGGAGCCGCTCGTGACGATCTTCTACGGAAGGCCCACCAATGCGAGACTGGCTCACATATGAGCGAGTGGCTGCGATCCCCCAGGCTTCAACCGCCAGAGTAGATCATGGCAACCTCCCCAGAGCTGTTCTATTTTCTCTCCATCACCGGCCAAGACCAAGCCGTGGCCATCGGTGGCTGAGACGTGCGCTCCCGCCTGCATTGGGAATGCCCTCATGATCCGCTACTACTTCGATATCCGCGACAATTCCGGCCTTTCTGTCGACGAGGAAGGGTTGGAGTTTCGCACCCAGCAAGAGGCTGAAATCGAAGCCGCAAGGTCGCTCGCGGATCTGGCGAAGGAATTCGCTGACATACGGCAAGATGTTTCCGTCGAAGTGCGGACCGACGGTGGGCGCGTGTTTCAGACCGCATTTATTTTCGACAGGAGCGAGATGAAGAATTAGCTCGCGGCTTTATCGATCGACTCCTGTTGTTGATCCAAGGCCGACGCTGGCGGCGGTACGCGGCACAGAGCGCTTTTGGCCCATAGCAGACGTTTGACAGAGAGCCTTACCTTCTGCGGCTTACGGTCACACGGCCGAGCTACGCCTCATACCTGTCAATGCCGAGCTTTCCCCGAGATCGACGCCGCACTTTCCCGATACGTGGGAGTCTTAAACGCTTGCGACTGTTTCTTCCCGACGCCTTTTGCACCTGAGTGCTGAGGTTTCGAAGCTCTGCAAGTTGAGAATTAAGCGACCAGACACGTTCGTGCAGAATGACCATACGGTCACAGACCCGATGACGACTACACATTACTAGCCCCTAGAACTGCAGCTGCCAAAAATGCTGACGTTTGGGCCGGGAAACAAGACTTTCAACGGTAGCATCGTTTCACGTACACGATGTGACATACCTCACACATCCCGCAGAAGCTGTATTCCCCTCCTGGAACGGCGCATTGTTCCGAAGTGGCAGCGGGCGAACTCATCGAAACTCTCCATTTAAATTAATGATTTCAGTTGATTTAAAATGTAATTTAATTTTGACAACGAAACGTTGTAAACCTCCGCTACGCAGCTCCACGGAATCCGCAATCGATGGAGGGGCCTATGGCTGTTCTATTTGGCGATACAAGTGGATCCCTGACTGGAAGGCAGCATGGCGGAAGCCAAACCCTGGTTGGTTCGGACCCGACGAACACGTTGTTCGGGGATGCCGGTTTGAACTTGCTCAACTTCGCAGTCGGCGGTGACGACACATTGGTGACTTCCGGCGCGGGAAGTCTGTTCGGCGATGCGGGCGCTAATATTTCCGATCATGCGCGGGGCGGCGATGATACGTTGTCAGCCCAGGTGCTCGCGTCTGCTGTGACCGTCGGGGAGACTTTCACCCTGAACATGTACGGCGATGCCGGCAGTGATATCTCGGACTGGGCCATTGCCGGCGATGGACACCCTTAATCTCGAATTACCCCAGACCTTTACGCCCGGGGTGAAAGTGAATGCCTACGGCGATGCTGGCCAAACCTTGTCCGATCACGCCCTTGGTGGCGACGACGACTTTCGCGTTTCCGGTGGCGCGCATCAAACCCTCACGGTGTACGGAGACGCCGGTGAAAACCTGATCGGCCGCGCGGCGGGCGGCAACGACACGTTCGTCGGCCACATCGGACCGGATAGTAACGTAGTGTTCTACGGCGATGCCGGCGGTAGCCTTCTCGGGCACACCCGCGGCGGCGATGACAGCTTCGCTGCGAGCGGATCTGAGTACAATAGCTATCTCTATGGTGATGCTGGCGGCGACATGGCCGGCCATGCGGCTGGCGGCAGCGACGATTTTGCGGTCACGGGAGCCAATCCGTTCAATTTCGTCTTTGGCGATGCCGGTGGAAGCATATCCGGCTCCGCCGCCGGCGGGAATGACACGTTCAATGACTCGAGCGACGCGACGCTGGCCGATCGAAATGTCTTCTCCGGCGACGCTGGCGGGAACATGTCCGGTTCTGCCCGCGGCGGGGATGACACGTTCAACAAGACCGGCTTAGGGGGAGCACATTCTATGGCGATGCCGCAGGCGATATGTCTGATCGTGCCGCGGGCGGCAATGACACATTCCAGGCCTCAGGCGCACAACACCAAAATATCTTCTACGGAGACGCCGGCGGCAACATGGGTGATCGGGCCGTTGGCGGCGACGATATCTATATCGGTGGCAACGTATTCCCGCAGCTCGTCAACCAGGCGTTTGGGGACGCGTCGACCATGTCGGGCCACGCGAAAGGCGGTAACGACACGCTGGTAGGTGGCGATGATCCGAATCCGCATCCAGCAGGCAGCTACGAGACCATTCTGGTCGGCGATGCCCAATCCATGTCCGACCACGCTCGCGGCGGCAGCGACAAGATCGTGAGCGGCACCGGAAATGATGACGTCTGGGGAGATGCCCGGATGATGTTTGATTTTGCACAAGGCGGGAACGACACGATCGTATTCAATTTGGAGAACGGCCACGACAGGGTTGAGGATTTCGGGCAGGGTCTCTCGAATTTAGGTATCGACCTCATCGATGTCTCTGCGCTCGGTATCCAGAGCTTCGCCGATCTTACTATCTCGCAATTCGATCCGATAACGCACGAGAGCTTGATTACCTTCAGCCCAGGCAACGATGTCGCTGTCCATAGCGAGGAAGCACTCAGGCCTCAGGACTTTATTTTCGCGCCACATCAGTACGGTTTGTTGACGTGAGCGAAAGGTCCTATTGCCGCTACCGGCGGTGAAGCGCCGGTGCAAAGTTGCTCACGAGATGAGTTCGCAGTGCTGGCGATTGCGCGATGGTTCGCTGCCGCGCGCAGCGTTCAGTTTCAGCACCTTGATCCGTCGTTCGAAAGGGCAACATCCCTCGGATGTGCAACAATGAGCGCTAGAATTCGGTAAATTGTTTGTCGCAGTTCCGCTTCTGGCGCTTAGCGGGACTTCAACACAACACTGGCCGACTGTCAGCTTTTGACCCGAAGCAGACGAGGGCTTGGGAAGGTACACGACAGCCAACCCGTCGAACTGAGCTAGGCACTCACGGGAGCGCAACGAATTTCGTGGTGAGCTCTTAGCCGGTGTTTCTGACCGCCTCAGCCAAGATGGCGTGAAGCTGCTGCTTGCTGAATTCCTTCGGCTGCTGCCTCTCTGCTGTCCTGAACGACACTTTCTGGGCGACTGGACGGGCGCAGGCTGCGGACGACGGCCTCAGCTTCGGGGCCGGCCTTATCTTGGGTCGTGCTGTGGGCGGCTTGTGGCCGCGCTTCAGGCTCAGACGGGTCAGCATGCCGCAGACCGCGTTACGACTGCACCCGAGACGGCGCGCAATCTGCGCCGCGCTCTGTCCTGCGGACCAGAGCTTTTTGAGAAGCGCTATGTCTTTCGCATCCCAGCCCATGGCAGATATTATAGGGCCGACTGCCAGACACGGGCTAGTCTAGTCTTCGTCCGGGTCGCGCACGACCGCCGGTTCGTCAGCATCATCTTCCTCATCGTCGTCTTCCTCATCCTCCTCGTCTTCATCAGGATCCCGGGGCGGCATCGCGGTGCCCATCAGCAGGAGCGGTGTCCAGCCGATCGCTGTGGTGGAAAATGCTTCGGAGGTGTGTTGCTTCATGTCGTTGCTGCTCCTCGAAAAGCACTCGCAGTCGAATATCCCTGACGGGCGGCACGCACATGTCCAGGACGTGATCGTGCAAACGCGAGGGGGACATCCGGTCGACTACAAGAGCAAGGCGGGCCACCCGCCACGCCATCGGTGACGTTTGCCGCTACCTTATGCCTGAAGACCTATCAGCCTCTATGTTCACCAAAACCTCGCCGCTGGTGACTTCGGGAACCCCAAGATCGAGCTCATGTAGACTCGCCTGAACAAATGCCAGTATCTTGGCATTGGCTGCGTTGGCGCTTTCGCGGTCGTCAAATATCATCACGGCGATACCGACACCGTCGCCCGCATCCAGCACATGGTAAGATCTGAATCCCTGCGATTGCCTCAGGATCTCACCGACGCCGCTCTTGGCGCGACGAGCGGCGTCCGCTACCGAACGAACCTTGGCATACTTGCGAATGACCATGTACATGGGGCCACCACGCGCCACGCGCCCCTCTCGCATCAAAGCATATCGGTCCTTGTCGGACTAGGGCCAACTCGCGAGATGGGCCACAGCGCCCGGCTGGACGGACCGCGCAACGCGCCTTTTCCAATGAGCCATCCTCGCCCCGCAAGTGGGGCGAGGTGCCGAGGCTCAGGATCCCTCGAACTTGAACGACACGTTGAGCTTGGCGCGATAAGCCTCGACTTTTCCCTTGTCATCCAGTTGCATATCGAGCTTGACGACCTCTGCAACGCGAAGATCCCGGAGCGACTTTGCAGCTTGCTCGACCGCATTGGCAGCCGCCTTCTCCCACGAATCGGTGCTGGTACCAACCAGTTCAATGACCTTGTAGACGCTATCAGCCATGTCGGCCTCCTGTTCGGTAGGAGCAGGAAATCTAGCATCGCGATCTCGACGCTGATACGTCTCGGGACGCCGCGGAAAAGGGTCCGACTGGCTGTCGCTTTCCTGCTTGACCCCAAAAGAACTCGGGCGGCCGTCCGTCGGGCTGCTCGAGCGGAAGCGGCTGTTCGACGGTGGAAATACGTTCGAGGGCGATAAAGAGCCGGGCTGCTGTTCGTAGACTAGTATCGCGCTGCATGTCACCCATTGGTCCGAAGGGCGCAGGTCCGGGCGGCCTCCCTGTTGTCGGCTCATCGAGGTAAACCGGAAGCGGCCGGCCGAGCCGCCAACGGCGCTCATTGACCCCGAGCTGACATCGTTGAAGCGATTTCAGGAATTGCCGTTGAAGCGACTTCAGGAATTGGCCCAACGGCGACATCCAGATGCACGACCTCAATGTCGCCTCTGAGAGCAGAGCAGACGCGCCGAAATGATCGGTAGCTTATGCTCTTCGCAACAGCTTGAGCGAAGCCGCAAGCCGCAAACTGCGCTTGCCGGCGAGCGCGATGTGTTCGAGCTCGCCGCTAGCCTCCGTGCAGGTCCCGGAGAAACAGATCCCGATTTCACAGCCGCCGAATACCGGGTTTCTCGCCTTTCACCGGCGTGTGCTCATGGTTCAGCATCTCGCCCTTCCAGCGGCCGTCCGCCGAGCTCCGCTTCATTGCCATCTCCCCCACGGTTTGCGAGCGGACATCATCCACTCGCTCTAACGAGACGGCTAAGGGCCAGAGGGCGACTACGCAGTATGATGGCGACAACTACGCATCTATGCGTCACTGAAGCAGCGACCGGGGCCCGAAGGCAGAAATGGGCCGACACATGCGGTAACACTGATTGGATTTTCATCCCGGTTGACCCGTCGTTTTCGATTTTTGAGCTCAGGATCCTTTGGTCAAGCCGAGATCGCGGCTTGCTTCGCGAAAGCTTTGACGTGACACTGGCTGGATGCAATCGTCGGATGCGGAGGCCCTGTGGAATCGAAATGGCGAATTCTAGCGCTGCTTTTCACGGCGCGTTGCGTCATGGGCATGCAGTTCGAAAGCGTCGGAGCGCTCGGCCCGCTGCTTCGAGCGGAGGGCCTCGATTATGCCCGGCTCGGCATCCTGGTCGGCGCTTATCTCGCGCCCAGCGTCCTCGTGGCGCTTCCTGGAGGAATAGTGGTCCAAAGGCTCGGCGAACGAACCACGCTTCTCCTGTGCGCGGCGCTGATGTTCGCCGGCGCCGTCGTCGATCAGTCGAGCGACTGGAACGCGCGCCTGCTGGCCAGAGTCATCGCGGGCACGGGCGCGGTGGTGTTTACCATCGCTGGCACCAAGATGATCGCCGATATATTCGCAGGCAGGCAGTTCGGCTTTGCGATGGCGGCTCTCGCCGGCTCGTGGCCGTGCGGGATAGCGCTGGCGTTGATCGCGTTGCCGCCGATCGCGGACAAGTTCGGGCTGATCGGGGCGTCGGTAGCACTGGTGATCCTGACCCTGATGGCGCTAATCCTGTTGTTCGCGCTGCCGAAGCAGGCGCGACCGGGCGCGCCGTTGTCCGCGGCCTTCCCAAGCGCGGCCGTCACGGCCGCGGTGGCCATTGCAGGCGTCGTCGGTGGCACTGCCAACGCCACTTTCGCCAATGCGTTTGCGTTCGGTCCGTTGCTTCTCACTGAGAGGGGCTATACGGCCGAGATCGCCGCCTCTCACGTCAGCGTCGCGCTGTGGGTCACAATCGCGGCCATCCCAGTCGGCGGCGCGCTTGCGATCCGGCGGGGCCCCGGCATCTGGATCGCTGCCGCATCTCTGCTGCTCGCCGCGGTCGGGATGGCAGCCATTCCGGTGTCCGATCACGACGTTCTCATCTTCGCAGCACTGGGGCTGGTGGCCGGGCTATCCGGAGCGACGTTCGCCAGCCTGCCGTCATGGGCGCTTCCCGTCCAGGCGCGCGCGGTCGGAATGGGAATCTTCTTCTCCGCGTTCTACGGGAGCATGCTGGCGTTGCCGCCGATCTCGGGCGTCTTCGCGCACCGCGCCGGCAGTGCGGGTGTCGCCTTCGACGTCGCTGCGGTCGCTCTTCTTGTTGCCATGCCGCTGCTCGGGGGCTTCGCCGCGCTGGTTTCCGCGCCCCGGTCGGCTCCGGCGGCGGTCGAGGAAGGCGCGGCCTAAGGGCCGCGTTCAATCGGGGACCGCCTCAATCACGTTGTGCGCAGCGAATTTCTCGCGACTGCGCGTTCGCTCGCTTCGACCCGGAACGTGACGGGCTCGACGTTCTCCGGCACAGCGCCGGCGCTGGCCCTCCTTCCGGAGAACGAGCCCGGTTCGTCGCGACGGGCCGCCTGGGTTTCGTTCCGGCCTCCGATCGGTCAGGCCGCCGCCGGGGCGGACCGTCGCTCGCGGCGAAGCGCGAGCAACCAGATTCCGGCGGCGAGCGCGCCCGCTGTCGCGATGGCGCGGGCCGCCGTCGGCAGCGGCAGGCCGAACCAGTCCGGCAACGCCATCGAGGCCAGCGCGAGCGCGCCCAGTCGCACCGTTTCGGCCGCGAAGGCGGTCCGACTTCTTTCCAGGACGCCGCCGATGGTCACGCATGAAACCAAGATGACTATGGAATAGGTGACGGAGACCTGCACCGGAAAGGCTTCGAAGCCGTAAAGGAAATGCAGAAGCATCGCCATCGTGAGCGTGTACTGGACTGCTCCGTAGGCGGCGACCGCCCGCGGCGTCTCGGGGTCGTAACGACGCACGACCGACGGATCCAGCGGCTCCGGCGCCTGTATCCTTCCGAACCAGACCGCTAACTTGCCGGCGAGCCCGCGAGCCGCGCGGGTCTGCCGGATCAGGTCCGCGTACACCTGAAGGTTGCTCCAGAGCGGGTTCAGGCTCCGCAGCGGTTTGCGCACTCCGTAGGCGATCTTTTCGCCGTCGCGCTCGTCGACGAAGGTGCCGAACATCCGGTCCCAGAGGACGAAGATCCCGCCGTAGTTCCTGTCGATGCAGTAGTCGTTCTGACCGTGATGCACGCGATGGTTCGACGGAGTGACCAGGATGCGGTCGAGCACGCCGAGCCGGCCGATGAGTTCGGTGTGCACCCAATACTGGTACAGCAGATCGACCAGCCCGACGATGAGATACATCACCGGCGGAACGCCCAACACGGCCATCGGCAGGTGAAAGATCCAGGTGAACAGCGCGGCGGTCGCGGGCTGCCGCAACGCGGTCGAAAGGTTGAAATATTCCGACGAATGATGGACGACATGGCTGCCCCAGAGCACGGGAATCTCGTGGCTGAAGCGGTGGTACCAGTAATGGGAGAAGTCGTAGAGCAGCAACGCGGCGACCCATGGCAGGACGCTGTCGCGGCTCCATTCGACGAGGTGGAAGGCTTCGTAGACCGCGACATAGAGCGCGACGTCGATAAGCTTGGCGAAGCCGCCGATGGCCTGGCTCAGTACGCCGTGGTGCAGACTCGTGATGGTGTCGGGTACGTCGTATACCCCGCGACGCCCCATCCGCCACGCGATCGCCGCCTCGACGAGGATCGTGACCATGAAGACCGGAATCGCGAACATAAGGATCTTCACGTGGCGCCTCCCCTATTCCCTCACGCCGGAGTCATCGACGGCAGTCGCGGGAGGGTATGGTGGACGGGGGGATTCCGTCAATCCTTGGCGCATCGATCCTTGGAAGCGCCAAGAATTGGAAGCGCCAAGAATTGGAAGCGCCAAGAATTGGAAGCGCCAAGAATTGGAAGCGCCAAGAATCGAGCAACCGGACGCCATGAGGAGACGTTCTAGCGCGGGACGTGGTTGTCGCGCCGCTCGGCGGTCGCCTCGCGCATCCGGCAGCGGCTCGTTCTCCTGGAGAGACAATAACTCGCGGGGTCAGCGGGCAATCGACCGGATGAGATTGCCCGTGCGCTCTCAGCCGAAGAGCTGGCTACTCCAAAGAGGCCGCCTGCGGGCCGTCAAGCCGCGAACGCCGCAAGTCCAGCTGCGGCAACCTGCGCATCCTGAGTCGACTGCATGCCCGATACGCCGATCGCTCCGATCACCTTGCCCTCGCGCAGGATCGGAAGGCCGCCTTCCAGCGGCGTCAAATTGGTCATGCCCAGCAGCCGCAGGTGAAGGCCGCCATCCGCCAGCGCGGCTTCGAACGCCCCGGTCGGCCGCCTGAAATCGACGCTGGTCCTCGCCTTCTGCTGCGCGACCAGCACGCTGCCATGCTGCGCCTGGTCGAGCCGGTACAGCAGAACGAGATGGCCGCCGCTGTCGGCAATGGCGATCACCATGGGCCAGCCATGGCGCTGCGCCTCCGCACGCGCCGCCTCCGCAATGAGCGTTGCTTCATCGAACGTGATCGGGTCGCCATAGAGAGGCGTCAGGGCTGCGAGAGGGCCTCTTGCGGTGGAGGCGTCTGGCGTCATCATGGGAAGCTCCTGGTCATCGGGAGCCCCACTCACAACACGTCCGAGCCGCCGTGATAATATCCGTCAAAAGGGATATATTATCTCGCTTTTCGGGAGAGTGCCCTGACCTCGTTTGCGGATTACACCACGTTTCTGGCCGTCATCGACGAGGGCAGCCTGACCTCGGCGGCCGCGCGTCTCGGCAAAACATTGCAGTCGGTCAGCCGGTCGCTGGCGCGGCTCGAGGACGATCTCGGCGTCGAGCTCATATCGCGAACGACGCGGCGCCTGCGTCCGACGGCGGCCGGCCTCGAATTTGCCGGCCGCATCCGCCTCGCCCTCACCACCATCGACGCCGCGCGCGAAGATCTGCTCGCCAGCGACCGGCGGCTTGCCGGCACCATCCGCATCGGCACGTCGAGCCTGTTCGGCCCCGAATATGTGACCCCTGCCCTGGGCCAGTTCCTGACGCGGAATCCGGACATCGCCATCGAACTCGTCCTGTCCGACGAGCATGTCGACCTCGTCGCCGGAAAGTTGGATTTCGCCATCCGCATCGGGCATTTGCCGGACTCGAATCTGCGAATCCGCCGCCTTGGTGGACTGAGCTGGGCCGTGTTCGCGGCACCCGCCTATCTGGAAGCTTACGGTCGTCCCGAACATCCGCGCGAGCTCACCCGCCATGAATGCGTGTTGCGCGCCAGCGACGACGATAGATGGGCCTTTGGCGGCACCAAGCGGCGCATCGACGTGCACGGTCGTTTTCGCTCGGAAAGCGCGGCGGCACGCAACGCTGCCGTCGCGTCCGGTCTTGGCATCGGCCTCGCCCCACTCTGGCAGGTGCGTCGGCTGATCGATCGGGGCGACGTCGAGCAGATCCTGGTTGGCCACGAGCCGCCACCCATTCCGCTCCAGATCGTCTGGCCCAAGCGGGCCGCCGACGCCATGCCCCGGCGGGTCCGCGCCGCGATCGATGTCCTTGCCGCGCGACTGTCCGCCATGCGGATATGACCCGCGTGTGCTCCTGGTTCAGCATCTCGGCTTTTCCGCGCAGGGTCGTTCGCGGACTCCGCCCTGCATGATGCCATCCATGCCCCTGTTTTGCCCGACGGGTCAAGCTTTGCTTCGGTGAATCCGCAAAACATGATTTCGTTGTGATTTCAGCGCCCCGGCTACTGTGCATGGGGTTGTTTTCGACTCTTTTGTTTGCGCGGCCCCGACGGCGCTCATCGGGCGTCAGTGACGCTTGAAGTACTGCACCTCGCGCTCGTGCTTCTCGGCCGCGGCGCGGCTCTTGAACGTGCCGAGATTACGGCGCTTGCCGGTCTTGGGATTCACCTTGCGTGAATAGAGGCGATATTCGCCGGATGCGAGTTTGCGGATCATGGTTGCGCTCCGTCTTGTCTGGTTATCAACGGCGGACGCGCGAGCCAGGTTCCGGCACGTGCCGGGTCTGTTCAGAAGCACAGCGTGGTGACGAACTGGCCCTGCTTGTTCTTGATCGCATAAGGGCAGCGCAGCCGCTCCAGCGCCTTCCTGGCGTCCTCGTCGCCGAGCGCCGCCGCACGCTCGTAATAGCCTTTTGCGGCCTCCTTGTCCTTCGGCCCGCCCCTGCCCTCCTGCGCGAAGGCGCCCATCCGCTCCAGCGCGCCGGGATGGTTTTGCGCCGCCGCCTTCTCGAACAACGCGCGCGCCGCGACGTCGTCTCTCTCGGATCGGCGGCCACACGGTCGCACAGGACGAGGTCGGCCGATTGCGCCTGCGCCGAGAGCGGCGCGGCCAGCGTAAGAACGATGGCAATGAGACAAGTCCGCATGCGTGCCACGTTGCGGCCCCGCCCCGGCAAATTCAAGGCTCCAGTCCTGACCGGCGCAGCACGGGTATGGCCTCCGGCGATGCCAGGTAGCGCAGCAGACGATCGGCTGCCTCGGCATGTGCCGCGTTCGCCATGCGGCCGGCGGAGAACACCGCCGGTGTCTGCAAATCGAGCGGGATGGGTCCGATGACCTCGATGCCCTGCACCTGCTTCAGCTCGCTGATCTGCTGCACGGCCAGATCAGCCTCGCCGCTGACGAGCCGCTCCGCCGTGAAGCCCTGCTCGACGATGGTGGCCTTGGCGTTGATCTCGGCCGCGATCCCCATCCGTACAAGCAGCTGGGCGAAATAGACCCCGCTCGCCCCGAGCCGCGAATAGGCGACGGACCGGGCCGCGAGCAGCGTCGTGCGCAGCGCGGCTGCGGTCGTGATGTCGGGATGGGCCTGTCCTGGCCGCACCGCGATGCCGACAAAGGAGCGCGCCAGACCGGCCGCGCTCTCGGCAATGACCCGGCCCTCGCCGATCATCTCGTCGAGCCCTTCGCGGGTGAGGATCACGAGATCGGCGGCCTCGCCGGCGCGCAAACGCTTGACGAGCGCGAGGGTCGGCGCGAAATCGGCATCGACCTTTATGCCGCTGGCGGTCTCGAAAGCGGAGGACAGGCTGCGCATCGCACCCATCAGGCCGAGCGTCGAGAGCATGCGAATGGTGTTTGCCATGTGTCTTCCCGGATAAATTTCAGGCGCGGTGCATCAGCTTGAGCGCAGCGGTGAGGCGCAGGCTGCGCTTGCCGGCCAGCGCGGTTGCGTCCAGCACCGCCCCTTCGCCGTCATAACTGCCGGAGAAGCCGATGCCGACCTCGTGCCCGCCGAAGATCGGATCGTCCTTGGCCGGCGTGTGCTCCTGGTTGAGGATCTGGCCCTTCCAGCGGCCTCTCGCAGCGGTGTAGCTGCCGAGATAATAGAACGAGGCGTCGCCGCCGAGGATGCGGCCCCGGTTGAGCAGCATCACGCCGGTCAGCCCGCCGTCGACGCCGTCGAGCATGCGCAGATGGATCGAGTAGAGACCATCGGTGATGCCGCCTTCGCCGACTCCGCCGGCGATCGGCACCTCATCTTCGGTGATCGGCGTCATCACCGACTGGAATGGCACGCCCGGCAACTCCTTCAGCTCGCCCTTGAAGCGATAGAGATCGCCATCGGCCCAGCCTTTTGCGATCAGCGTCGCATCGTCGGTACCAGCCATGGCGCGGTAGTTCGGATCGGGGTTGTGGCGCACCGTCTTGATCACGATGTCGACGCCGTCGTTGGTTTTGTCGTAGGTGCCGATATGGGCGAACGCCGAATTGCCGCCGAGCATCGTGCCGTTGCCGGCATGCATCACGCTGTGGCCGACGGCGTCGCCGAGCTGAAACCGCACCTTGTAGAAACCCTCAAACACCAGCCGTGTCCCCGGCCCCAGCGCACATCCCGCCGGCAGTCTATCCCGGTTTCGGCAGCGACGGACAAGTTTCACGCAAGGCAAGGTCCGCCGACCGCGCAACGGCCGTCATCAGAATGCAAAAATCCGCCGGAGCCTATCTGCTCCGGCGGATCGAAGAGCAGCCCGGGCCAGCCCCCAGCCCGGGCCGGGAGGATGTCAGGCCGCGGCCTTCTTGTCGGTCGGCACCGACGCGATCGTCTTCAGGATCTGCGAAGCGATCTGGTAGGGGTCGCCTTGCGAGTTCGGACGGCGGTCTTCCAGATAGCCCTTGTAACCGTTGTTGACGAAGGAGTGCGGAACGCGGATCGAAGCGCCGCGATCGGCCACGCCGTAGCTGAACTTGTTCCAGGGCGCGGTCTCGTGCTTGCCGGTCAGGCGCTTGTCGTTGTCCGGGCCGTAGACGGCGATATGGTCCATCAGGTTCTTCTCGAAGGCGGCCATCAGCGCCTCGAAATACTCCTTGCCGCCGACGTCGCGCATATAGGCGGTCGAGAAGTTGGCATGCATGCCCGAGCCGTTCCAGTCGGTGTCGCCGAGCGGCTTGCAGTGGAACTCGATGTCGATGCCGTACTTCTCGGTGAGGCGCAGCATCAAATAGCGGGCCATCCACATCTGGTCGGCCGCGGTCTTGGAGCCCTTGCCGAAGATCTGGAATTCCCACTGGCCCTTGGCGACTTCCGCGTTGATGCCTTCGTGGTTGATGCCGGCAGCCAGGCAGAGGTCGAGATGCTCCTCGACGATCTTGCGGGCGACGTCGCCGACGTTCGAATAGCCGACGCCGGTGTAGTACGGGCCCTGCGGCGCCGGATAACCCGAGGCAGGGAAGCCGAGCGGACGGCCGTCCTTGTAGAAGAAGTATTCCTGCTCGAAGCCGAACCAGGCGCCGGCGTCATCGAGGATGGTGGCACGCTTGTTTGACGGATGCGGTGTCTTGCCATCGGGCATCATGACTTCGCACATCACCAGCACGCCGTTGGTGCGGGCGGCGTCCGGGAAGACCGCGACCGGCTTCAGCACGCAATCGGAGCTGTGGCCTTCGGCCTGCTGGGTGGAGGAGCCATCGAAGCCCCAGAGCGGAAGCTGCTCGAGCGTCGGAAATGACGCAAATTCCTTGATCTGGGTTTTGCCGCGCAAGTTCGGAGTCGGCGTATATCCGTCGAGCCAGATGTACTCGAGCTTATACTTGGTCATTGAGCCTCTCTGTAGATGATGCGAAAGGTGGGGTTGAGAGCCCCCGCACGTTTGTACCCGGCCATCATCGGCCGGCCCCTTACAAGCATTTTGCGTGCCAAAAGGCCGCAGAGCGCGAGGTTTTCCACCACCGCGGGGCGCGCGCCGCCGCCGGCGGATCGTCCATAGTGACGTGCGTCATAGCCGCGCACCTTCGCGTGAAGCTGCGCTGCAAAATCCCGCGGAAAACGCACGATTCTGAAGCATGCCGGCCCATGCCGGAGGTTGCCGATCAAACGTGCATCAACGCCCGGCAATTTCCGTAAAGCGACCCGCCCCTGCCCAGCAACCTTTGGAATGGCCGAGGCGTTGGTCACCAAGCCAATGCCTTGGAGGGTGCAAAGGGTCGGCTGCCCAAAAATTAGGCGGCAACTGATTTCCTCTTGGGCACTTTCCAATTCGAAGGGCGCGGCCGATATGGGGATTCCAGTAACCACAATCGAACGAGTCGGGCGCACCATGGAGGCCAAGGCGCTTTGACCAAGGAGAAATCGCCATGATGAACAATGGTCTAAGTCAGGGATCTGCGAAGATCTATCAATTTCCGGTCGGGGGCCGCGCGGCTCTCGCCGGACGCCGCGATGGCGAGACCCGCCTTCCCGCTGATCACACATCGCCTCCCGCGAACGTCTCGATCTGCAGCGACAGCTGGTACCACCAGGACGCGGTCGACGAAGCCAAGCCGAAATGGGACCGCTGATGCCTGTGGCAGGGTTACCGCCGCGCTTTCACTGCGCGGGATGGCAATTGGAAAAAGGGTCGAAGCCACGAGGTTTCGGCCCTTTTTGATTCTTGCAGGCGGGGCGCCGTTCAGATCACCGCGCAGGCCGTCACCGGCCGCTTCAGATGCTTGACCGTGGTGGCGCCGTTCCTGGGAATCCTCAGCGTGATCCCGCCTCCCGAATAGCGCGCGCCCGAGACCGCCAGCCGCTTGGCGAGCGTGACCGGCTCGCCGTCGATCTGGAGGAAGGCGCGCTTGTCGTAGTCATAAAACCCCACGATGAATTCCGTACCATCGGCGCAGTGGTAGGTCCGGAACGTCTGCGCGTCGGCCGGCCGCGTGCCGGAAATTCCGCCCGCCAGCATGGTGATCGCCAAAACAATGGCCTTGTGCCGGTCCATGATCGCCCCCGTAATAGACTCAAAGGACGCCAGCCGCGCGTCCAGTGGAACCATAACCCAAGCCGAGCCCATGCAAGACTCTTCCTCAAGCGGCTGCCCTGCCCGTCACCTCGCTTTGCAAGGCGCCAGCAACTTTCGCGATCTCGGCGGCTATCCGACCGTCGACGGCCGCACCACGCGCTGGCGGCACATCTTCCGGTCCAACCATCTCGGCCAGCTCACGGCTGCCGACGTCGAGATCGTGCGCGCGCTGGGCGTTAAAAGCGCATTCGACTTTCGGGGGCTGAACGAACGCGCCGCCGGCGTCTGCGTAATGGATGAGATCGCCGTGTATTCGCTGCCGATCGAGCCGACGGTCGTCGCCGCGCTGCGCGCCGAGCTCGATAGGGGCACGCTGACGGCGCCGGTCGCGCTCGAGATCATGCGCGACTCCTACCGCAACTATGTCCGCCACAACACGCACAGCTTCCGCATGCTGTTCGGCCATCTCCTCGAAGACCGTGCGCCGCTCGTGATCCACTGCACCGCCGGCAAGGACCGCACCGGCTTCGCCAGCGCGCTGATCCTGCATGCGCTCGGCGTGCCCGACGACATCATTGCCGAGGACTATCTGCTGACCAACCAGCACTACAAACGCGACGCGACGGTCGCCATCGACTTGCCCGAGGACGTCCGCAACGCCATCGGCAGCGTCGAGGCGTCGTATCTTGCCGCGGCGTTCGACGCCATCGCCAAGGAATATGGCGACCTCGAAACCTATTTGCGCGACGGGCTCAGGCTGGGTCCGCCGGAGCGGGATGAGTTGAAGACACGTTACCTTCAGTCGTGATCCAGCAATCGCACCCCGTCGAGCTCGTCAACCCGATCGCCTTGATGATCGCCGCACGAAGGGCTCGCGACACCTGCATCGTGCTCCAGTCGCTCTGATGCAGTTTCGAGCCATCGTCCGGAGCGACCAACTGCTTGAGCGAGACGTTGTTGTGCTTGTGCCAGTGCTGCATCAGCGCCCAGCGCTGGAACAGGTTGACGCCCGCATCTTCGGCCGCGGCGCGGATCAACCGCACGATCTCTTCGGACAGCGCGCGGCGATCGTCCGTGAGCATTGCTGTCGTATATTGCGGATCGATCAGCAGGACGTCGAAGTTGTGGCCGCTCAGCCGATCCAGACCTTCCTCGATTGCGGCCATCACGTCGGCGACCTTGTAGTCTTCCTTGTGAAAGACCGCGTTCGTTCCGACCTGCCAGATGACCAGCGCGGGATTGTCCTGAAAGATATCCGTTTGGAAGCGAGCCAACTCTTCTGGCGCCTCCTCGCCGCCCCGGCCGCGGTTGAACACGTCGATGCGGATGCTCTCATGAGTATCGTGATCCCTGAAATGCTTTCTCAAATAGAGTTCGAGCCGGGCGGGATAGGGAACGACATTATCGAGACCTGCGGTCGAGGACGATCCCATCGCTACGATCTGCACCGGGCCGCTTCCGCACAGCGCCTGGCGGAAATGTGCGAGCGGGTGTTCCAGGGTGACGATGCTTGCGGGAAATTCGACGGTCGGAAAATTATCTGCCATGCAGGGAAACCCTGAAACGATCTAAAGTTGCACCGATCATTCAGCCTTGAAGCCGCCGCCATTGCAAGTCCAATTCACCGCGCGCAATAGTCGGCGCGAAGCGAAACGACGGAGAGTCTCGTGCAGGGAAAAGTCATTGTCGTGACTGGCGCGCTCGGCGCACTCGGCAAGGTGGTCGCCGAGACCGCGCTGTCGCGCGGCGCGCGCATTGCCGGCATCGACCATGCGCCCTCACAAGCCCCCGCAACGCCTGAGCGCATCGAGATCGGTGGCGTCGATCTGTCCGATGCAGCGCAGGCGAAGGCTGCGATTGAAGCTGCTGCGAAACATTTCGGCAAGCTGGACGCGCTGATCAACATCGCCGGCGGCTTCGCCTTCGAGACCGTCGGCGACGGCGACATCAAGACCTGGCAGCGCATGCACGCGCTCAACCTGCTGACCGCGCTCAACAGCTCGCACGCGGCGCTGCCGCATCTGGCCGCCTCGAAGGCTGGTCGCATCGTCAATATCGGCGCCATGGGCGCGCTTCAGGCCGGCTCCGGCATGGGTCCCTACGCGGCATCGAAAGCGGGCGTGCACCGCCTGACCGAAGCGCTGGCGAACGAATGGAAAGGCAAGGTCACCGTGAACGCGGTGCTGCCGTCGATCATCGACACCAAGGCGAACCGTGCCGACATGCCGAAGGCGGATTTTTCCAAATGGGTTACGCCGCTGGAACTCGCCGAAGTCATCCTGTTCCTCGCCAGCGATGCCGCGAGTGGCATCTCCGGCGCGCTGATCCCGGTGGCTGGGCGGGTGTAATTGCAGTCGGATCGCAGTGCTGCGCGCCGGCTTGGATTCAATCCGAGCCGGGAAGGCTCTACACTGCCCCGCACCTGATTCTCCGATCGGACCTGCCGTGGAAACTACGCTTTACCTTCCCGTCAAACGCTTCCTCGAAGAGCTCGGCTTCACCGTCAAGGGTGAGATCGGCGGCTGCGATCTCGTCGGCCTCAGCGCCGGCGATCCGCCGGTCGTCGTGATCGGCGAACTCAAGCTCGCGTTCAATCTCGAGCTGATCCTGCAGGCGGTCGATCGCGCATCGGCAGCCGATGAGGTCTGGATCGCCGCCAAGATGTCGATCCGCGGCAAGGGGCGCGAGAGCGATGCACGCTATCGCAATCTCTGCCGCCGGCTCGGCTTCGGCATGCTCGGGATCACCGAGCGCGGCCAGGTCGAGGTGCTGGTCAAGCCGCCGACCGCAGCACCGCGCCGCGAGCCGAAGGTGCGCTCTCGCCTCGTTGCCGAACATCAGCGCCGCCAGGGCGATCCGGTGCTCGGCGGCAGCACGCGTGCGCCGATCATGACAGCCTATCGGCAGCAGGCGCTGGCCTGCGCCTCGGCGCTCGCCGACGGTCCGCGGCGCGTGCGCGAATTACGCGAACGCTGTCCCGATGCCGGCAAGATCTTGCTTAACAATGTGTACGGCTGGTTCGCGCGTGCCGACCGGGGAATCTACGGGCTAACCGAGGCCGGGCGCGCGGCCCTGAAACGCTGGCCGCAGCAATGGGTTGAGGTCGACTCCGGCGTCACGTCACCGCCGTGACACCCGACCGGCGCATAGCTGTGATGTCACACCGATTCCATATTGCAATGCAACATCCGCGGCACTAGGTATCCCGGCATCAAGATGAGGCCGTTATGAGCGCAGACTGGAATACCAAATATGGCACGCGGCGCGTGCGCCACGATCCGCCCACTCTGGACGAGGCGATCTTCGCCGCCGTCGGCATCACCGACGACCAGGAGCAGCAGGCCGAGATCGCCGCAGCGCTGATGGGCATGCCGCTCGACGTGGTCCAGGCCGAGGTGAAGAAGCAGGCCCGCACCAACAGCCGCATCACCGCGACGCGTGTGATCGCCGGCGAACAGGGCGCACAGCGCTCGGTGGTGGTCGAACGCCGTGTCGTTCGCCGATTCGGCAACGACAAGCGCACCGGCACCTGAACGCTCATTTCACGACCCAGAATACGAAAGCGGACCGGTTTTGCCGGTCCGCTTTTTGATTCCAGTCCGCTTTCCGGTTCAGGCGGCGCGATTGCCGTACATGCTGGAGATGATCTTCCAGCAGGCCGAATTGAAGCTGATCAGCGCGCGCCCCGCCTTGAACGGCGCGGCCGCGAGGTCGGCAAGTTCGGCTTCGGTCGTCTTGGTCAGATCGATCGTCCCGGTCGATTCGCCATGGTGGAATTCCAGATGCGCGCCGAACTTCCTGGCGAGCGCTCGCATCGCGTGATTCTCGGCGCCGGTGGTGATGCGCAGGCGCCTAAAACCCTTCCAGCGCGCTTCGGCGATCAGGCGGCTGAACAGAGTGGTGCCGACGTTCTGCCGGCGCACGGATGCTTCCACGCTGAAGGCGACCTCAGGCAGCGAATCGCCTTCCGGCGGATGCAGTTCGGCCGCGCCGCGGACCACGCCGTCGACGATATAGGCAACAATCACGGTGCCATCCTCGGCGCAGCGGGCCGCGTAACGCTCGATGAAGCTGTCGTCGAGAAAGCCGTTGAAGCGGTCGTGCCGGCTTGCGGCATCCAGCCTGAGCAAGTGATCGCGCAGAAGCGGCAATTCTTCCTGCTGGCTCAGGGTCCGCACATAGCCGGGAACGGTCGCGATGCGGGTGGTGTCTTCAAGTATCACATCAAACTCCTCTTGGTGTCCCTCGAGGAGGCGTTCCGAATCCCTAGGCCTCCAATATTGTGCGACGCAGCAAATCTTTCAAGAGGGAACCCGCTCAAGTTTTGGGCATCAGAGCGACGAATTAGTTAACAAAATCAAGCATCCCGCAGTTTCACAGGACCAGTTGGGTCTGGGTCACCACGGCGACCAGCTTGCCGTCCTCGGTCTCCAATCGGGTGGTCCAGACCTGGGTTCGCCGGCCCCGGTGCACTGGGGTGGCGGTGGCGATGATCGTGGTTCCCTCCTTGGCGCCGCCGATGAAGTTGGTCTTGCTCTCGAGCGTGGTCGTGCCCTTGGCGTCCTCGGGCAGGTTGATCACGGTCGCCGCCGCGCCAACGGAATCGGCCAGCGCCATCACGGCACCGCCGTGAACGGTGTGATGAAGCGTGCAGAGATCGGGCCTGACCGTCATCCGTGCCACCACGCGATCCTTCTCGGCCTCGACGAACTCGACGCCCTTGAGCTCGGCAAAGGGCATCTTCATCGCTTTAAGTTTCTCGAGCGGCGTCATCGGATCTCCTCCCAATTCGTTGTGTTCTCAAGGTGAATGGCCCCTTGCGGCAAAGCAATGACGTCGGAGGTAATGGCCGGGCTGACTTTGCCCCCTCACGTCACCGCCTTCACCACCTGGTACTCGGGCCGGCGCCACACCTCACCTGCGATCACCTCCTCGATGAGCTCGGCGGCGCGGATGATCTCATCCTTCCCGATATACAGGGGCGTGATCCCGAACCTCATGATATCGGGCGCGCGGAAATCGCCGATGACGCCGCGGGCGATCAGGGCCTGGATCGCGGCGTAGCCGCCCTCGAAGGCGAAGGAGACTTGCGAGCCTCGGTGCTCGTGCGCGCGCGGGGTGACAAGCTTCAAGGACGGACAGCGGCGCTCGACCTCGGCGATCAGGAGATCGCCGAGCGCCAGCGAGCGCGTGTGGACCTCGGCGATATCGACCCGATCCCAGATGTCGAGCGAGGCCTCCAGCGCCGCCATCGCCAGCACCGGCGGCGTGCCGATGCGCATGCGCTCGACGCCGCCGGCGGTCGCATAGCCAAGCTCGAATGCGAAGGGTTTGGCGTGCCCCATCCAACCCGACAGCGCGGCGCGCGCGTGATCGGCATGGCGCGGCGCGGCGTAGAGAAAGGCGGGCGCGCCGGGACCGGCATTGATGTATTTGTAGGTGCACCCCGCCGCAAAGTCGGCGCCGCAGCCGGCGAGATCGACCGGCAGCGCGCCGGCCGAATGCGCGAGATCCCAGACCGTGACGATCCCCAGCGCATGCGCCTTTGCGGTGAGCCCCGCCATGTCGTGACGGCGCCCGGTGCGGTAGTCGACCTCGGTGATGTACAGGACGGCAATCTCCTGCGACAACGCGGCCTCGATCTCTTCCGGTGCCACCAGGCGCAATTTTTGACCACGCCCGAGCGTCGCGATCAGGCCCTCGGCCATGTAGAGATCGGTTGGAAAATTGCCGGTGTCTGACAGCACGACCTTGCGCGATGCATTCATCTCGAGCGCGGCCGCGAGCGCCTGATAGACCTTGAGCGACAGCGTGTCGCCGACCATCACCGAGCCGGCCTCGGCGCCGATCAGCCGCGCGATACGGTCGCCGACATGGCGCGGCTGGGCATACCAGCCCGCACTGTTCCAGGCGCGGATCAGCTCATTGCCCCACTCGTCGGTGATGACGCGATTGACCCGCGCGGCAGCGCCAAGCGGCAACGCGCCGAGCGAGTTGCCGTCGAGATAGATCACGCCGTCAGGCAGATGAAACAGCGATTTGGTGTCGTCATAGACGCGCAACTTCGTCATGGTCATCTCTAGAGAATGGTACGGACACGCCAGAGCTCGGGAAACAGCTCGACCTCCAGCATGCGCTTGAGATAGCTGACGCCGCCGGTGCCGCCGGTGCCGCGCTTGAAGCCGATGACGCGCTCGACCGTCGTCACATGGTTGAAGCGCCAGCGCCGAAAATAGTCCTCGAAATCGACCAGCTTTTCGGCGAGCTCGTAGAGCATCCAGTGCGTCTCCGGCGCCTCGTAGACGATACGCCAGGCCTGCAGCACGCCTTCGTTGAGACTGTGGGTCTCGCGGACGTCGCGGGCGAGCACCGCGGCCGGCATCTTGAGCCCGTGGCGGTCGGCAAGCCGCAGCACCTCGTCATAGAGGCTCGGCGTCGCGAGCTCGGCTTCGAGCAGCTCTGTGGTCGCCGCATCGTGCGCGTGCGGCTTGAGCATGGCGTGGTTGCGGTTGCCGAGCAAAAATTCGATCAGCCGGTACTGGCGCGACTGGAAGCCGGAGGACTGGCCGAGCTGCGAGCGGAAGCGGGTGTACTCGCTCGGCGTCATCGTGCGCAGCACGTCCCAGGCGTTGTTGAGCTGCTCGAAGATGCGCGACATCCGCGCCAGCATCTTCATCGCGGGCTGCACCTCGTCTTGGGCGATAGCGCGGCGCGCGGCGCTGAGCTCGTGGATGGCAAGGCGCATCCACAGCTCCGTGGTCTGATGCTGGATGATGAACAGCATCTCGTCATGCGCCTCCGACAGCGGATGCTGTGCGCCGAGGATCTTGTCCAGCGCCAGATAGTCACCGTAGGACATGCGCCGGGTGAAATCGGTCTCCGCGCCTTCGCTCGTGGGATCGTAGTCGCTGGACGTCATGACAGTCCCTCCCGATCGATCATCCCTGCCCTTGCTCAATCGAGGCCGACCAGGCGTGCGGTGATCGGCGACGATGGATCCTTCAATCCGTCGATCACGCTGAAATGGTTGAGCCCGGGATCGACGACGAGGCGGGTCGGCACGTCGAACCCGGTCCAGATGTTGGCGATCAGGTCGGATTGGCGGATGAATTCCGGCCGCTCGCTGCCGCCGACCCAGGCGGTGAGCGGCGAATGTCCGCGCGGCAGATGCAGCGCGGCGCTTTCGAGGCTCGCCTCCTCCATGGTCATGCGGAGCGTGTCGTTCATCTTCGTCTTCAGCAGCGGACGCAGATCGTGCAGCCCGCTGATCGAGAGCGTGCCGGCGATACGGTTGTAGATGGCGCCATCCAGCCGGCTGTCGTCGCACAACATGCGCGTCACGAGATGGCCGCCCGCGGAGTGACCGGCGAGCCGGATCGGCCCTGCGACGAGCGCGGCCGCTTTGCCAATCGCGGCGGTGATTTCGGCGGTGATGTCGGAGATGCGCGCCGCCGGCGTCAGCGTGTAGCTCGGCAGCGCCACCGTCCAGCCGTGATGGCGCGCGCCTTCGGCCAGATCGGTCCAGGTCGATTTGTCGAAGCGCATCCAGTAGCCGCCATGGACGAACACGACGAGCCCCTTGCTGTCACTGTCGGGCCGGATCAGGTCGAGGCGTTGGCGCTCGCCGGACCCGTAGGCGATGTCAGCGTGAAAATCCTTGAGGCCAGCCCGGTAGGCCGCAGCCCGCTCGGCCCATTGCGCCGGCAGCTTGTCCGAGCCCGGGACATGGGCTGAATTGGCATAAGCATCATCCCAATCGCGCATCATTGCTCCCAGGGCCCCGGTCTTCGGGCGCCAGTCTGCCACTGGTGCGCCCGACCTCCTAGTGTTTCTTTTAAGCTTAAAGCATCTGGATGCGGCAGGTGGCTGCGGGGTTCTCCGTAACACCTCTCCCGTTTGCGGGGGAGGTCGGCGCGAAGCGCCGGGTGGGGGCTCTCTCCACAGTTGGGGGGTCTTTCCAGCGGAGACACCCTCTCCCCGACCCTCTCCCGCAACCGGGAGAGGGAGCGCATCGCCGATGCCGTTCGAGTTACGCCTTCTCCACCCCGCACCACTCCGCGATGAACAGCGCCATCGCCTTGGTCGACTTCTTCAGCGAATCCAGATCGACGAATTCGTTGAAGCCGTGCATCTCGCCGCCGCTGGCGCCGAAGCACAGGCTGGGGATGCCGTGATTGAGGCCATAGAAGCGCGTGTCTGTGAGCGCGGTAAAGACGAGATCCTCGACGGCGTCGCCATAGACGGCGTTGAACGCCTTGCCGAACGCGGCCTCCGGCGCGGCGGCGCCGGTCAGCTCATAGCCTTCCGACAGGAAGCCGGACCATTCGATCTCCGGCGGGTTGTTGGCGAGGAAGCGGTGGTTGCGCGCCGCGGCCGCGACGCAGGCCAGAATCTCCTTCTGGTGATCGGCCACCGACCAGCCCGGCAGGATGGCGATGCGGCAATCGACATCGCACCAGGCCGGCACGCTGGAGGCCCAGTCGCCGCCCTTGATGATACCGGGGTTGAAGTTGATGGGATGGTTGAGCGTCTTGAAGTGCCGATCGGCCCTGGCGCGCTCGTTCCACTCGATCTCGAGCTTCTGGAGGGCCTGGATCAGATGATAGGCCGCCATGATTGCATTGGAGCCCGAGCCGGCAAAGGCGACGTGGGTCGGATGGCCCTTCACGCGCAGGCGGAACCAGATCACGCCGACCTGCGAGCGCACCATCTTGCCGCCGGTCGGCTCGGGGATGAAGCAGGCGTCGGCGCGATAACCGCGCTGGAGCGTCGAGAGCGCGCCGACACCGGTGCTCTCCTCCTCGATCACGGACTGGAAGTGAATCCGCGCTGTCGGCTTGAGGCCCGCGGCCTTGATCGCATCCAGCGCATAGAGCGCGCCGATGGTGCCGGACTTCATGTCGCAGGCGCCGCGGCCGAACATCTTGCCGTCCTTGATCACAGGCGAGAACGGCGGGGTGTCCCACAATTCCAGCGGCCCTGCCGGCACCACGTCGCAGTGGCCCTGGAGGATCAGCGATTTGCCGGCCTCGGTCCCCGGACGATACGTGCCGACCACGGTCCGCGCCTTGGAGAAATCATGCTCGATCGGACCGAAGCCGCGCAGAGCCTTGAGATCATCGACATTGATGTGCCAGTCGTCGACCTCATAGCCGCGCGCACGCAGGAGGTCGCCGATCATGTCCTGGCACGGCCCCTCCGCCCCGCGGGTCGAAGGGATCGCGACGAAATCGCGTGTGGTCGCAAGCTGGGCTTCGAAGCCGGCGTCGACGGCGTCAAGAATCCTCTGCTGCGTTTCGGCATTCATCGGGCAACTCCAGGCGTTCGGATGGCTCAGGGAGTGCGAAGCTAGCCGATTTCAGCCGTTCGGGTACTCCACAAAATAAGCACCCCGCAATGCATCTTCGAGCAGCCGGCCTTCGGAATAGCCGCTCAGCGTCGCAGGGCGCGTCACGCCGCCGAGCAGGCGCGGGCACGGTTCCGGCGCACCGAGCACGGTGCGGACCGGAATGCGCTCGGCATAGATTGGCAGTTCGTAGTCCTCATCGTCATCGGCAACACCCTTGGCGCGGATCTTGGCCGAGGCCTCCTCGATCTCCATCGCGATGAAGGAGGTCGCCTTGATCTCCTGCGCGGTGCTGGCCCGCAGGCCGGCGGTGCGCGCCGGGAAGAAGCGATCGACCATCGCGACCGCCGCCCGCTCCTTCTCGGCCGCGTCGGTGACGAGATAGGCGGTGCCGAACGCCATCACGGCACGATAATCCGCCGAGTGGTTGAAGCCGCAGCGCGCCAGCACGAGGCTGTCGAGATGCGCGACCGTCAGGCAGACGCGCTCGCCTTTGCTCTGGTTGCGCAGCATCCGGCTGGCGCTCGAGCCGTGCCAGTAGAGTTTTGTGCCCTCGCGCCAGAAGAAGGTCGGCGTGCAATAGGGCTGGCCGTCGATGACATAGGAGACGTGGCAGAGCATCGAGGAATCCAGGATGCGATGAACCGTCTCGTGATCGTAGAAGCCGCGGTCGTGGCGGCGCTTCACCTGGCTGCGCGCCGACGTCGGATAGGAATTTTGAGTCTCGGTCTCGCCCACGGCCGCTCCTGTCGGGATTGGAACAATTCCAGGCGAGTTGTAGCGGCCGATTTGGTCTGCGATAGTGCCAATTCCATGCAAAAAATTCCGACCAATTCTCCCGTGCCTGCCAAGTCCCCGACGAAAGCCGAGCTGCCGCTCGACCTTACCGGGGCGCATATCACGCCAGGCGCGTCGGCCGCGCACCGGCTGTATCAGGCGCTGTGCGAGATCATCGTCTCCGGCCTCGTCAAGCCCGGCGAGGCGCTGCCGCCGTCGCGGACGCTGGCGAGGCAGACGGGCTTCCGCCGCAACGCCGTCATCATCGCCTACGAGCGGCTGATCGCCGACGGCTTTGCCGCGGCGACCGTCGGCTCCGGCACATTCGTCGCTAAGCGTATCCCGGCACGCGCAACTGAACCGAACAAGCCGAAGATCGTAGTGGAAGCTCCAAAGCAAGGCGCGTTCTCGCTCGGCTGCACTCATATCGACGAGCGCGCGGTGCAGCGCTTTCGCGCCTTCGTTGGCAGGCGCATGCGCGCGTTCGGGGCCGAACATCTGCATTATGGCGATCCCCGCGGCAGCCGCGAGCTGCGTGCGGCAATCACTGATCATCTGTTGTCGGCGCGCGGACTGCGCTGTGATCCCGATCAGATCATGCTGACCTCGGGCACGCTGCACGCGCTGCGGATCGTGCTCGGCGCAATTCTGAAACCCAACGACCCAGTGTGGTGCGAGGACCCAGGTTACCCCGCTGCGCGAAACACCATCGCGCATTGCGGCTACCGCGCCGTGCCCGTTCCCGTCGACGAGCATGGCTTGCGGGTCGCCAGGGGGCGCACGGCAGCGCCGTCCGCGCGCGCGGCGTACGTCACGCCGTCGCACCAGTTTCCGCTGGGGGTACAGATGTCGATGCCGCGGCGGCTGGAGCTTTTGGATTGGGCGAGGCAAGCCGGCGCCTTCGTGCTGGAGGACGATTACGACAGCGAGTTTCGCTATGACGGCGCGCCACTGATGTCGCTTGCCGGCATCGATCACCTCCAGCGCGTGATCTACATGGGCACGTTCGCCAAGACGCTGTTTCCTGGCTTGCGCATCGGCTATTGCGCCCTGCCCGAGCGCCTGATCGCCAACGTGACCGCCGCGCGCGCTGCGCTCGACCGCTTTCCCGGCACGCTGATGGAAGGCGCGGTGGCCGACATGCTCAATTCCGGCGCCTTCGCCGCGAATCTGAAGCGGGTGCGCAAGCTTTATCGAGAGGCGCGCGATGCGCTGGCTGAGACACTGGCAGCCGCCTCCGGCGGTGCGCTGTCGGTGCCGGTGCCCTCGCAAGGGCTGCACCTCGTCGCCCGCTTCGATCCGGCGGTCGACCTGTCGGTCGCAGCAGAGGCCAAGCAGGCCGCGGGTGCGGAGGGCTGGCTGCTCGCCGACACCTATTCGCGCGCCCCTTCCCTGCCCGGCTTCGTGCTGGGATTTTCCGGACACGCGGTTCCACAGCTCGTCGCCTCCGCCGAACGGCTCGCGCGGGCATCGCGCACGGCGCTGCGCGCGAGGTCGGCCCGGCGGGCGTGACGAAGGTTCACTATCAGAATCGCCGGCTCATCCCTACACTGTCGTATCGATGCCGGGATCTCTCATCATGCTTCTGCGCCGTGCAGCCTGCCTCTCGCTCCTGATCTCCGCCGCGCTCGTGACCACAGCGCATGCCGTCACCGTCGGACGCGAGCAGGACATCACCGATCTCAAGCTCGGCCAACGCGTGCAGGTGGATGACGGAACCTGCCCCGCCGGGCAGGTCAAGGAAGTGCGGGGCTCGAAGATGACCGATAAGGGCGTGGCGCGGACCGCCGCCTGCGTGCCGCGCTACGGTCCGAAATCGAAATGATGGCTTAGGATTTCGCCGGATCGAACATGCACTGAAGGGTCGGCTTGGCGATCCTGGTGAAGGTCGGGCCGATCTCGCTCTGCTTGGACGCCGGCACCCACTCGGTCTCGATCGTCGGCACGCCGGTCTCGCTGATCCCGCGCAGTAGCGCGTCGCGCAAATCGCGGTCCTCGACGGCGGCAGCGGCGTGATCGTGCAGGCAGCCGCAGACCTCCTCGGGGTGCTCCCATCGGCCGAGCATACGCGGCGCGCACTGGCGCACGAATTCGCTGCGGGGATCCGGTAGCCTGGAGGGAGCGCGCACCTGCGCCTCGGCAGCGTTGATGGTCAGAAGAGCTACGAATGCGGCGGCGCAGAAGCGGGCAATCATGATGGCCTTTATTGGCTGATTTTCTTGAAGGCGATCAGAAGCGCGCGGCAAGCACGACTGGCTGCGGCGCCGGAATGACGGGCGAGCCGCTGTACTGGAAGGTGCCGACACCGGGCAGATTGCCATCCGGCGCGCCCGCAAACGAGGAGCCGGCGAGCACGAAACCGAAGGCAAGGATGAAGCTGAGCGCGCGCATGATCTTGTGTCCCATTCCGTGGCCGGCGGTGCGTCGTCGTTGTGACGCTGATAACCATGCGTCGTTTCGCGCGTGATGCGCCAAAAGCTGAAAATGGTTTCATCTTCGCGAGAATTGTTTCGTCGCACCCGGCGGGACGAAACATTCGGCGGAAAATCCCAATCTTTTCAGGCAGCTCGCCCGGCGAATCAAAGTCGCTTCGCAAGCTCCGTCCAAGCGGCAGGGGATGCCGCGCACAGCATGCCGGCGCGCCAGCGCCTTGCGCGCTTCACAAGCATTTTACGTTTTTCTGCTGAAGAGAAGCCCGAACGAAGGCTGGGTCCGGCCAAGCGGGAGACGCTTCGGCAGCGACCCAAGCCATCGAAACCAGAACGCCCGGCACACCGGGCGCAACCACGTGAGGGATGGCCATCATGATGGCGCAAGATCGCGCAGCGGCGCCCGACGCAGAGACGGGCCGCGTCGAGCAACAATCCAGGCGCTACGACGCCTCAGCCGGCGCAATGTCGCTGCAGTCTGGCCGCGGCTATGACGCCGCGCCACAAGCCTTCGTGCGGCTGACCGGCTCGCATCTCGTGTCACCGCAGGCCAGCCGCGCCACCGTGACCGCGTAACCCAAGCGCGTCACTGGCAACGCAAGCGCGTCACTGAGTGAACGCAATCGCGTCACTGAGTGAAGAAGTCGCCGCATTTCTGGATATTGGCGTCCGCCGGTCCCCACGGCATGATCGGCACCGTCGAGGTCGAGTTCTTCGGCGAGCCCTCGATCAGCTTGTCCGAGTAGACCATGTAGACCAGCACGTTGCGCTTGGCGTCGCAGCCGCGCACGATCTGCATCTTTTTGAAGAACAGCGAGCGGCGCTGGCGGAACATGTCATCGCCCTGCTCCATCTTGTTCTTGAACTTGATCGGGCCGACCTGGCGGCAGGCCAGCGAGATGTCCGAGACCTCCTCGGCAAGGCCGAGCCAGCCCTTGAAGCCGCCCTTCTCCGGCACGGTAAAGTGACAGGCAACGCCCTCGACTTCGGGGTCGTCGAGACCGTAGGTCGCGAGCTTGTCGTTCGGGCTCATCCATTTGAAGACGGTGGAGCGGCGGAAGATCAGATCGGGCTCGTCGGCAGCAGATGCGGAGGCCAACGGCACCGCCACGGTCAGGAGGAATAAAGCGAGGCCTTTCAAGCGGATGCCGGAAAGATCGGGGAAACGGGATGACATGAAGTTCTCCGGTAACAAGTCCCAGCAATGTAGACATCGGGCGGCCGGTCAGGAAGACGGCTGGGGGCGAACTGCGGCCGCCGTTTACCGCTCTGTGAGGCTTTTTTGCTACGTCTTGGACAAAAGTAGCTGATGGCAGAACCGCCCTGCTAGTGAACGCGTATCCCCTCTGCGACACTAATGTCTGATTTGGATTATGGATTCGAGGATGAACAGCGTGAACGGGTCCGGTTTTTCTGCCAAGCCGGAGCGGCTGTGGCAGGTCGCCATCTTGACGGCGGCAGGTGCGATCGGCACGACCAGCCAGGCGGACGCAGCATTTTATTATTGGACCGATTATTCCGACGGCTCCTACTACGCCCGGCAGGAGCCTCATCCCGAAATTCCGCGCCAGAAGCCGCAAAAGCACGGCACCTCCGGCAAGAAAAAGGAAGCCGTTGCCGAGAAGGAAGCCGGCACCAAGCCGCAAGGGCCGCTCGTCGTTGTCGTCTCGATCAACCGGCAGAAGGTGACGATCTACGACGGCAACGGCTTGTTCGCGGAGTCGCCGGTGTCGACTGGCATGAAGGGCCACTCGACGCCAATGGGTGTGTTCAGCGTCATCCAGAAGCACAAATTCCACCACTCCAACATCTATAGCGGCGCGCCGATGCCGTACATGCAGCGGATCACCTGGTCCGGCGTCGCCATGCATGCCGGCGTGCTGCCGGGCTATCCGGCCTCGCATGGCTGCATCCGCATGCCAATGGCATTCGCGGTGAAGATGTGGAACTGGACCAGGATGGGCGCGCGCGTGATCGTTTCGCCGGGCCAGATGTCGCCACAGAACTTCTCGCATCCGCTGCTCGCCTCGGTGCGCGTGCCGCCGCAGCCCGCCGCCAGCCTCGAGCCGCAAACCAATGTCGGCGACAAGGCCGACAGGGGCGCAGCCGGCACCAAGGCCGCTGAAGCCAAGCCTGCTGAGATAAAGCCTGCTAAGATAGAGCCTGCTGAGATAGAGCCTGCTGAGACAAAGCCCGTCGAGACGAAGACAGCGAGCGCCGACCGCGTGCTCGAGCTGCGCTCCTCGGTCGGTCACACCGTGATGTCGGACGTGACGACCGGCAATGCGCCGGTCCTCGAGGAGGCCACCGCGCCGGCCGACAAGGCCGAGGCAACGTCCGAGACCAAGACCGCCGAGGCATCCGAGGCGGCCAAGCCGCAATCGGAAGACGGTGCCAAGGCGGCGAATGCTGAAGCCAAGTCCGAGGCCGCCAGAGCCGAGCCGGCCAAGACTGATACCGTCGAAGCCGCGAAGAAGCCTGAGGCGCCGACGACAACGGCCGCACCTGCGCCCGACGCCAGGAAAGACGAGAGCTCGGCCGCAGAGCCTGCGCCCGCGGCGAAGCCGGAAGCGCCCAGGCGGGCCGGCCAGATCGCGGTCTTCATCAGCCGCAAGGATTCAAAACTCTACGTGCGGCAGAATTTCGCGCCGCTGTTCGAGATGCCGGTTACGATCGCCGCGAGCGACCGGCCGCTTGGCACGCATGTGTTCACCGCCGAAGCCGACAAGACCGATCCCAACGTGCTGCATTGGTCGGTGGTGTCGCTGCCGGTCTCGGTCCGCGCCGCCGCGCGCGAGGATGACGGACGTGTATCGCGCCGCCAGCGTGGCGCCGTCGTGATTCCCGTCGCCGCCAGGCCTATGACAGCCAAGCCTGTGACAGCCAAGCCTGTGGTCACGCCGGACAGCCCGACGGAGGCGCTCGACCGCATCGCGATCCCCGCCGACACCATGGCGAAGATCAACGAGATGCTGACGTCGGGCAGCTCGATCATCGTCTCCGACCAGGGCATCAACCAGGGCGAGACCGGCGAAGGTACCGACTTCATCGTTCGCCTGTATTGAAGCGCCGGCGGAGTAACATGTGAAGTTCCCGGCTGGAACTTCCACAAGGACCTGATTGGCCGCTATATCGCCGAGGTATTTTCTCCACGGGACAATCCGGTTGGGCACAATTGTGGTGGGCCGCCAAACAGCCGTTGCAATGGCGAGGGCCTACCATCTAGGCTAGGATCGCTTGGGGCAGGAAGGGTTTTGCCGGAGGCGAAAAGCCACGGCGGAACAACGGGATCAATCTCGAGGACAACACCATGCGTGTAGCGGCAGGACTGATTTTGGCAAGCGCGATGTCTCTGGCGATGGCAGGCGCGGCATGGTCGCAGACCCCGGCGGCCAAGCCCGCTGCCGCGACGCAGGCTGCTCCTCCGGCAACCCCGGCGACCGCTTCAGCCCCGGCTGCCCCTGCTCCCGCCGCCGCCGCTGCGCCGGCGGGTTTCGTCAATCCGCCGCCGCCGCAACAGCCGCCGCAGCCCGCGCGCGCAGCCTGTAACACTCCGGACGCGCTCGGGGTCGCTCGCACCGTCGAGATCGACACGACAGGCGGTCCCGGCTTCGGCTTCGAGCATTTCAAGGAGCTCGACTTCCTGCGCGACCACGAGGTCGTGCTGACCTTCGACGACGGCCCCTGGCCGAAGAACACACCCGCCGTGCTGAAGGCGCTCGCCGATGAATGTACCACCGGCATCTTCTTCTCGATCGGCAAGCACGCGACCTACGAGCCGGAGCTCCTCAAGCAGGTCTATGCGGCCGGCCATACCATCGGCAGCCACACCTGGTCGCATGCCAACCTCAACAACAAGAAGCTTAGCGAGGCGCAGCGCAAAGAAGAGATCGAGAAGGGCCTGTCCGCGGTGAAGTGGGCGCTCGGCGGCATCTCACCCGCGCCGTTCTTCCGCTTCCCGGCGCTGCAGCATCCGCCGGAGATGGTCACCTATCTCGGCAACCGCAACATCGGGATCTTCTCCTGCGACATCGACTCCTTCGACTTCAAGGCCTCCAAGCCCGAGAAGGTGATCGAGACCGTGATGAAGAAGCTCGAGAACAAGGGCAAGGGCATCATCCTAATGCACGACTTCCAGAAGCACACCGCCGAAGCCCTGCCCGAGTTGCTCAAGCGCCTGAAGGCCGGCGGCTACAAGGTGGTGGCGATGCGCGCCAAATTTCCGGCCTCGACGCTGCCCGAATACGACCAGGAGCTGCTCAAAGACGTCAAGTTGCCGACCGTGAGCCAGCGCCCGGTCAATTCCGTGGTGACCACAGTTTCCGAATAGACATTGTCTTTCCGCTTTGAAGGCTACGTCATCGTCTCGGCGGACGGCATGCTCGCCGACGCCAGCCACGTCATGCCCGACAGCCTGAAGTTCGAAGGCGACAAGCTGTTCTTCGAGCAGGCGCTCGATCGCGCCACGCTGGTCGTGCACGGCCGGCACTCGCACGAGCAGCAGCCGAATTCGTCCAAGCGCAAGCGCCTGATCCTGACCCGCAAGATCAAGGCGCTGACCGTCGATCCGGAGATGCCGAACGCGACGTTATGGAATCCGGAGCACGCGAGCTTTGCGGAAGCCTGCGCCTTTGCCGACGTCGCCTCCGGCACCGTCGCGATCATCGGCGGCCCCGTCGTGTTCGACATGTTCATGGACCGCTACGACACGTTCTGGCTGTCGGAAGCCCCGCATGTGCGGCTGCCCGGCGGCGAAGGCTGCTTCGTCGGCGTACCGGCGCGGACGCCGCATCAGGTGCTGGCCGCACACGGGATGACGCCGGGCGCGCCATACCTGCTCGACGCGGCGCATGAGGTCACGGTGACGCCGTGGCGTCGCAGCTAGCGCCGCAATCTCCGCGGT
Organism: Bradyrhizobium diazoefficiens; assembly: GCF_016616235.1. Lineage (NCBI taxonomy): Bacteria > Pseudomonadati > Pseudomonadota > Alphaproteobacteria > Hyphomicrobiales > Nitrobacteraceae > Bradyrhizobium > Bradyrhizobium diazoefficiens. Next base: position 4,494,682 of record NZ_CP067100.1, read on the forward strand.
CGTCACATTGAAAAGCGAAATTGGCTAAATAGCTGCGCTCAGACAAGCCGACATCTCATTAATTCGGCGTGAAGCAGCGAGCCCAAAACCCGGCCGCGCCCCAGCGAAATCTCAGCGATTTTCCGCTTAGGTAGGGCGTACCGTAGCGACATCGCTTCGTGACCGGCGCTGCGCACGATCTCTTTTTTAAGGACAAGGAAACGATGCGTTCGATTTTTACCTCCGTTGCTTCTCGCAAATTTTTCGCCGCGATCGCCCTCGTGATGTCGCTGAGCTTCCTCTCGGCGATGTCGCTGTCGCCGGCCTATGCCATAGATCTTCCGACAGATGACGAGCAGGATGTCCTGGTGCGCACGACACTGATGACCTTCAACGACGCCAACATGACTGGCAACTACTCGGTCCTGCTGGCCAAGGCATCGAAGCAGTTCCGGGAACAAATGACAGTGGAGAAGCTGACGGTCGCGTTCGAATCCTTTCGCAGCAAGAAGCTGTTCTTCGAAGGCATCGTCACCGACGATTACGAATCGCAGCAGAAGGCGAAGCTTGATTCCGAAGGCGCGCTGGTTCTGGCCGGCGAGTTCAAGAACGACGACGTCCAGCTGAAATACAAGCTGCGCTTCGCGCAGGACAGCGAGGCCTGGAAGGTCATCGGCATCGACGTCGACGCCAAGAAGCCATAAGACAGGATCCTGAGCCGGCAATCCGGTGCGGCAGCGCTCGCCGGGAGGAGGACGCTTCGATGCCAGACGATGCTCCATCGACGCCAAAACCGTTCTGGCGCCGCGGCCTCGCCGGATTTCTCGACTTCCTCACGGTGTTCTTCGCCGGCGGCTATGTCATCGGCGCGGCGACCGGCGAAACGACAAAGGACGGCTTCAGCCTGCATGGCGCGTCCGCGCTGGTGCTGTTCGCCGGGATCGTCCTGTATTTCTATCTCGGCTGGAAGGTGCTGGGTGGCACGCTCTGGCAGCGGATTCTTGGCGCCCGTTGACTCACGCTTCGCGCGGTGTGGTGCCAGCATGACCACGCCTGCTCCGCCGGACGCGAAGAAAAAGTGGCGGTTGCGCTAGCGCTGACCACTTGCAGTCCCGCCCACCTCACACGTCGCCGTAAGCCGTCTCGGCCGGGCGCGTGGCGCGACCATAACCCATAATCATGAACAGCGCCCCGATGATGGCGAGGTTCTTGAGCGCGTCAACCACCATCTTGGCGTTGTCGGGCGGCACCTGATTCCAGAAATCGGAGAACAAGAAGGTCCCGACCGCGACGTCGATGATCAGAAGCATCGCGAAGAACCGCGCCCCGAAATTCAGCGCGATCAGCAGTCCCGCGATGATCTCGAGTGCACCGCCCGCGATCGCCAGCAGTTGCGGCGTGGTCATGGCGGTGACTGTCTCAACCTGCTTGGCGTATGGCGCGATCGCTTCGGGCACCACGATCTTGCCGGCGATGACGTCCGCCGTCGCCTGGATGGCGAACAGCTTGATCGCGCCCGTGTAGATGAACAGCACGGCGAACAGGATCCGCCCGAAAGTCACGAACGCTGGCATGATCGGCCTCTTGGCTCAGGGCTTATTGAAATCGGAATTTGGACGAAAGCGCCTGGCGATTATGATGAGTCATTGGCCGGTTTACAAACGGGGAAATGAAGAACTGCGCGCAATTCAAAGTTGGCGGCATCGGCACGTCTCGCCGCTCCGCGGCGGGCCACCCTCTCCCGCAAGGGAAGAGGGTACGACGACATCCTACGTAAACAACGTCGGCTGCTGCCGGGCCGCGCGCTCCTGCGCTTCGACCACGGCGACCGCGGTCATGTTCAGGATGCCGCGCGCGGTCACCGAGGGGGTGAGGATGTGCGCTGGGCGCGCCGGGCCGATCAGGATCGGGCCGACCGGCAGCGCGTCCGCCAGCGACTTGATCATCTGGTAGGCGACGTTGGCGGTATCGAGGCTCGGCATGATCATGATGTTGGCTTCGCCCTCCAGCTTGGAGTGCGGCAGCACCATTTTTCGCGCGGCGGCCGAGAGGGCGGTGTCGCCCTGCATCTCGCCGTCGGCCTCGATCTCCGGATGCTTCTCCCTCAAGAGCTGGGTCGCCCGCCGCATCTTGCGCGAGGAGTCGGTGTCGTAGCTGCCGAAATCCGAATGCGAGACGAAGGCGATCTTCGGCTTGATGTTGAAGCGTTGGACATGGACCGCCGCGAGCGAGGCGATCTCGGCGAGCTCTTCCGCGCTCGGATTGGGGCGCACTTGCGTGTCGGCGATGAAGAACGCGCCCTTGGTGGTGATCAGCAGCGCCAGCGCGGCATAGTCGCTGATCTCAGGCGAGAAGCCGATGATCTCGCGGACATGACGCAGATGGTGCATGTAGCGGCCCTCGACGCCGCAGAGCATGGCGTCCGCCTCCCCGCGCGTCACCGCGAGCGCCGCGATCACCGTGTTGTTGGTGCGGACCACCGTGCGCGCCGCATCCGGCGTCACGCCGCGGCGGCCGGCGACCTCGACATAGGACTGCACGTAGGAGCGGTAGCGCGGATCGTCCTCGGGATTGACGAGGTCGAAGTCCTTGCCGGCCCGGATCGAGAGGCCGAAGCGCTTGATGCGCGCCTCGACGACGGAGGGACGTCCGACCAGAATGGGGCGCGCCAGCTTTTCTTCCAGCACAACTTGCGTCGCGCGCAGCACGCGCTCGTCCTCGCCCTCGGCGTAGATCACGCGCACCGGCTGGGTCTTGGCCTTGGCGAACATCGGCTTCATGACGAGGCCGGAGCGGAAGGCAAAGCGCTCGAGCAGTGCGGTGTATTCGTCGAAATTGGTGATGGGGCGCGTCGCGACGCCCGATTCCATCGCCGCCTTCGCCACCGCCGGCGCGATGCGGAGAATCAGCCGGGGATCAAACGGGCTCGGGATCAGCGAGCCCGGGCCGAAACCTTGCGTCTCGCCGGTGTCAAAGCCCTGCGCGACAGCGTCTGATGGCGCCTCGCGCGCGAGCTGCGCGATGGCCTCGACGGCAGCGTGCTTCATCTCCTCGTTGATGGCGCTGGCGCCGACGTCGAGCGCGCCGCGGAAGATGAAGGGAAAGCAGAGGACGTTGTTGACCTGATTCGGATAGTCGGAGCGGCCGGTGCAAATCATGGCGTCAGGGCGCACCTTGCGCGCCTCCTCCGGCATGATTTCCGGCGTCGGGTTGGCCAGCGCCATGATCAGCGGCTTGTCGCCCATCGCCTGGGCCATTTCCGGCTTGAGCACGCCGGGTGCGGAGAGACCGATGAAGATGTCGGCGCCGCCGATGACATCGGCGAGCGTGCGCTTGTCGGTCTTCTGCGCGTAGACCGCCTTCCAGCGGTCCATCTGCGTGTTGCGGCCGTCATAGACCAGGCCGTCGATGTCGCAGACCCAGATGTTCTTGCGTTGCGCGCCCATCGACACCAGCAGGTTCAGCGTCGCGATGGCGGCCGCCCCTGCCCCCGACGCCACGATCTTGACGTCGGACAGCTTCTTGCCGTTCAGCCGGAGGCCATTGGTGATGGCGGCGGCAACGATGATCGCGGTGCCGTGCTGGTCGTCATGGAAGACCGGGATCTTCATGCGCTCCTTCAGCCGGCTCTCGATCTCGAAGCACTCCGGTCCGCGGATATCTTCCAGATTGATGCCGCCGAAGGTCGGCTCGAGCGCCGCCACGGTCTCGACCACGCGGTCGATGGTGTCGGCGGCGATCTCGATGTCGAACACGTCGATGCCGGCGAACTTCTTGAACAGGACCGCTTTGCCCTCCATCACCGGCTTGGAGGCCAGTGGGCCGATATTGCCGAGACCGAGCACCGCGGTGCCGTTCGAGACCACCGCGACCAAATTGGCGCGGGTCGTCAGCGAGGCGGCTTCCGCCGGGTTCTTGGCGATCTCGGTGCAGGCTGCGGCAACGCCCGGAGAATAGGCCAGCGCGAGGTCGCGCTGGTTGGCAAGCGGCTTGCTCGCCTGGATCTCGAGCTTTCCGGGGCGCGGCAGACGATGATAGGCCAGCGCCGCCTGGTGGAGATCTTCAGAATAGGACGACATGCGGTGTCTCGCCTCGCGTTACCGGCCTCAAGATGCACCCGGCCGCCCCTGCGGACGCTATTTCCGGGTCATGGAAACGGGATGAAGCACGGCAGAAGCCCCGGTGGCAACATCGGATTGCGATGCCATTCACAGAACGCACGGCCAAATATCTGACAGCGCTAGCTTTCCCTGGACTGCACGGCGTCAATCCCTCCTCCCTGTCATTGCGAGCGCAGCGAAGCAATCCAAAATCTTTCCGCGGAGGGACTCTGGATTGCTTCGCTGCGCTCGCAATGACGGTATGGATACAGCGCGACCTCCCTCCGCATCCGCCTTCGCCGAGCTTCGGCGCGACAAGCGAGGGAGAACCAACACAGCCTCACTTCTGCGGCAGGTTCACCCGCACATGCAGCTCGCGGAGTTGCTTGGGCGTGGCTTCCGAGGGCGCGCCCATCAGCAAATCCATGGCCTGCTGGTTCATCGGGAATAGCGAGATCTCGCGCAGATTCGTGGTGCCGCAGAGCAGCATCACGATGCGGTCGACCCCCGCGGCCATGCCGCCATGCGGCGGCGCGCCGTACTGGAAGGCGCGGTACATGCCGCCGAAGCGATCGACCACTTCCTGCTCGCCGTAGCCTGCGATCTCGAACGCCTTCACCATCGCTTCCGGCACGTGATTGCGGATGCCGCCCGAGGCGATCTCGTAGCCGTTGCAGGTGATGTCGTACTGGAACGCCTTGATGGTCAGCGGATCCTGGCCCTTCAGCGCCTCGAGGCCGCCCTGCGGCATCGAGAACGGGTTGTGCGAGAAGTCGACCTTCTTGTCCTCCTCGTTGTACTCGTACATCGGGAAGTCGACGATCCAGGCGAGCTCGAAGCGCTCCTTGTCGGTGAGGTTCAACTCCTCGCCGACCTTGTTGCGGGCAAGGCCCGAAAACTTCCAGAACTTGTCGGGATCGCCGGCGACGAAGAAGGCGGCATCGCCTTCCTTGGTGCCGAGCTGCCCGCGGATCGCAGCGGTGCGCTCGGGCCCGATGTTGTTCGCAAGGGGACCAGCGCCCTCGCCGCCCTCGCGCCACATGATGTAACCGAGGCCGGGCTGGCCTTCACCTTGCGCCCAGGAGTTCATGCGATCGCAGAACGCGCGGCTGCCGCCGCCCGGCGCGGGGATCGCCCAGACCTGGTTCTTGGGGTCTTCGAGCATACGCGCGAACACCTTGAAGCCGGAGCCGCGGAAATGCTCGGAGACGTCCTGCATCTCAATGGGGTTGCGCAGGTCCGGCTTGTCGCTGCCGTATTTGCGCAAGGCCTCCGCGAACGGAATCCGCCGCCAGCCCTTCGTCACCGGCTTTCCTCTCGCGAACTCCTCGAACACGCCGGTGATCACGGGCTCCATCGCCGCGAAGACGTCTTCCTGCGTGACAAAGCTCATCTCGACGTCGAGCTGGTAGAACTCGCCGGGCAGGCGGTCAGCGCGCGGGTCCTCGTCGCGGAAACAGGGCGCGATCTGGAAATAGCGGTCGAAGCCACTCATCATCAGCAGCTGCTTGTACTGCTGCGGCGCCTGGGGCAGCGCGTAGAATTTTCCGGGATGGATGCGCGATGGCACCAGGAAATCGCGCGCGCCTTCCGGCGAGGACGCAGTCAGGATCGGGGTGTTGAACTCGAAAAAGCCCTGCCCCTCCATGCGCCGGCGCATCGACTTGATGATCTCGACGCGCGTCATGATGTTCTGGTGCAGTTTTTCGCGGCGCAGATCGAGGAAGCGGTACTTGAGGCGGATGTCTTCAGGGTATTCCTGATCGCCGAACACCGGCAGCGGCAGGTCGCCGGCAGGTCCCAACACCTCGATCTCGCTGACATAGACCTCGACCTTGCCGGTCGGTAGGTCATCATTGTCGGTGCCTTCGGGGCGGCGGCGGACCTTGCCGTCCATCTTGACCACGAATTCCGAGCGCAGCTTTTCGGCCAGCGAGAACGCCGGCGAGTCCGGATCGACCACACACTGGGTCAGGCCGTAATGGTCGCGCAGGTCGATGAACAGCACGCCGCCATGGTCGCGAACGCGATGGACCCAGCCCGAGAGGCGGATGGTCTCGCCGATGTTGCTCTCGCGGAGCGCGCCGCATGTATGTGACCGGTAGCGATGCATGGTCGTCCCAAAATCAATGTCGGAGGAAGCGAATCGAACGACCTCTAGCGGCCGGTCCGAAGTTGCGGCAGGGTTTACCCGACGAGGCCCAACGCGGCAACTAATGGAACGGCCTGTTTTGGACCCGGAATGCCCATTTTTGGCTTATCAGAGGCCGAGCCTTTGCCATCAGGCGTTCCAGCCCTATCTTGAGCCCATGACGGTCCATTTCCCCTTTCAGAACTCCTATTCGGCGCTGCCGGACAGCTTCTTTGCCCGCGTCGCGCCGACCCCTGTCGCCGCCCCCCGGCTGATCAAGCTGAACCGGCCCTTAGCGGTCCAGCTCGGGCTCGATCCTGACCTGCTGGAGACCCCGGAGGGGGCCGAGATCCTGGCCGGCAAGACGGTTCCATCAGGCGCCGATCCGATCGCCATGGCCTATGCCGGCCACCAGTTCGGGCACTTCGTGCCCCAGCTCGGCGATGGTCGCGCCATTCTGCTCGGCGAGGTCATCGACAGGGACGGCATCCGCCGCGACATCCAGCTCAAAGGCTCGGGTCCCACCCCGTTCTCCCGCCGCGGCGACGGCCGCGCCGCGCTCGGGCCGGTCTTGCGCGAATACATCGTCAGCGAAGCCATGTTCGCGCTGGGCATCCCGACCACGCGCTCGCTCGCCGCGGTCGTCACCGGCGAGCACGTCATTCGCGAGACCGCGCTGCCCGGCGCGGTGCTGACGCGCGTTGCGTCGAGCCATATCCGCGTCGGCACCTTCCAGTTCTTCGCCGTCCGCCGCGACACCGACGCGATCCGCCGGCTCGCCGACCACGTCATCACGAGGCACTACCCGGACCTGCTTCACGCCGAGCGGCCCTATCACGCGCTGCTCGCCAGCGTCGTCGCACGCCAGGCCGAGCTCATCGCGCGCTGGCTGCTGATCGGCTTCATCCATGGCGTGATGAACACCGACAATACGTCCATCTCCGGCGAGACCATCGACTACGGCCCCTGCGCCTTCATGGACGCCTACAACCCTTCGCAGGTATTCTCGTCGATCGACGAGATGGGCCGCTACGCCTATGCCAACCAGCCGCGCATCGGCTTGTGGAATCTGACCCGGCTCGCCGAATGCCTGCTGCCGCTGTTCTCGGACGAGCAGGAGAAGGCGGTCGCGGAAGCCCAGGACATTCTCGGCGCGTTCAGCGAGACATTCAGCAACGCCTATCAGGCCGGCCTGCGCAAGAAGGTCGGCCTGTTCACCGAGCGCGACGGTGACGACGCCTTGATCCAGGACCTGCTCGACGCCATGGCGAAGAACCAGGCGGACTTCACCCTCACCTTCTGCAAGCTCGGCGATGCCGCAGGCGATAACGGCAACGGCGATGCGCGTGCGCAGTTCACGGACCCCGCGGCCTTTGACGAGTGGGCCAAACGCTGGCGTGAACGCACCGCGCTGGAGCCGCAGAGCGCGGCCGAGCGGCGAGCCGCGATGCACGCCGTCAACCCGATCTTCATCCCGCGCAACCACCGCGTCGAGGCGGTGATCCAGGCGGCGATGAATGATGACAACTATGCCCCGTTCGAGGAACTGGTGAGCGTGCTGGCGAAACCCTACCAGGACCAGCCGGACTACGCCGCCTACGCCGATCCGCCGCTGCCGGACCAGCGGGTGTTACAGACGTTCTGCGGGACGTGAGAATCGTCGCGATCAATTGCGGTCGGCGATCAGGACTGAACCACTCGACGATTCGGTAATCGCCAAGGCGGTGCCAGTCCGATCCAACGCAACATTGGTGCAGGTCGGGCCGGCACACGAGCTGATCCGCACAATGCACTCGCCGTTCGGCGCCAGCACGAAGACATGGCCGAGCGATGCATGGGCGACGAATAACCGTCCTTGACGATCCATCGCCAGCCCATCCGGCCCGCTGGTGCCGAAGAACGAGGCGAAGCGGCCCACCTTCGCAACACCGCCGTCGCGCATCAAAGGCACGCGCCAGACGCTGTTGTCGCGCGTCATCGCGACGAACAGCACCGTCTCATCCGGGCTCAGCACGAGGCCGTTCGGGCTCGGTCCGTTGTCGATCAGGCAGTCGAGACGGCCATCGGTGCGAAGGCGAAAGACACGGCCGCTCGGATCATGCAGCCCGGTCTGGCCCTGGTCGGTGAAATAGACGTCGCCGTTCGAGGCAATGTGCAGATCGTTGCAGCCCTTGAACGACTCCGAGTTGCGATGCGCCAGCAGCGGCTTGATCGTGTCGCGGTCGGGGTCGAGCTCCATGATACCGTTCATGTAGTCGGCCACGAGAATGCGTCCATCGGGCGCAATCTTCAGGCCGTTCGGCCATCCCCGATATTCCGCGATCAGAGACCACATGCCGTCGGGCGCGATCCGGAAGATGCGGCCGAACGGAATGTCGACGACGTAGAGATTGCCGTTCGCATCGAACGCCGGCCCCTCGATGAAACTGTCGACGGGATGACCGCCACGGTTGGCATCGGCCCAGTCGGAGCGGACGCCGGATCGGCGAAACTCAGCCGGCATCGCGAGAAAACGCGGGTCTCAAGGCGCTGCGGCGGTGTGTCGAGATACATCATGGCCGCTCGCCGAGCGCGCGGCGCGGCTGCCCCTCGTATTTATAGGCAAATTGTTTTGGCATCGGCCCCTTGTTGCGGTCCTTGCGCCCGGTCTGCTCCCAGGCATGTGCCAAAATGCCAACCGCGCGCGACAGGCAGAACACCCCTCGCGCGAGCGGCGGCGCAAAGCCGAGCTCGCCATAGATGACGGCCGTGGCGCCGTCGATGTTCATCGGAATGAGTTTGCCCTTGCGCGCCTGCATTACGCGCTCGATCGCGCGAGCCGCGGCGGCATAGCGACCGCTGATGCTGCCTTCGATCGCCGCGGCATCCACCAGCGCCAGCAGCGGCGCGGTGCGCGGGTCGACCGGATGAAAGCGGTGGCCGAACCCTGGCAGGTACTTGCTTCGCGTCGCGGTGAAATGATCGATGGCCGCGCCTGCCGCCGCCTCGATGTCCTTGATTTCACTCCGCCGCAGCACGTCGTCATAAAGCTCGACCGCCTGCTCGCCGGCGCCGCCATGGACGTCGTCGAGCGTGTTGATGGCCGAGGCCATCGCGCCGTTGAGCGGCAGGCCGCAGCTTACCGCCATTTGGGCGATCGCGATCGACGGCGCATGCGGCCCGTGATCGACGGAGGCGACCAGCGCGGCCTGGAGCAATCGCTCCTGCGCCGCCGAGGGCAGCTCCCCGCGCAGCATCAGCCAGATCATCGCCGGAAAGGAAATCCGGCCGATCAGATCCTGGATCGGATAGCCCCGATAGGCGATCCGCCCGGGGGCGATATCGCAGATCGACGTCCGCCACCATTGTGCAGCCGCCTCTCGCAATGCGGATTCATCGCTCACTGAACGTTCTCCTTTGCGACGCTTTGGTTCGTTGGCGTGCCCGCCACGACGCCGCTCGCCACGAATTGGGCGATGTCCTGCGCGGAATAGCCGAGCTGCTCCAACCATCGCTCGGTGTCCGCGCCAAGCTCCGGAGGCAATGCTGGCGGCGGAAAGTCCTCGTCGAGCCGGAAGCCCGGTCTGGTGATCCGCAGCCGGTCATGCTCGCCGGACTGGGCTGGAAGTGTTTCCACGAAGCGACGCTCCAGCAGTTGCGGCTCTCTTAGGACTTGCGGAACCGTCAGCACGCATCCTGCGGGCACGCCGGCCGCATTCAGCTCACGCTCCCACACCTCTGCCGCCTTCGTACCCAGCGCCTCGTTCAGCGCCTCGTTCAGCGCTACACGATTGGCTTTGCGCGTCTCGCGTTTGGCGAAGCGTGGATCGGTGGCAAGCTCGGGCCGGCCGACCAGATCGCACAAGGCCTGAAACTGCTTCTGCTCGTTCGCGGCGATGTTGAGCGGCCCCGTTGCCGTGCTGAACGTGCCGGACGGCGCCGCGGTGAAATTCTCGTTGCCCATCGGCTCCGGCTCGACACCGGCATTGAGATGGTTGGACACCACCCAGCCCATCGCCGCAACTGTGGCTTCCAGCAGCGAGACATCGATGAAGCGGCCGCGGCCGGTCTGCCGCTGATCGACCAGCGCGGACGAGATGGCGAAGGCTGCCGTCAGCCCAGCGATGGTATCGGAGATCGGAAATCCTGTGCGCAGTGGCGCGGACCGCGCATCACCCGTCACGCTCATGGCGCCCGACAGGCCCTGCACAATCTGGTCATAGGCCGGCCTCGCCGACCAGGGTCCGCTCTGGCCGAAGCCCGAGATTGCACAATAGATCAATCGCGGATTGCGCCGGCTCAACACCTCGTAACCGAGGCCGAGCCGTTCCATCACCTTGGGCCGGAAATTCTCCAGCACCACGTCGGCCTTGGCAACGAAGCGCAAGAATACCTCCTTGCCCGCCTCGGACTTCAGATCGAGCGCGACCGAGTGCTTGCCGGCATTGACGGCGACGAAGGACAGGCCCTGGAGCCGCTGCGCCCGCTTCGGATCGGCGCCGAGGCGCCGCGCCAGGTCGCCACCATTCGGATTCTCAATCTTGATCACCTCGGCGCCGAGGCGCGAGAGGTGGTAGCCGCAGAACGGACCCGCCAGCACGTTGGACAGGTCGAGGACGCGGATACCCGTAAGCGGCAAAGACATTCCAGTATCCTCTTACTTCAACTGCTGAGCCGCGCGATCAGCGAAGCGATTGGTGAAGGTCTTGGTGAGATCGATCTTGGCAGCCGCGATCTTGGGATCGTAGTCGCTCAGGACCGCGAGCGGCACCTTGGCGGCCTCGACGTCCATCTGGCCGGTCTGCGAGAACAGCGCCTTCGACGCCTTCATGATCTCGATGTTGACGTCGCGATTGTCGGTCTTGTAGCCGGCGGGCATCGCATCGACGAGCTGCTCGGTCGGGGCCGAGTTGATCCACCGGTGCGTCTTCAGGAACGCGTTGACGAGGCGCTGCACCGTCTCCGGGTTCTTGTCGATGAAGGATTGCTGGAGATAGAGGCAGGCCGTCGGATAGATGCCGCCGAAGGCCTGCTTGGAGCCGTCGATCGTGCGCGCGTCGAACAGCGGCGTCGCCGAGCTCTTGCGCGCGAGCAGCGTCGCCACCGGATCGAAATACACCAGCGCGTCGATGTTCTTGGCCTCGAGCGCGACCATCCCCGGCGCGCCGCTGCCAACCGCGATGATGTTGACGTCGCGCGGCCCGAGCCCGGCTTTCTTGATGTAATAGCGTGCCATGGTGTCGGTGGACGAGCCGGGCGCCGTGATGCCGAGCTTGAGGCCCTTCAGATCCGCGCCGGTCCTGACCTTGTCGGCAAGGTCGTTCCGGACGCCGAGCAGAACGCCCGGAATGTCGTTGAGCAGGAACACGCAGGAGATCTCCTTGCCCTGCGCCTGCATCTGGATCGTATGGTCGTAAAAGCCGACAGTGCCGTCGACCGAGCCGCCAATGAGCGCCTGGAGCGCCTTCGAGCCGCCGGCCTGGAAGTTCTCGACGGTGACATCCAGTCCTTCGTCCCTGAACATGCCGAGCTTCACGCCGAGCTCGAGGGGCATGTAGTTGAGGATCTGGGAACCGACCGCAATCTTGAGCTTCGCCTTTTCCGGCTCGCCGGCCTGCACCGTGAGGACGGAAAGACAGATCGCCGATACGGCGAGGATCAGCCGGGTGAAGACACGCATGCGAACCTCCATGTTTGCGTATTGTTCGATCAGACTTCGTGAGCAGGTGCGGGACGCCACACCAGGAGCCGCTTTTCGGCGCGATCGACCAGCGCGTCGAGGGCGACCACGAAGGCGGACAGCACGATGATGCCGGCGAACACGCCGGCAGCGTCGAGCACGCCCTCGGCCTGGGCGATCAGGTGCCCGAGGCCGGCGGATGAGCCGAGATATTCGGCTACCACGGCGCCCATCACCGCCATGCCGACGGACACCCGCAGGCTGGACAGGATCCACGTCGTGGCCGACGGCAGATAGACGTGGCGCAGCAGCGACCATTTCGACGCACGCAACAGGCGGGCATTGGCCAGCACCACCGGGTTGACCTCGCGCACGCCCTGGAAGGTGTTGAAGAAGGCGACGAACAGCACCAGCGTTACGCCGAGCGCGACCTTCGAGGTCAGGCCGAGGCCGAACCAGATCACGAAGATCGGCCCGAGCAGGATGCGCGGGATGGCGTTGAACATCTTGATGAAGGGCTGCACGACCTCGGCCGCGAACGGACTGAGGCCGAGCCAGATTCCGAGCGCGGTGCCGATCGCAATCCCGGCCACGAAGGACAGGACCGTCTCCAGCAGCGTGACGCCGACATCGGTCCAGAAGTCCGCGGTGGACATCCACTCCCCGATCCGCGCCACCAGCGTCGATGGCGCCGGGAAGAAGAACGGATCAATCAGTCCTGCCCGGACGCCGGCTTCCCAGATCAGGAGCAGGCTGAGCACGATCGCGACCTGAACGAGAACCACCTTACCCTTGCGCGGCATAGCTCTTCTCCACTTCGGCGCCGAGCAGCGACCAGATTTGACGATAGAGCGCGACGAATTCATCGGTGGTCTGGAGCGCCGAGACGTCGCGCGGGCGCGGCAGCGTGATCGGGACGTCGCCGACCATGCGACTGCCCGGCCCCGCCGACATCACGACGACACGGTCGGCGAGCGTAATCGCCTCGTCGAGATCGTGCGTGATGAAGATCAGGGAGCGGCGCTCCGCCTGCCAGAGATCGAGCAGGATGCGGTGCATCAGCCGGCGCGTGTGCACGTCCAGCGCCGAGAACGGCTCGTCCATCAGCACGATCCTCGGCTCCATGATCAGGGTCTGGGCCATCGCCACGCGCTTGCGCTGGCCGCCCGACAGCTGATGCGGATAACGCTCCTCAAAACCTTTCAGGCCGACCTTGGCGAGCCAGGGCCGCGCCTGCGCCCGCGCCTCCTCCACCGACTTGCCCTGAAACACGAGGCCGAGGCCGACATTGTCCTGGGCGGTCTTCCACGGCAGCAGTCCCTCCTGCTGGAGCATGTAGCCGGACTGGTCGTTGAGGCCTGCGAGCGGCTTGCCGAAGATGCAGACGTCGCCGGCGGCAGGCTTCAGCAATCCGGTGACGGTGTTGAGGATGGTCGACTTGCCGCAGCCGGTCGGCCCCACCACCGCGACGAACTCGGTCTCGCCGACCTGGAGGTTCATACTTTTGACGGCGGTGAAATCGCCGAAGCGGATCATGACGTCGCGCAAATCGACGGCCAAGCCCGGCTGCCCTTCCATTGTTTCGCTCCGCAGAACTAGTTCTGTTATTCAAAACCCGTAGCCGGGTGCGCGACCCGAGTCAAATTGATTCCATGCAGCAGAACCATGCGATTGGCCCATTTGTCGACTTTTCGACCAATCCATGATATTTGTTCTATCAGATAGAACAGGAGCGACGATGGCAAAAACGGGTGTTGATGCGGTGGCGCGGGCACTGGCGATCCTCAGGGCGTTTGGGCCGGAGCGCGGCGCCATGACGCTGACCGAGATCGCCGAGGCAACCGATCTCTACAAGAGCACGGTGCTTCGTCTCGCTGCGACGCTGGAGACCAACGGCTTTCTCATCCGCGGCGTTGACCGGCTGTTCCGTCCGGGCCCAGAGCTCTGGCGCCTCGGTGCGCTCTATCAGCGTGGTCTCGACCTCGGCGATCTCGTGAGACCGTCGCTGCACCGCCTGGTCGAGGCGACCGGCGAGACGGCGTCGTTCTACATTGCCGACGGCGATGAGCGCATCTGCCTGTACCGGGTCAACTCGCCGCGCTCCGTCCGGCATCATCTCGACGAAGGCCAGCGGCTGCCGATCGATCGCGGCGCCGCCGGGCGCGTGCTCACCGCCTATCGCGAGCCCGCCGCCACCGAGACCAGCAAAATCCGTGAGCGCGGCTTCTACGTGTCGCTTGGCGAGCGTGACCCCGAGGTCGCCGCCGCCGCCGTCCCGGTCATCGATGTCCAGGGCAAGCTGCGGGGCGCCTTGTCGGTCTCCGCCATTCGGACGCGTTTCGATGCCACCGCGCGCAAGGCCGCCATCGATGTGCTCAAATCCGAAGCCCGCGCCTTGTCCAGCCTACTGCCCGCCGGCGAAAACTGATCGGACCGGCCAAGCCCACTTTGCGGATTTTCCGATGATGGCACTATGCCCCTGTTTTGCCCGACGTGTCAACGCATGTCGGGAGACGCGTAAGCCGTTGTCCCGGCAACCATCGGCTACTGTGCATGGGGTTGTTTTCGATATTTTTATGAGGCATGCGGCGCGCGTCACCGTTGGCGCGTCCTGTGGAATGCGGACCCATTGGAACCGCTGTCATCAAACTGAAACATACGCGCTCTAACGGCCTGTCAGGGCCGTCTTGCCGGAGGCGACCACCCTCCAACAGTCCCTGACAAGCGCGCCATGCCGTTCAAATTCATCCACCTTACCGACACGCATCTCGCGAATCCCGGGCTGAAGCTCTATGGCCTCGACCCCCGCGCCCGGCTCGATGCCGCCGTCGCCGACATCAACAACCATCACTCGGACGCTGCCTTTGCGGTCGTGACCGGCGACCTCACCCATTGGGGCGAGCCGGAATCCTACGCCAATTTTGCTGACGCGATGTCTGCGCTGAAAATGCCCTACATCGCCATGGTCGGCAATCACGACAAGCGCGTGGCCTGCCTCGACGGCCTGAAGCCCGCGCCGCGCGATCCGAACGGCTTCGTGCAGGGCACGCGCACGACCGAGCACGGCCTGTTCGTCTTCCTGGACACGCTGGACGAGACCAGCCACGCCGGCGAGATGTGCGCCAAGCGACTCGAGTGGCTTGCGAAGACACTCGCGGCTGCGCCCGCCGACCAGCCGTTCGTCGTGTTCATGCATCATCCGCCCTTCCCGGTCGGCGTCCACGCCATGGACGAGATCGCGCTGGCGCAGAGCGCCGAATTCGCCGAGGTGATCGCGCCCTATCGTTCGCGCATCCGCCACCTCTTCTTCGGCCACGTGCACCGGCCGATCTTCGGCAGCTACGGCAAGATCCCGTTCTCGACCCTGCGCGGCACCAACCACCAGGTCTGGTTCGAGCTCGATCCGAACGCACCGCACCTCGCCAGCCACGAGCCGCCGGCCTATGGCGTGGTGCTGATCGACGATGAGAACCTGGTCGTGCACAGCCACGACTTCCTCGACCAAAGTCTGCGCTTCCCCTTCGCCGCACCTGCGGGAATGGACGATCGCGACTATGCGCTCAACTTCCCGGCACGGTGAGATGAGCCTCGCTGAACCCGCGGCTCTCCCGGTCGCGGCATCGGTGCCGCCGCGCCTGCATATGCTGAAGCGGTTCTCTCACCGCTTCAAAGCCTCGCTGCCGGCCTATCTGTTGCTGCTGCCCTCGCTGGTCTTCCTCGCCCTGTTCACCTACGGCGCGATGGGCCGCGTCATCATCGACGCGCTCTATCAGCGCGCCACGCCGAAGGCACCGCTCCGCTTCGTCGGCCTCGACAATATCAGCGGAGTGCTGGCCGACCCGGCCTTCACCGGCGCGGTCGTCAACAGTCTCGTCTATGCTGTCGGCACCGCCATCCCGAGCATCGCCCTTGCGCTCCTGTTCGCGCTGGCACTGGCGCGCACCAATGCCGTGACCAGCGCGCTGCGCGCCGCGCTGTTCCTGCCGGTGCTGATCCCGATGGTCGCGGCGTCCGCGCTGTTCCTGTTCATCTTCCTGCCCAATGTCGGCCTGCTCGACTATTACATCGGCCGCGTGCTGCCGGTGTTGCCGAACTGGCTCGGCGACCCCGATATCGCGCTCTACGCGATCATGATCATCACGGTCTGGAAGAACGCCGGTTATTACATGCTGTTCTTCCTCGCCGGCCTTCAGTCCGTGCCGGAGGACGTGATGGAAGCCGCCCACCTCGATGGCGCGGGTCCCTTCATGCGGCTGCGCTACATCATCCTGCCGGAGCTCAAGCCCACCTTCCTGTTCGTCATCGTGATCGCGACGCTCAACGCGGTGACGCAGGTCGACCACGTCTTCGTCATGACCAAGGGCGGCCCGTCGAACGCCACCAATCTCGTGCTGTTCTACATCTACCAGCAGGCGGTCGAGCATTATGACATCGGCAAAGCTTCCGCAGCGACGCTGCTGACGCTGGCCGCCTTGATGAGTCTCACCGCGCTCTCGTTCCGCACCATGGCCAACCGCGAGGGCGGGCGATGACGTTCATTGATCGCCTGCTCAAGAACGCCCCGCTCGCCACCCGCCGCGAGATCACGCCAAAGCTCGGCTTCGCGCTGACCGTGCTGCTCGCGCTGGTCTGGCTGATCCCGTTCCTGTGGATGGGCGTGGCGACGCTACGCCCAGCGTCCGACGGCATCAATCTGATGGCCGAGCTGATGCCGAGCCTGAGACCCACGCTCGACAATGTCAGGGATGCCTGGGAGATCGGCGATTTCCCGCGCTACTTCATCAACACCACCATCATCTGCTCCGGCATCCTGCTGGTGCAGTTCGTCACGATCACGCTGGCAGGCTTTGCGTTTGCGCGGCTCGACTTCGCCGGCAAGACGCCGATCTTCTATCTGTTCCTGATGCAGCTGATGCTGGTGCCGGTGCTGCTGATCGTGCCGAATTTGCGCATCGTCGCGCAGTTCGGCCTCTACGACACGCTCACTGGGGTGATGATGCCGTTCTTCGCCTCGGCCTTCGGCACCTTCCTGATGCGGCAGGCTTTTGAAGCCATTCCGACCGAGCTGGAGGACGCCGCCCTCATCGACGGCGCCAGCCTGCTCCAGCGCATCCGCCACATTTATGTGCCGCTGTCGCTGCCGAGCTTTTCCGCCTTCGCCATCATCTCCGTGACCAGCCACTGGAACGACTTCCTGTGGCCGCTGATGGTGATCAATTCGCCGGACAAGCGGCCGCTCACGGTCGGCCTCTCCGTCTTCACCGCCACGGCCGAAGGCACCCAGGCCTGGGGCACGATTGCCGCCGGCACGCTGATGGTGATCGCGCCGCTGCTCATCACGTTCCTGATCTTCCAGAAGCGCTTCATCAGTTCTTTCGTCACCTCAGGCATCAAATAGGAGATTTCTCGATGCTGTTTTCCCGCAGGCTCATGCTCGGCCTCGCCATGGCAGGCACGATGGCAGGTGCCCTCGCCGTCCCGGCGATGGCCGAAGGTCCGACCGAGATCGACCTGTTCTTCCCCGTGCCCGTCGACGGCAAGCTCGCCCGCGACATGGGCACCTTGATCAAGGAGTTCAACGACGGTCACCCCGACATCAAGGCGACCGCCGTCTACACCGGCTCCTATGACGACACGCTGATCAAGACGCGCGCTGCGATCAAGGCGGGCAAGCCGCCGGCCGCCGTGATCATGTCGGCGAACTTCCTCTTGGACATGCAGATCGAGAACGAGCTCACCAATCTCGACAACCTGATCGCCGCCGACGGCGGCAGCAAGGAAAAGTTCTTGGGCCAGTTCTTCCCGGCGCTGCAGGGCAATGCGGTGATCAACCGCTCGGTCTACGGCGTGCCGTTCCACAATTCGACGCCGCTGCTCTACATCAACGCCGACAAGGCCAAGGAAGCCGGCCTCGATCCGAACAAGCCGCCGCAGACCTGGGCCGAGCTGACCGACTGGGCCAAGAAGCTCACCAAGCGGGAGGGCGACAAGGTGACCCAATGGGGCATTGCGATCCCCTGCGCCTATGACTATTGCGGCTGGATGATGGAAACGCTCACCATGAGCAATGGCGGGCGCTACTACAACGAGGAGTTCGGCGGCGAGGTCTATTACGATACGCCCTCGATGCTGGGTGCGCTGACCTGGTGGAACGACCTCGTCCACAAGCACAAGGTCCATGCGCCCGGTGCCACGCCGGGCCCTGCCGTCAGCACCTCCTTCATCTCAGGCAATGCCGCGATGATGATGCTGTCCACGGGCTCGCTCACTTACGTGCGCGACAACGCCAAGTTCAACTACAAGGTCGCCTTCATCCCGCGCAACGTCCGCAACGCCGTGCCGATCGGCGGCGCCTCGCTGATCATTCCGGCCGGCCTCGAGGCCGACAAGCAGAAAGCCGCCTGGACGCTGATCAAGTGGATGACCTCCCCTGAGAAGAGCGCCTGGTGGAGCCGCGCCACCGGCTATTTCGCGCCCAACATGGCCGCCTACAAGACGCCTGACATGATCGACTTCCTCAACAAGAACCCGGACGCCAAGACCGCCGTCGAGCAGCTCGATGTGGCAAAGCCCTGGTTTGCGACCTACAAGACCGTCCCTGTGCGCAAGAACCTCGAGGACGAGGTGATGCTGGTCCTCAACGGCAAGAAGCAGCCGAAGGAAGCTTTGGTCGCCGCCCAGAAGGCCGCGGACGAGACGTTGAAGCCGTACAACGCGGAGACGTCGCTCAGGCTGCCGTGAACCACCGATCGCGTGCGAACAAGTTCGGCGCTCCGTCACGCGGGGCGCCGAAATCGTTTTTCGAGGGCGCCAAATCAGATCGTCACAACGATCTTCCCGAACTGCGTGTTCGA
Organism: Bradyrhizobium diazoefficiens; assembly: GCF_016616235.1. Classification (NCBI taxonomy): domain Bacteria; kingdom Pseudomonadati; phylum Pseudomonadota; class Alphaproteobacteria; order Hyphomicrobiales; family Nitrobacteraceae; genus Bradyrhizobium; species Bradyrhizobium diazoefficiens. The sequence goes on from NZ_CP067100.1 coordinate 4,513,405, forward strand.
TTCCAGGAAGCGATGCGCCTCGACGATCTCTTCGAAAGGAAACGTCCTGGCGATGACAGGCTTCAAGGCGCCATCCGCCAACCCACCCAGAATGAACGCCTTGGCCTTCACAAGGCGCGCGGCATCGCGGATGATCTCGTGCACGAGATAGCCGCGCAGGGTCAGGCTCTTGGTCAGGACCTTGACCAGCGGGAACGGGGTCGGCTCCGGGCTGAGGCCGCCATATTCGATGAGAATGCCGCCCGGCGACATCGCCGCGGTAAGCGGCTCGAATATGGGACCGCCCACCGCGTCGAACACCACACGAACGCCGTTTGAGCCGACCATATCTTCCAGGCGCGACCGGATGTCTTCTTCCGCCGACGCGATGACATCGGCGGCGCCGGCGTCGTGCAAGGCGTGCCGCTTGGTCGAGGTTCGCGTCACTGCAATCGGGATCGCACCAATCCGGTTCGCGATCTGAACAGCTGCAAGCCCGACGCTGCTCGACGCCGCCGTAATGACGACGGCCTCGCCTCGCCGCAGCCCGGCAATATCGACGAGGGCGCCATAGGCCGTGAGATATTGCATCCATATCGCGGCCGCCGCCTCGAAGCCAAGTTCGGGCGGGTGCTTGACGACGAACTCGGCCGGAAACGTAACGAACTCGGCATAGGCCGGCCATTGCACCATCGACAGCGGCGGCACGATGCTGACGGCCTCGCCCGGCGAAAAGCCGCTCACGCCTTCGCCGATCGCCTCGACGATGCCCGCCGCCTCGAGACCAAGCCCCGATGGAAATTTTGCGGTCTCGATATAGGTCCCCATCCGCAACAAGGCTTCCGCACGGTTGAGACCGAGTGCCCGAACCCGGATCTGCACCTCGCCCCTCGCCGGCGGCGCGATGTCGACGGTCTCGATGCGCAGCACTTCGGGGCCGCCATGCCGGTGAAAACGAACCGCGCGCGCCATGGACACACTCCAAAACAGTTGAATTGAATGGAGCTATGCCTATGGCACCGTCGGGAATAAATCGTCCGGATGAAAGAACAGTCGAAACCGGGAGTTTGCAATCATGGACCGCCTGACCAGCATGGCCGTCTTCGTCAAGGCGGTCGATCTGGGTTCGTTCGCCGCTGCCGCCGATGCGCTCGAAATATCCGGGCCGATGGTCGGCAAGCATGTCCGCTTCCTCGAAGAGCGCCTCGGCATCCGCCTCCTCAACCGCACCACGCGGCGCCAGAGCCTGACTGACGCCGGCCAGGCTTATTACGAGCGCTGCCGTGCCGTTCTCAACGAGGCCGAAGCCGCCGACGCGGTCGCTGCCGACGATCGCTCCGAGCCGCGCGGCCGCTTGCGCGTGACGATGCCCGCACTGCTGGGACGGCACTGCATCGCGCCCTTGCTGATGAAGCTGGCGCGAAAATATCCGCACCTCGAGCTCGACCTCTCCTTCAGCGACCCGATTGCTGACGTCATCGAGGCCGGCTATGACCTTGCGATCCGGACCGGCGATCTCGATGACCAGTCCGGCCTAATCACCCGGCGCATCGCAAGCCAGCGTATGGTCGTGTGCGGCGCGCGGTCCTATTTCCGCGTCAGCGGCAGGCCGAAGACGCTGGACGATCTCGCCGCGCACCAGGCGATCATCTACCGCCGCTCCGGGCGCGTTCGGCCATGGCTGTTTCCGCAGGAAGGACGACCTCCGCGCGAAATCATGCCATCGGGCAGACTGAGGCTCGACGATCTCGAGGCCATCGCCGATGCCGCCGCGCAAGGTATGGGGCTGGCCTGGCTGCCCTATTGGCTGGTCCGCGAGCGCCTCACCAGCGGAGCGCTGGTCAGTCTCTTCGCTGGCCAGCCTGAATTTCTCTACGACTGCCACGCGCTGTGGCCTCGTTCGCCCCGGCTGCCGCCAAAGGTCCGCGCCGCCGTGGATACCCTCGCCGCCGGCCTGCCAAAGCTGACGATGTGATGGCGGAGCCCGATGCTCGTTAACTCCCCGTCCACCATCCGGCCGCGCCTGCCGCCGGTAACCACGAGAATTAACAGACCCTCAACACAGCCCCGACAAGTCTATCAATGTTTCTGGAGATTTCGCCGTGGATCTGTTGGTTTTCGAGTTCCTAGGACTGGCGCTGGTCGCCATGTGCGTGGTGGTGGTGGCGCTGCCCTGCGCCCGCAAATCCTCGCACCGGATTCGCTACGAATAGGAATTTTGGCCGCTTCCGGCGATTCTGGCCCCAATGCAAGGCTCGAATTCGCTCCAACCCCCTTGACATCACAGCGCTTTCGGCAGAACGGCTGATGGTCTCGTCATGGGCCGTTCATGGATTTGATTACCACCACCGCTGACCTCGCGGCTGCCTGCAGCCGGCTGGCCAAGCACCCCGTCATAACCGTCGATACAGAATTCCTGCGCGAAACCACCTACTACCCGCTGCTTTGCGTGGTGCAGATGGCCAGCGCCGAGGAAGCCGTGGTGATTGACACCCTGGCTCCGGGCATCGACCTCAAGCCGTTCTTCGAACTGATGGGCAATGAGGGCGTGCTGAAGGTGTTCCACGCCGCGCGCCAGGACATCGAGATCATCTGGCACCAGGCCGGCATCATCCCGCACCCGGTGTTCGATACCCAGGTCGCGGCTATGGTGCTCGGCTATGGCGACAGCATCGCCTATGACGCCCTGGTCGAGAAGGTCACCGGCCACCGCCCGGACAAGACCCATCGCTTCACCGACTGGTCGCGCCGTCCGCTGACCAAGGAGCAGATGCACTATGCGGTGTCCGACGTCACGCATTTGCGCGACGTGTTCGCCGCGCTCGATGCCGACCTGAAGAAGCGCCGCCGCAGCGAATGGGTCTCGATCGAGATGGAAGTCCTGACCTCGCCCAGGACCTACGACTTCCATCCCGAGCGCGCCTGGGAGCGGCTGAAGACGCGCGTGCGCAAGCCGAAGGATCTCGCCGTGCTGATGGAAGTGGCTGCCTGGCGCGAGCAGGAAGCCCAGAGCCGCGACGTGCCGCGCGGCCGCGTGCTGCGCGACGAGGCCGTCAGCGACATCGCGACCCACGCGCCGACCACGCTGGAAAAGCTCGCAAACCTGCGCTCCGTGCCGAAGGGATTTGAGAAATCCAAATGGGGCGCGGACATCGTCGCCGCGGTCGAGCGTGGCCTCGCACGAGATTTCTCCACGCTGCCGAAGCTGGAGAAGCCGCGCAACAACAATAACGGCGCCGCCATCGTCGAACTCTTGAAGGTGCTGCTGCGCATGACCGCCGAGCGCCACGCAGTGGCCAGCAAGGTGATCGCGACCGTCGACGATCTCGAGGAGATCGCGGCCGATGACGAGGCCGATGTGCCCGCCTTGCGCGGCTGGCGACGCGAGCTGTTCGGCGAGGCAGCGCTGAAGCTCAAGCGCGGCGAGCTGGCGCTGGCGATCGAGAAGGGCCGCGTGGTCGGCGTTCAGCGGGCGTAGGCGGTTGGCCACAGCCGCTACTTCCGTCATTGCGAGGAGCTCTTGCGACGAAGCAATCCAGACTGTTGCCGAGGAGAGATTCTGGATTGCTTCGCTACGCTCGCAATGACGAAATTTGACGCGACAGCATTGCCCTACGCCGGCGTCAGCTTCGCTACTTCGCCTTTCATATCCTCCAGCACGCCCGAGATCGCCGCGACCAGCTCGTCGATCTGGCTCTTGGTGACGATCAGCGGCGGGCAGATGGCAATGGCATCCAGCATGTTGCGCGAGATCACGCCGCGCTCCTGGAGCATGCGGCTGGCGATGCCGCCGACGGCGCCGGGCGTGCTGGCGGCCGTCTTGCGGCCCTTGTCGAGCACGAGCTCGATCGCTGCGATCATGCCGACGCCGCGGACCTCGCCGACCAGCGGGTGGCTGGCGAGCTCACGCAGCCTGCCCTGCATGTAGCCGCCGAGCTCGGCAGCATGCGCCACCAGGCCGCGCTCCTCGATGATCTTCAGGTTCTCGAGCGCGATCGCCGAGCCGACCGGATGACCGCCCGCGGTAAAGCCGTGACCGAGCACGCCGATCTTGTTGCTCTCGTCGGCGATCGGCTCGAACATGCGGTCGTTCAGGATGATCGCCGACAGCGGGAAATAGCTCGAGGTGATCTGCTTTGAGACGACGATCGCATCGGGCTTGATGCCATAGGTCTCGCAGCCGAACATCTTGCCGGTGCGGCCGAAGCCGCAGATCACCTCGTCGGCGACCAGCAGGATGTCGTACTTCTTCAGGACGGCCTGGATCTTGTCCCAATAGGTTGCCGGGGGCACGATCACGCCGCCCGCGCCCATCACCGGCTCGCCGAAGAAGGCCGCGATCGTATCAGGCCCTTCCTTCTGGATCAGCGCGTCGAGCTCCTCTGCCCGGCGCGTCGCGAACGCCTGCTCGCTCTCGCCGGGCGCACCGTCCTTGTAGAAATGGGGCGAGCCGGTGTGCAGGATGTTCGGCAGCGGCAGGTCGAACGAACGGTGGTTGTTCGGCAGGCCCGTGAGGCTGGCCGATGCGATGGTGACGCCGTGATAGGCGCGCAGGCGGCTGATCACCTTCTTGCGCTGCGGCTGGCCGAGCGCATTGGAGCGATAGGCGATCAGCTTGAGGACGGTGTCGTTCGCCTCCGAGCCGGAATTGGTGAAGAACACCTTGCTCATCGTGACAGGCGCGAGCGCGACCAGCTTCTCGGCGAGATCAATCGAGGGCCCATGCGATTTGGCGGAGAAGGTGTGGTAAAACGGCAGTGCCAGCATCTGCTTGTGCGCGGCCTCGACCAACCGCTTCTCGTTGAAGCCGAGCCCGACGCTCCACAGGCCCGCCATCGCCTCGAAATAGCGCTTGCCGGCTGCATCGAACACGTAAGGCCCCTCGCCGCGCTCGATCACCAGGGGACCAGCCTGCTCATGGGTGCGCGCATTGGTGTAGGGATGGAGCTGGTAGGCCACATCCCGGGCCTCTTGCGAATTGGGCAGCATGGACATTTTCAGGGATCCCTTGACTGGTCAGGTCGCCGGCGGGCCAGCGTCGTCACTGATCAGCAAGTTACTTGGCTATTGCGACGAGGCAAGCCTTGCAACGTCAATTCATCGGCAGCCAGCGCTCAGCAGCGATGCACAAAGCCGCACATAGGAAGTGGCATATGGGAGGAAGTGGCATATGGGAGCCTCACACGGGGCAGCGCTCACGCAGCGCCATCGTCATCTCCGTCATCGGCGGCGACAGCTTCCCTCACCTCGACGAGCGCCATCGAGAGCAGATAGACCGTGGTGGGCAAGCCAAGCCGGCGCGCCCTCTCGGCCGCACGCGACAGGTCGCTCGCCAGCTCCTTGAGCTCGTCTCCCCGTGACAATGTCTCACCCCATCCGCCGATCGCGGCCGCCTACACCGCAACGGCGCCGCTGGTTCTGATCAGTTCGGCGCTGGACTGGATTGTAGCAAAATTCGCGATGACATTCACTAGCGCATGCTTGTAGGCGATGGCACCGCCTGTGCCCGGCTGCCGGCAGGCCACGGCATCGCCGATCGCCCGGTAGCGATGGCTGCGGTGAAACCCGTCGATGGCGGTGGCCAGGATGGTTTCATCGAGCGAAAAGCCGATCAGAATGCAGCGCACATTGCGGATACTGGACATGTAGTCCACGAACCGCGGCGAGCTGTAGGCCGATGGCAGCGGGTGCTCGAATGTCATCTCGCCCGGGCGCGGCTTCGCCTCCGCGATCCAATCGGTCAGCCTCGATGCCGGATTGAACCAGGCCGCCTGGGCGACGCGCTTCAGATGCATCACCGGCCAGAGATTGCCGCGCCACAGGGTGAGCAGTTCCAGGCAACACGCGGTGGCGGCCTCGCCGTCGAAAATGACGTGGCGGCGCCCGGGGGTCAGATATTCGACCTGGAGATCCGCGCAGATCAGGATCGGCGGATCGTCGTCAGCGGAGATCAGCATGATCTTGCGCGCAACTGCACCGGTTTCAGCGATCGGCGAGTGCGAGGTCCCGCAGCGGCGAGGTCACCGCCCGCCCCGCGGATGCGTCGAGCACGCCGGCCCGGTCCCAATCGCCCTCGGGCCGGATGATCACATAGGGATCGCTGTCCAGCGTGATGGCGTCCGGCCCCGGCTCGATCTCCAGCAACATCTCCGTGTAGGAGAAATCCGAGAAGGTGATCTTGCGGTTGTGGCCGAGCGGCTTGGCGCCGAAATGGGCCCAGAAATCGACCAGCCGGTCCTGCGCCTGGCCGTAGATCTTGCGAAAGCCCTTGCGCTTCACATAATCGACGCTCGCCTGCACCAGCTTGAACGAAACGCGCGAGCGCCGATATTGGTGACGCACCGCGAGCCGCTCCACCTTGGCAAAATCGCCGAAGAAGCGCACCCGCAGGCAGCCGGCGGGCTCGTTGCCGACATAGCCGATGAAGTGCGCGGCGACCATGTCGTTGCCGTCGAACTCTTCCTCGAACGGGCAATCCTGCTCGGCGAGATAGACGGCGGAGCGGATGGCGGTGACCAGCATGAGATCGCTGGGATCGCGCGCGAGGCGGATGGTGATGGCGCGGGAGTCGGGCTTGGCGAGAGGAATCCTAGTACCGTGCATCTGCAAAACTCCTTGCTTGGATGATCGCGCCCGGCATGCGCAACGGCTGCCGACGCCAAGGGCGCTCGTAGCACCAGAGATCGGGCTGGAAGCTCGGGACAGGCTCGAAGCCCGTCGCCTTCATGATGTCGCGGCCGGCCACGGTTGACGGCTGCGCATAGCAATCGGCGTTGCGAAACCTTAGCTGTCGCAGATGAGCCGCAGCCTTACCGAGACCGGCGATGCCGCGGCCCGTCGCCGCGATCGCCCAGATGTAGATGGCAGCAACATCGTCCCTCGCGGAGGCGAGATGGTGCGTCTCCGGCGCGGTGAGGCAGATCTCGTCGAGCAGCAGCGCATCGTGGCCGCGGTCGTTGAGAAACAGGAAGGCCATGCCACCGAGCAGCCTGCCCTTGCGGCTGAACGTCAGGATGCTCTGAGGATCGAACGAGAGATATCTCGCAAGCTCCGCCGCGTCGATCTGCACGCCCGGCACCAGCCGGTGCGCCATTTCGGAAAGCATCGAAATTTCGGAAAATCGCGCGCAACGGACGTCGACGTCCGGGCTCAGGGGCAAGGCATCGAAATCATGCCTTGTGGCAAACGAGTCCCTTTCCATAACCATGTCGCGCCTCTATCGTTCGAGGCCTTAGTGCCCCGCTACGACGTCGAGCTTAGCGGTTGGGGATCAGGAGTATGCAGCAGTTATTGCAACGGGGTGCTGCGATGACGCAGCACCGTGAAGAAGCCCTGGATGCGTCCTGGGACGATTTGAAACTGTTTTTAGCGTGCGCAAAGTATAAAAGTTTCCGCAACGCTGCCGAAGAACTCGGGCTCACCTCCACCACCTTGATGCGCAGGATCGACCGGCTCGAAGAGAGCATCGGCTGCAAGCTGTTCCTGCGCGACCAGAGCGGACTGACGCTCAGCGACGAAGGCACCGCGATGATCGCCGACGTCGCGCACATGGAGCGCCACGCCTTCAACGTCTTCCGCCGCGCCTCGCGATCGTCGAACGACACCGCCGGTACCGTGCGTGTTGCGGTGACGGAAGGCCCCGGCAATTTCTGGATCCTGCCGCGGCTGATCGACTTCCAGAAGACCTACCGCAAGATCACGGTCGATCTGCGCTGCGCGATGGAGCAGGCCGACGTCGCGCGGCTCGAGTCCGACATCGCAATCCAGCTCGAGCCGCCGACCAATCCCGATCTGATCGTCGTCAGGCTCGGCCGTCTGCACATCTATCCCTTCGTCTCCCGGGAGTACGAGAACCTTTATGGCGTGCCGACAACGCTCGCCGAGCTGAACAACCACCGCATCGTCAAGCAGACCGCACCGCAGGTCGATGACACGGCCTATGCCCGCATTCTCGGACTGTCGTCGCTGGAGGGCATCGTCGGGATCAAGACCAATTCCTCGGTCGGCGCGCTCTATGCGGTCGAACGCGGCGCCGGCATCGGCTTCCTGCCGACCGTGTCGATCGCGCTCGGCGCGCCGCTCGTTGCCGTCGATCTCGGTGTCAGCCATCACGCCGATCTCTGGCTCACCTATCACAGGGAGTTCCGCAGCTCCGAGCGCCACAAGATCGTGGTCGACTGGCTGAAGAAGATCTTCGATCCCAAAACCTATCCCTGCTTCCGTGACGAGTTCATCCATCCGAACGCGTTGGTGCCGATGATGACGACTGCGCGCGAGGGTTTTGGACTGACCGGATATGTCGCGGCGACGCCGACATAGACGGGCGTGGCGCCGTCTACCATCTGTATTCGAAGCCGACCGTGCCCTGGTGCGAGGTCAGCTCGTTGCGGAACTTGCCATCATAATTGACGTAGAGCCGCGCGGAATTGGTCAGGCTGAGCGAGGCCGAGGCGCCGGCATCCATGCCGTAGCGGCTCTCGCCGATGCCGGGGACGACGATGCTCTGGGTCCCCAGGCTGACCTGAATCGACCCCAAGTCCTGGTGGAAATTGTCGACGAACTTGCCATAGGCTGACAGATCCAGGATCTTCTGGTCGAAGGTGAAGTAGCGGCCGATCTCGGCGCCGACCATAACGCGCGCGCGTGAGAGCGCGGTGGAACCGACATTGAGCGGATCAAGCCCGCCGGCCTCCTGGAACGCGGCGCTGGTGGCGCGCACATATTCGACCGCGCCCTTGGGCACGATCCGCATCTGGTCCTTGGTCCAGTAATAGCTGATCTCGGTCAGAGCGCCACCGACCGCGGCATGATAGCCTGCGGTCGCAAGGCCGAAGCCGGTGTCGCGGCTGGAGCGGACCTTGCCGAGGCCGTGCACCACCGCGAAGGCCCAGGTCCACGGGCCCTTGTCGACCGAACCGCTAAAGCCGAGCTGCGTCAGATCGAGCGTTGCGGATTGCAGCGCGAGCGGCACGTCGATATCGGTGTGGCTCTGGTCGACGGAGAAGCCGAGATTGACGCCCGGCGCCAGCCGCGCGCCGAAGCCGGCAACGCCGCCAAAGGTCTTGCGCTTGTCGCCGGCGAAGTCGCCTTGCGCATCGGTGCGCACCGAAATGCCGTAGCCCTCGAACCAGCTGCGGTAGCGCGGATCTTCCATGCTCGCCGATGCGCCGCCGCCACCTGGATTGTTGCGAAGCGCGCGGTTGAAGCCACCCGACGCCTGGTTGCCGAGACGCTCCAGGAATCCCGAACCGAGATCGAGCATGCTGTTGCCGGCGGACTGATCGTCACTGGCCGACGTCGGCGATGGCATCGGCGGCACTGGCCGCCTCTGCGCGAAGCCGGGAGTGGCAGCCGTCATCAGGCCAAATGCCAGCACGATTGCCGTGACAATCAACCTGGCAATTGCCCTGTCGCGCAGGATCGTGGTCATTCCACGGCCCCGTTCCAACCCGATCGTCTTCCGTATCCCCGAGAGCTGCGAAGCGCAGCGCATAACGACAAAATCCCAAAGCGAAAAACGATGCGCAAAAATGCAACACGTACCGCGCTGCATGCGACGATTTGCGCTGAACTGCAACGGTGGGTCAACCGGGCGCGACGCGCGACCCGCAGTGATTGCCCCGGATTGTGGTTCCGCTGCCACAGGTTGGAAATAGCGGCTGGCTGCGGCCGGGCCGCTCTTGAAATTCGCGTGTGGCTTGCTAACGGGCGATTTTCATGTTGCAATATTGGACACAATCGGAATTGGCCGCTCGGCTGTGCGTTTCGCGACATTGAGACTCAAGACTCGAACAGACTTCCGCAAGCCCGTTTGTGGCGTGGCACGCGAACAGCGGCCGCGTCTTTTTTGTATCTAGTGGAGGAGACTGAGGATGCCGCAAAAGGGCACCGTCAAATGGTTCAACCCGACCAAGGGTTATGGGTTCATCAAGCCAAACGGCAGCGACAAGGACGTGTTCGTCCACATCTCCGCCGTCGAGCGCGCCGGACTCTCGACTCTCAATGAAAACCAGGTGGTTGAATACGACCTCGTGGAGAACCGCGGCAAAGCGTCCGCGGAAAACCTCAAGGTCTCCTGATCCCTCAAAGCACCGCGCGAGAGATCATGATGTTGCCCCCGGCTCCGCCGGGGGACTTTACCTGCTTATGGCGATTGAGCGTGTCGCGGCGCGACGTCATCAATGCACCACCGGCGCAATCAGAAAATTGTCCGACGCAGCGCTGCCGGCCGTCTTACAGACATCGCCGTCGATCCGGACCTTGCCGGTCGCGAGCAGCCGCAGCGCTTCGGGATAAATGCGGTGCTCGACTTCGAGGATGCGCTCCGACAGCGTCTCCCCTGTATCGTGGTCGCTGACGGGAACCGCGCCCTGCATCACGATCGGACCGGCGTCGGTCTCGGGGATGACGAAATGCACCGTCGCGCCAGATAGCTTCACGCCGGCCCGCAAAGCCTGGCCGTGCGGGTCCAGGCCCGGGAACGACGGCAGCAGCGAGGGATGGATGTTGAGCATCCGCCCGTACCAGGCCTTGGTGAACTCGGCCGTGAACAGGCGCATGAAGCCGCCGAGACAGATCAGCTCGATGCCGTGCTGGTCGAGCGCTGCCTGCAGCACCGTCTCAAAGCCTGCGCGGTCCTTGCCGAACGGCTTGCTCTCGATCACCAGCGTTTTCACGCCGCTCGCCTTGGCCCGTTCGAGCCCTGCCGCATCCGCCTTGTTCGAGATAACGAGCGAAATCTCCGCCGGAAAATCCGCAGCAGTGGCGGCCCTGATCAGCGCGGACATGTTGGAGCCGCGACCGGAGATCAGGATGGCGACACGGCGCTTCATCACAGCGCCAGATCGAGGTGGCCGTTGTAGACAACGCGATGCTCGCCCTCCGCCGGGATCACGGTGCCGAGCTGCGCCACGGTCTCACCGGCATTGCTGAACACCCGCACGACCTCGTCGACCTTGTCAGGCTCGACGATGGCGATCATGCCGATGCCGCAGTTGAAGGTGCGCAGCATTTCGAGTTCGGCGATGCCGGCCTGTGCGGCCAGCCATTTGAACACCGGCAGCACCGGCAGGCGCGCGAGGTCAATGCCGACGCCGAGATCCTTCGGCAGCACGCGCGGAATGTTGTCGGTGAAACCGCCGCCGGTGATATGGGCAAGCCCCTTCACCGCGCCGGTCTCGCGGATCGCGCGCAGGCAGGATTTAACGTAGAGCCGCGTCGGCGTCAGCAACGCGCCGCCGAGCGTCATCACGGGCGCGAACGGCGCCGGTGCCTCGAAGCCGAGGCCGGATTGTTCCACGATCTTGCGCACCAGCGAGAAGCCATTGGAGTGCACGCCCGAGGAAGCAAGGCCGATCACGGCATCGCCCGCGGCGATGTCCTTGCGCGGCAGCAGCGTGCCCCGCTCCGCGGCGCCGACGGCGAAGCCGCCGAGGTCGTAGTCGCCGTCCTTGTAGAGGCCGGGCATCTCGGCAGTCTCGCCGCCGATCAGAGCGCAGCCGGATTCGCGGCAGCCTTCGGCTACGCCCGCGACGATCGACGCGGTCGCCTCGGGGTCGAGCTTGCCGCAGGCAAAATAGTCCAGGAAGAACAGCGGCTCGGCGCCCTGCACCACGAGGTCGTTGACGCTCATGGCGACGAGGTCGATGCCGATCCCGCCATGCAGGCCGGTCTCGATCGCGATCTTGACCTTGGTTCCCACGCCGTCCGTGGCGGCAACCAGGACCGGGTCCTTGAAACCAGCCGCCTTGAGGTCGAACAGGCCGCCGAAGCCGCCGATCTCCGCGTCGGCGCCGGGACGTGCCGTGGCGCGCACCATCGGCTTGATCAGGTCGACCAGGCGGTTGCCCGCGTCGATATCGACGCCTGAATCGGCGTAAGTGAGGCCGTTTTTGCGGTCGGTCATGCCCGATTTCCAGTGGGTTTGCGGCTGGTTACGTCGAATTCCGGGGACGCGCAATGGCAAGCGTGGCGCCCCGCCCTATACTATGTAGAGATATCAACCGGTTCGGCCTCTTGGAGGCCGGATTCGAAGTCAGGTCGGGTGCCGGGAAGCGCCGTGTGAGTATTCCGAACGTCATTACCCTGGGCCGCATCATGCTGGTCCCGATCATCGTCTGGGCCATCGTGTCGAGCCAAATGGAGGTCGCGTTCGCGGTCTTCCTGATTGCCGGCATCAGCGACGCCGTCGACGGCTTCCTGGCCAAGCGCTTCAACATGGCGAGCGAGCTCGGCGCCCTGCTCGACCCGCTCGCCGACAAGGCGCTGCTGGTGTCGATCTATCTCGCGCTCGGCATCTGGGGCGACATCCCGCGCTGGATCGTGATCCTTGTGGTGTCACGCGACATCATGATCGTGGCGGCGGTGATGGTATCCTGGCTGTTCGACAAGCCGGTCGAGATGAAACCGTCGAAAGTATCCAAGCTAAACACAGTCGCCCAGGTCGCCTATGCGGCCCTGGTGCTGGCGGCGCTTGCCTTCGGCTTCAAGCCGGCGCCCTATGATATGATCCTGATGGGATTGGTCACGGTGTTCACGCTCTCTTCCGTGTCGCTCTATCTCGTCGAGTGGCTGCGGCACATGAGCACGATCGACGGCAAATGAGCTGGGACTTTGTGAGTCGAGGACTTGTGAGTTGAGGACTTGGCCCCCGCAAAAGGCCAACTCCCGCTCGATCAAATCGAATCTCATCAAACGCAGCCGGCGCGCCGGCATGGAGCAAAGCAAGCGTGGCAGGCCGCGTTCATCCCCGACAATTGGCGTTTTCGCTTCCGCATGCGGAGAGCCTGAGCCGGGACAATTTTCTCGAAGGTCCGGCCAACGCCGCTGGCCTTGCGTTGATCGACGGCTGGCCGGAATGGCCGAACCGGATCATGTGGCTGACCGGCCCGGAAGGCAGCGGCAAGAGCCATCTCGCCGCGATCTGGGCCGAGCTATCAGGCGCCCGCTCGACCATGGCCGATACGCTGACTGCCGCAGACGTTCCGGGCGCGCTCGCCACCGGCGCGCTGGTGGTCGAGGATCTCAAGGCCGGGGATTTTGACGAGCGTGCCCTTTTCCACCTCATGAACCTTGCCCGCGAGGACGGCGCCTACGTCCTCTTCTCCGGACGCGAGGTGCCGGCATCGCTCGAGATCGAGCTGCGCGACCTGCGCTCGCGCCTGCGCGCCGTGCCCGTGGTCCAGCTGCTGCCCCCCGACGACCAGCTGTTCCGCGGCCTGATCGTCAAGTTCTGCGCCGACCGCCAGCTCACGGTGGACGAGAGCGTGGTCAGCTACCTCGCCACCCGCCTGGAGCGGTCTTCGGCCGCCGCCCGGCAGGCGGTGGAGTTGCTCGACAGCGAGGCCCTCCGGCTCGGCCGTCCCGTCACGAGGGCGCTGGCCGCGGAGCTGCTCCGGGATGCCTGAGGTGCCCGCTCCGACCAGGGCCGCTTGACGCGGCGGGCGGCGGAACATCAATGTCATCGAAACGTCATCGCACTAACACATGCTCCCGCCGGTTTTTGCGCATAAGTCGCAAAGTGGGGCGAACTGGATGGATCGACTTCTCATGGAATCAGCGCAAGCCGTTGAAACTAAAGAAAAAGCTCCCGAGGCCGAAGGCCTGCCGGCGATCGCCTCAAGCCCCGAGCGGTTCATCAATCGCGAGCTGTCCTGGCTGCATTTCAATCGCCGCGTTCTCGAGGAATCGGTCAATCCCAGCCATCCCGTGCTGGAGCGGGTGCGATTCCTGTCGATATCGGCGAATAACCTGGACGAGTTCTTCATGGTCCGCGTCGCCGGCATCAAGGCCCAGGTGCGCGAGGGCATTGCCGAACGTGCGCCTGACGGCCTGACGCCGTCTGAGCAGCTCGCGCTGATCAACCGCACCGTCTCCCAGCTCGCCTCTGACCAGCAGGCGATCTGGCGCGATCTGCGCGCCACACTGGCCGATGTCGGCATCGTCCTGGTCGACGGCAAGGACGTCACCAAGGCGGAGCGGACCTGGATCGAGGACTACTTTCTCAACAACGTGTTCCCGCTGCTGACGCCGCTCGCGATCGACCCGGCCCATCCCTTCCCGTTCATTCCGAGCCTCGGCTTCACCATGGCGCTCCAGCTGACGCGGGAGGCCGACGGCAAGCAGATGAACGCGCTGATCCGCATGCCCGGCAAGATCGACCGCTTCATCCGCCTGCCCGCCGAGGGCAAGGTGCGGCTAATCTCGCTGGAGCAGGCCACCGGCCTGTTCATCAACCGCCTGTTCCCCGGCTACAATCTGCACGGCCAGGGCGCCTTCCGCATCATCCGCGACTCCGAGCTCGAAATCGAGGAAGAGGCCGAAGACCTCGTCCGCCTGTTCGAGACCGCGCTGAAGCGCCGCCGCCGCGGATCGGTGATCCGGCTCGAGATCGACGGCAAGATGCCGGAGGAGCTGCGCAGCTTCGTGCAGCACGCGCTGTCGGCGGCCGATGACGAGGTGTTCCTGGTCGACGGCGTGCTCGCCATGAACGAGCTCTCGCAACTCACCCGCCTCGACCGGCCCGACCTCGAATTCACCCCCTACGTGCCGCGCCATCCCGAGCGCGTGCGCGAGCACGGCGGCGACATCTTCGCCGCGATCCGCCAGAAGGACCTCATCGTCCATCATCCTTACGAATCCTTCGACGTGGTCGTGCAGTTCCTGCAGCAGGCCGCGCGCGACCCTGATGTCGTCGCGATCAAGCAGACGCTCTATCGCACCTCCAACAACTCGCCGATCGTGCGCGCGCTCGCGGAGGCTGCCGAAGCCGGCAAGTCCGTCACCGCCCTGATCGAGTTGAAGGCGCGCTTCGACGAGGAAGCCAACATCCGCTGGGCGCGCGACCTCGAGCGCGCTGGCGTGCAGGTGGTCTACGGCTTCCTCGAATTGAAGACGCACGCAAAGCTCTCGATGGTGGTGCGCCGCGAGGGCGGCAGTCTCACCACTTACGTCCACACCGGCACCGGCAATTACCATCCGGTCACCGCACGCATCTACACCGACCTCTCCTATTTCACCTCCGATCCGACCATCGGCCGCGACGCCGCGCGCGTATTCAACTTCATCACCGGCTATGCCGCGCCGAGCGATCTGGAGAAGATGGCGGTGTCGCCGCTGACCTTGCGCAAGCGCATCATCGAGCACATCCAGGGCGAGACTGCGCATGCGCAGCACGGCCGTCCCGGTGCGGTCTGGATGAAGATGAATGCGCTGGTCGATCCCGACATCATCGACGCGCTCTATGAAGCCTCGCAAGCCGGCGTGCAGGTCGAGCTCGTGGTGCGCGGCATCTGTTGCCTCAGGCCCGGCATCCCCGGTCTGTCGGAGAATATCCGGGTCAAGTCGATCATCGGACGCTTCCTGGAACACGGCCGAATCTACTGCTTCGGCATGGGTCAGGGCCTGCCGAGCGCGAAAGCGGCTGTGTATATCTCCTCGGCCGACATGATGCCGCGCAACCTCGACCGCCGCGTCGAGGTGCTGTGTCCGCTGCAAAATCCCACGGTGCATCAGCAGGTTCTCGAACAGATCATGGTCGCGAATCTGAAGGACAATGAGCAGAGCTGGCAATTGTTGCCGGACGGGTCCTCAACGCGTATGAAGGCCGCGAAGGGCGAGGAGCCTTTCAACGTGCACAACTACTTCATGACAAATCCGAGTCTGTCTGGCCGTGGAAAGTCGCTCAAGGAATCCTCGCCGCGCCGCCTCACGCGCCGTAATGAACGTCATCAATCCTGATCCGGGACCGTCGACGTGAAGCGGCCGCGCAAGCGCGGCTCGAGCGTCGCGGTCATCGACATCGGCTCCAACTCGGTCCGTCTCGTCGTCTATGAAGGACTGACGCGAAGCCTCATTCCGATCTTCAACGAGAAGACGCTGTGCGGCCTCGGGCGCGAGGTGCAGAGCACGGGCCTGCTCGCGCCTGACGCGGTCGACAAGGCGCTGACGTCGCTGAAGCGATTCCGTGCGCTGTGCCGCGTGATGCAGGTCGGCCGCGTGTTCGCGATCGCGACCGCGGCCTGCCGCGACGCCTCCAACGGCCCGGACTTCATCGCCAAGGCCGAGCGGATCTGCGCGGTGAAGATCGAGATCCTGTCCGGCCCGCGCGAGGCGCGGCTGTCGGCGCTCGGCGTGATCTCCGGCATCCATCATCCCGACGGCATCGTCGGCGATCTCGGCGGCGGCTCGCTCGAACTGATCGACGTGCGCAAGAACAGAGTGCGTAGCGGCGTGACGCTGCCGCTCGGCGGCCTCGCGCTCCAGGACCTCGCGCACAAATCGATCAAGCGCGCCGACCGCATCGTGCGCGAGGAGATCGACGAGGTCGAGCTGCTCGCCGCGGGCCGCGGCCGCACCTTCTACGCCGTCGGCGGCACCTGGCGCGCGCTCGCGCGCATCCACATCATCCAGAGCGGCTATCCGCTCCAGGTGATGCACGGCTATTCGATTCCGGCCGCCGAGGCGCTCGACTTTTCTCGCCGGCTGCGCCGTCTTGCCGCCAGCAACACGCTCGCCGACATCGAGGTCGTCGCCGATGCCCGCCGCCCGCTCCTCACCTATGCAGCGCTGGTGCTCGAGCACATCATCCGCGTGGCAAAGCCAAAGACCATCGTGTTCTCGACCTTCGGCGTGCGCGAAGGCCTGCTGCACGAGAAGCTGACGGAGTCCGAGCGCAACAAGGACGGACTGATCTGCGCCGCCGAGGAGCTGAACCAGCTGCTGTCGCGCTCGGCCAGACACGCCCGCGAGCTGATTGCCTGGACCGACCGCCTGGCGCGCGTGGTGAAGCTGCGTGAGACGCCGGAGGATCGCCGCCTTCGCCACACCGCCTGCCTGCTCTCCGACATCGGCTGGCGCGTGCACCCGGATCATCGCGGCGAGCAGACGCTGAGCCTCGTCGTCAACGCCAATTTCGGCGCGATCACCCACACCGAACGCGCCTTCGTCGGCCTGTCCGTGTTCTATCGCTATGCGGGCTTAAGCGAAGAAAACCAGCCGCCGGCCACCACGCAGGAGCTGCTGACGCCAGCCCAGCTCGATCGCGCCCGCCTGCTCGGCGCGGCGTTCCGCGTCGCGCATCTGATCTCGGCCGCGCGTCCGGGCGTGCTGCCGGCCACCCATTTCCGCAGCCAGGACCGCAATCTGATGCTGGTGTTCGAGCACCGGCTCGGCGACATCGTCGCCGACCGCGTCGGCAGCCGCTTCCGCCAGCTCGCCCGCCTGATCGGCCGCAACGGCTCGATCGTGCGGCGGTAGATTAGAGAACTATTCCGCCGACGCCTTGGCGTGGCGCTCGGAGGATTCGAGTGCGGCCTGGCCGAGACTGCGCCGGCGCCAGATCGAGCCGACGACCAGCACGACGACGACGCCGAGCGCTGCGCAGAAATATTCGCCGCCTGCCCCGCCATGGGCGAATTGCGGCGGGATATGCAAGCTGGCGAGCATGCTGTCCAGCGAGGCGCCCAGCGGGCCGTCCAACAGGGTGTGCAGCTTCGGCGCGACGCCTGGGTCGGTCGCGATCACCTCGCCCGCGATCCAGCCGAGCAGCGCCGCACCGGCCCAGACCAGCACCGGCAGCTTTGCCAACAGCGCCATGATCAGCGCCGCACCGGCGACGATCAGCGGCACGCTGATGGCAAGGCCGAGGATCAGCAGCGGCACGCTGCCATTGGCGGCAGCCGCGACCGCAATGACGTTATCCAGGCTCATGACGATGTCGGCGACGACGACGATCTGCACCGCCTGCCACAGATGCGAGGCGGACTCGACGCCCTCCTCGTCCTCGTTTTCGGGCACCAAGAGTTTTGCCGCAATCACGATCAGCGCGAGACCGCCGACGAGCTTGAGATACGGCAGCTCCATCAGGCTCGCGACGATGCCGGTGAAGATGATCCGCAGCAGCACGGCCGCGCCGGCGCCGAGGGTCATGCCCCAGAGCCGGTGCCGCGGCGTGAGGCCGCGGCAGGCGAGCGCAATCACCAGCGCGTTGTCGCCGGAGAGCAGGATGTTGATCCAGATGATCTTGCCGAGCGCAATCCAGAAGGTCGGTTCGGACATCTCGTTGCGGAACTGGGTGAAGAATGCCCCGATCGTAGCGGGATCGAAGATCTGCCAGAGCCAGTTCACAATCAGTCCTTCCCCGTCGACTTAAAGCATGATCCGGAAAAGTGCGAAGCGGTTTTCCGAATGCTCAAACAATAGCCTAAAGCGCGATGACCTTCATCGCGCTTTAGGCTGGCTGACGGATCAGCCGACGATCTCGTTGCCCGAGAAGAACTGCGCGATCTCGATCGCGGCGGTCTCCGGCGCATCCGAGCCGTGCGCCGAGTTCTCGCCGATCGACTTTGCGTAGAGCTTGCGGATGGTGCCGTCGGCCGCCTTGGACGGATCGGTCGCGCCCATCACGTCGCGATACTTGGCGACGGCGTTCTCGCCTTCCAGCACCTGGACGACCACCGGGCCCGAGGTCATGAACTCGACCAGTTCGCCGAAGAACGGGCGCGCCTTGTGCACGGCGTAGAAGGTCTCGGCCTGTTCCTTGGTCATGCGGATGCGCTTCTGCGCGACGATGCGCAGGCCCGCCTTCTCGATCACGGCGTTGACGGCGCCGGTCAGGTTACGCGCGGTGGCGTCGGGCTTGATGATCGAGAACGTGCGTTCGATGGCCATAATCTTGTCCTTGAGAAGAAAGCGGTGGTTCGGAGTTGCCGGGCTTATATCGGCGCCTTCGCCGGACGGCAAGCGACCCCCAAGGCGCCCCCACAGGCGCTTCGCCACAGGCGCCCGGCCTCCTATTCCAACATGAATTACAACAATTTCACCCAGATGAACCCAATCTGAAACCCCCGTCAGGGTTCGGTTCAGCTTCACAGGCGTAACGTTGGGCCTATCGAAACCAAAGCCCGATCATCGGGCAGACCGTTTCGGCGGCCTTTTCATCGGCGCGATAGCCCCGCGCCGGCAGTTTTGAGGAGATCACCATGTTGAGGAAACTTTCGCTTGCCGCCGTCACCGCGGTTGCGCTGGGTGCCGCGCTGGCACCGACCTCCGCCTCCGCTCACTGGCATGGCGGCTGGGGCTGGCACGGTGGCGGCTGGCATCACGGCTGGGGCTGGGGTGGACCGCGCTTCTATGTCGGCGCCCCGGTCGTCGCCTACGGCTATGGCGGCTGCTATGTGCGCCGGCTGGTCCCGACCCCATGGGGACCGCGCTGGCGGCTGATCAACCGCTGCTACTGAGCCCGACAGCACCTTTCTCGAGGTACCTTCCCCCAGGGTACCTTCTAAGCGAAGCCCCGGCGTTCCCCCCTGCGCCGGGGGCTTTGTATCTGCGCCGATACTGCGCGAGTTCATGCAATTTTGACGAGAATACCGGGAATGCCCCGCGGTCGGCGAAACTATTTTGGCGGCAATGACTTGGTACCGTGTCGTTACCTGGAGCACACGGAACCGCGCAATGGCTGGGCCTTTTGCCAATGACAGCGAACACATCGACCGGCGCACCAGCCGCTCGATTTGCGACGCCGTGGGCGAACGGCTGCAGCAGAGCATCCGCCCCGACCCTCGGCTGCCGACGCATCTCGAGCAGCTCCTCGATGAGCTGAGGCGGCGCGAGCGCGATCCGCACTGATGTGATTCGCGAAGCGTAGCCCTCACCGAAAAACGGGTTGCGTTCGAGGCGCCTTGCGGTGACAAGGCCGCATGCTTGCCATCACCGACCTCTCCATCCGCCTCGCCGGACGCCTTCTGATTGACCAGAGTTCCGTGCAGATCACGCCCGGATCGCGCGTCGGCATGGTCGGACGCAACGGCACCGGCAAGTCGACCCTGTTCAAGGTGATCCGTGGCGAGTTCGCGGCCGAGCACGGCTCGGTGACGCTGCCGCCGCGCTGGCGTGTCGGCAGTCTCGCGCAGGAAGCACCGAACGGCCCGGAAAGCCTGATCGCGGTCGTGCTCAAGGCCGATCTCGAGCGCGACGCGCTGCTGCGCGAGGCCGAATGCGCGACCGACCCGCACCGCATCGCGGAGATTCAGACCCGGCTCGTCGACATCGACGCACATTCGGCGCCCGCACGTGCCGCCGCGATCCTCTCCGGTCTCGGCTTCTCCGCCGCCGATCAGCTTCGTCCCTGCGCGGAATTCTCCGGCGGCTGGCGCATGCGGGTTGCGCTCGCTGCGACGCTGTTCGCCGCCCCTGACCTCTTGCTGCTCGACGAGCCCACCAACTATCTCGACCTCGAAGGCACGCTGTGGCTGGAGGACCACCTCGCGCATTATCCGCGCACGGTGATCGTGATCAGCCACGACCGCGACCTGCTGGAAAGCTCGGTCGACCAGATCCTGCATCTGGAGCGCGGCAAGCTCACGCTCTACAAAGGCAGCTATTCCTCGTTCGAGGAGCAGCGCGCCGCGCGCGAGCTGCTCGATGCGAAAGCCGTCAAGCGCCAGGAAGCCGAACGCGCCCGCCTGCAAGCCTTCGTCGACCGCTTCAAGGCCAAGGCTTCGAAAGCGCGGCAAGCACAGTCCCGTGTCAAAATGCTGGAGCGGTTGAAGCCGATCACGGCGCTGGTCACCGAAGACGTCCGCGAGATCACCTTCCCCGCACCTGAAAAAATTCTGTCGCCGCCGATCATCGCGGTAGACAACGCCTCTGTCGGCTACGACCCGGCGACCCCGGTGCTGAGCCGCGTGACGCTCCGCATCGACAATGACGACCGCATCGCGCTGCTTGGTGCCAACGGCAACGGCAAGTCGACCTTGGTCAAGCTGCTCGCCGGGCGGCTCGCGCCATTCTCCGGCAAGGTGACGCGCGCCGACAAGCTGTCGATCGCCTATTTCGCGCAGCACCAGCTCGACGAATTGAACGAGGACGCCTCGGCCTACGACCACGTCCGCAAGCTGATGGGCGACGCGCCCGAGGCAAAAGTGCGGGCACGCGCCGGCGGGATCGGCTTCTCCGGCAAGGCCGCCGACACCAGAGTGGGAAAACTCTCGGGCGGCGAGAAGGCGCGGCTGCTGCTGGGACTTGCCACCTTCTTTGGCCCCAACATGATCATCCTGGACGAGCCGACCAACCATCTCGACATCGACAGCCGCGCCGCGCTGGCCGAGGCCATCAACGAATTCCCCGGCGCGGTGATCATGGTCTCGCACGACCGCTATCTGATCGAGGCCTGCGCCGACCGGCTCTGGATCGTCGCCGACCGCACCGTGACCAATTATGACGGCGATCTCGACGAGTACCGCCGCCTGGTACTGTCCGCGCGCAATGCGGAAGCCTCTCCGCGCGAGCGCAGCGCTGCGAGCGAGAAGCCGCAGCGCCCGAAGCCGGACAATCGCGGCTCACTGAGGAGGCGCATCGCCGAAGCCGAGGCCGAGATCGCCCGCGTCAGCGACATCATCGCCAAGATCGACACCGCCCTCGCTTTGCCCGACATTTTCACCCGCGATCCCAAGCAAGCCGCGCAGCTGTCGAAGGCGCGCGCCAATGCCGCCGACGCGCTGGCGCGCGCGGAGGAACAATGGCTTGAGGCGAGCACGCAGTTTGAGGAGGCGGCGGGGTAACGCCTCGGCAGTGAGCCCCGCACCAGCAAACTGGAGAAACAACCCCATGCAAAGTACAGGTATTTTTATACCGACAAGTTAAGGATTGAACGAGATTGGCTTTGCAGGGCTGGCGGCGCCCACCGCGGCTCTGCGATCAGGTGAAAAAAGCGTTGAGCTTCTCTACCAATAGTTCCGGCGCTTCTTCCGGCAGATAGTGACCGCAGGGCAGGCTTTCGCCTCGGACGTCGTTGGCCTTGGCGCGCCATGTATCGAGTACATCGTAGCTCGATCCGACGACGCCCTTTGCGCCCCACAGCACCAGCAGCGGACAACCGATCTTGCTGTCGGAATCGGCTTCATCGTGGATCAGGTCGATTCCGGCAGCGGCGCGATAGTCCTCGCACACCGCATGCAGGGTCTCGCGGGTGTAGCAGCGGCGGTACTCTTCGAAAGCAATCGGGTCGATCGCGCCGGGCGTCTTGTTCTGCTTGTTGATATGAGCCTGCAGGTAGAACTCGAGATTGTTGCCGATCAAGGTTTCCGGGAGCGGCGCCGGCTGAATGAGAAAGAACCACCACATGTAACGCGTGGCGAACTCCTTGTTCACCTTGGCATACATCGTCGCGGTCGGCGCGATGTCCAGCAGAACGGCCTTGGAAACGGCATCCGGGTGATCATGCAGGAGGCGATGGAGAACGCGCCCGCCGCGATCGTGGCCCACCGCCTGGAAGCGGTCAAAACCGAGCGCGCGCATCACCTCGACCTGATCCCGCGCCATCTCGCGCTTGGAATATCCGATACTGTCCTTGCCGCCTTCGGGCTTGCTCGAGTCGCCGTAGCCGCGCAAATCAGCCAGCACCACGGTGAATCGCTCTGCAAGCGTGGGGGCCACCTTGTGCCAGCACGCGACTGTCTGCGGGTGTCCGTGCAGCAGCAGAAGCGGCGGTCCCTCGCCTTTCACGAGCGTATTGATCTCGGCCCCACTCGTCTTGAGGCGCATCTGGCGAAACCCTGGCAGCAGCTTTTGAATCTGGTCCGTGTTCACGGCATTATTCTCCTGAGCAAGAGCCTCGGGTGCCAGCATTGCCGAACCGAAGGCACCCGTTGTCAGCGCCATCGACATCAAATGGCGGCGCGTCAGCCCGATCTTCGATGGATCGGCGTGCGATTGGGCCTGTTCGAAGTCACGCATGAGAGTCTCCCTGGAATATTTGTCGCGAACGAAGGCGCGGCCTCTATCAAGACATCGATTTCATCAACAGCGTCGCGATCACGATCATGATCGCGCCGCCGACGCGGGTGGAGATCTGGGCGAATGCCATCAGGCCCATGCGATCGGCGGCGCCGAGAATGGCGACATCACCGGTCCCGCCGAGGCCCGAGTGGCACGCGGTCACGATCGCCGCCTCGACCGGATACATGTTCAGCCACTTGCCGACGAAGAATCCCGACGCGATCATCGCCAGAACGGCGGCCGTGCAGATCATGATGTAGCCGGGATTGAAGGACGCGACGAGTTGCTGCCACGACACCAGCAGCGTTCCCATCGCGACCAGGATGGCGAAGGTCAGGTTGGTCGACATGAACTTGTTGATTTGATAGGCGCCGAGCTCCATCTCGGCCGGCAGGATCCTGGCCAGCTTCAGTGCCACCGCCGCGATGATCATCATGATCGGACCGGGAATCCCCGTCACCGGCGCCAGCACCATTCCGAGCACGAACAGCGTGGACGACAGGACGATGCCCGCGCCGAGCAAAGCGAGATCGATCGGCTGGTCCGGCCGCGCTTCGCCGAGAATGTCATCGTCTCCCGTCCTGACCAGCATCCCCCTCCCATTGAGATTGCCGCGCTTCTCACCAAGCCGAGCCAGCAGGCCCGCGCTGACGATCGCGACGACATTGCCGAGAAGAGCCGCCGGCACCATCTGCGCAACGAGCTCGGCCTGCGGCCGCTGCAACATCTCCGCATAGGCGATCGAGAGCGGCAGGACGCCTTCTGCAAGACCGCCACCAAGGATCGGAATGATGACGAAGAAGAACGTGTCCTTCGGGCTGTGACCGAACAGCAGCCCCATGGCGATCCCCGCCGAGACCGCCGCGATCGTACCGACCAGGAGCGGGACGAACATGCGAATGAAGCCTTGAACGAGGACGCGATAGGGCATCCCCAGGATCGAGCCCGCGACCAGGCAAGCAATGAAGAAATATTGGAAGTTGGCCGTGCGGAACGTGGTCGTGATCGCCTTCAGCGCTGCGTCGGGCATCAGACCGTAGCTCACCAGCGCCGACGGCACGAACAGGCAGAGGATGGCCGTGCCGCCGATCTGCTTCAGGACCGGTATGGTCTGGCCGAGCTTGCCGAGCAGGAAGCCAAGCAGCATCAGGACCAATAGACCGCCGATCACATCGTTCGGCAGCTTGCCGAAATGGACAGCCGCTGCACAGACGAGCGCGGCGGCGAGGTAGATGCCGCCGGGCAACGGACCGATCTTGAGGCGGGCAAGCTTCACCGGAGCAGCAGCCTCCGGCGCTTCAGCCGGGCGATATGTCGTGTCTACCAAGGGTCCCTCCGCTGTTTGTCATTGATTTATTCGTGGCGCGGCGATCAGCGCCGCGCGCGAGGTCGTGCAGGTCAGACGATCCAGGGATTCTCCGTGCGATGCCGCGCCTCGAAGGCGCGGATATCGTCGGCGAAGACAAGCGTAGAGGCGATGAAATCGCGGCCCGTCAGAAAGGCTTCCTTCCTCGCCGGCTCGATGTCGAACACGATCGCGCGGCGGCCGCGGTCGAATTGGATCGTCTGCGCCGTAAGGTCGATCGTGACGTCGTTGCGCGAGCGGTCGGCCACGACGGCGGCGAGCCCGACTACGACGCCGGCCTCGAGAGCGATCGTCAACAGACCGTTATTGGCGCAATTGTCGTTGAAGATGCCGGCAAAGCTGGTGCCGATGAGTGCGCGGATGCCGAGCTGCTGAAGTCCCCACACCGCATGCTCGCGGCTCGAGCCGCAGCCGAAATTCGGGCCGACCACGAGAAAGCAGGCGTCGCGATAGCCGTCCTGGTTCAGAACGAAGTCCGGATTGGGCTTGCCGCCGCTAAAGCGCAGCAGGTTGAAAGCGCCCTCGCCGAGCCCGCTGCGGTCCACGCCCTTGAGGAACATTTTCGGCATGATGACGTCGGTGTCGACGTTCGGCGCCATCATCGGCGCGGCCACGCCCGTGACCTGATCGAACGGCGTCATTGGCGCAGCCCTCCCAGCATCGAGCGAACGTCGGTGATGCGCCCGGTGACGGCTGCCGCCGCCACCATCGCCGGGCTCATCAGATGCGTGCGCGCGCCAGGTCCCTGGCGGCCTTCGAAGTTGCGGTTGGTCGAGGAGGCGCAGCGCTCTCCAGGCCTCAGCACGTCGTCGTTCATCGCAAGGCACATCGAGCAGCCGGATTGGCGCCATTCCACGCCGGCGTCGATGAACACCTTTGCAAGCCCCTCCGCCTCGGCCTGCGCTCTGACCTGGGTGGAGCCGGGCACGACGATCGCGCGCACGCCGGCCGCGACGCTGCGGCCGCGAAAGATTGCGGCTGCATCGCGCAAGTCTTCGATGCGCGAATTGGTGCAGGACCCGATGAAGGCGAAGTCGATCGGTATGGATTGAATGGGCGTGCCCGGCGTCAGGCCCATATAGCTCAGCGCGCGCGTGGCCGCGGCCTTGCGATCGGGCCCACCCACGGGATCAGGCACACTGTCGGTGACCGCGATCGCCTGGTCGGGACTCGTGCCCCAGGTCACCAAGGGTGCCGCCTCGGATACGTCGAGCGTGACCTCGCGGTCGAACCGGGCATCGGGATCCGAGGCCAGTGCCAGCCAGCTCCTGGCCGCCCGCTCCCACATCTCGCCCTTCGGCGAGCGCGGACGGCCTTCCAGATAGTCCAGCACTTTCTGATCCGGCGCGATCACGACACCACGCGCGCCCGCCTCGACGATCATGATCGACATCACGATCCGGCTCTCGACGCTCATGTCCGAGACGATGGGACCACTGAACTCCACCGCGTATCCGGCGGCGCCGTCGGCACCGATCCGCCGGATCACCTCCATGACGATGTCCTTGGAGGTGAGGCCGAGCGGCGTACGGCCGGTCAACTGCACGCGCATCGTCTTGAGCCGGCGATAGCGGACCGTCGAGGTCGCGAGATAATGCTCGATGTCGGACGTCCCGATACCGTAGCCGAGTGCACCGAACGCTCCATAGGCCGTGCTGTGGCTGTCGCCGGCCGCGATCACCATGCCCGGCATGACCAGTCCCTGCTCGGGGGCGACGACATGCTCGATGCCCTGGCGCGGATCGAGGATGTCGAAATATTCGATGCCGAAATCCCGGGCGTTCTCGGCGAAATAGTCGACCTGCCGTGCCGCCGCGCCATCGGGCATCGCGCGGGTGCGCCGGGCGGACGTGGGATTGACGTGGTCAACCACCATCAACGCCGCCTTCGGATTCCAGACCTTGCGTCCGGCCGCGCGCAAGCCGGCGAAGGCTTGCGGACTGGTATATTCGTTGAGCACCGTGCGGTCGACATAGAGCAGCACGAGACCGCGATCATCGAGATTGCGGACGACATGGGCGTCGACCAGCTTGTCGTAAAGCGTGCGCGCGGCCATCGCGCTTTCCTCCGGGAGAACTCTTTGCTCAAGGTGCCGCCCGCGGCACTGGAAATCCAATGTCGTGTTCTGATATCGTTATGCAGAGCATGCATAAGCGATGCGGAGCTGGCCGGAGGCGATGTCATGGAGATTAATTGGCTGCACGATTTCATCGCGGTGGCGACCACGCGCAGCTTCTCGCGCGCGGCCGAACAGCGCAATTGCTCGCAGCCGGCGCTGAGCCGCAGGATCCAGGCGCTCGAAGTCTGGACGGGCGCACCGCTGCTGGAGCGCACGACACATAGCGTCAATCTCACGCCCGCAGGGGAAGGCTTTCGCGAGATCGCCGAGGACGTCCTGCGCCGGCTCGCCGCCGGCCGGCTCGACGCTCAGGAACGGGCCCGCGGCGCCTCCGACGTGCTGAAATTCGCATCGACCAACGCGCTGTCGCTGACCTTCTTTCCTGATTGGCTGCGCGGCATCGAGACCAAGCTCTCGTTCGTTCCGAACGTGCAGCTCGTCGCCAATCACATGGAAGCCTGTGAACGCATATTGCTGGCCGGCGACGCACATTTTCTGCTCTGCCATTTTCACCCGGCGGCGGCGACGGCGCTGGCGCCGTCGCATTTTCGCTCGCTGCATGTCGGCGACGACAGGCTCATTCCGGCATCGGTGCCGGCATCAGCCCGGAGCCGCAAGCCGCTTTACAAGCTCCCGGGTACCCAGGCCGCGCCGGTCCCGTTCCTGAGCTTCCGTCCCGAGTCCGGCATGGGCCGAATCCTTGAAGCCGTGCGCGCGAAATCGCCGCGCGACATTCATCTGCGTACGACTTTCACGTCTCATTTGGCGAAGCTGCTGGTGACCATGGTCCAGGCCGGCCGGGGCATGGCGTGGCTGCCCGAAAGCTTGATCAGCGCTCCGCTCGCCTCAGGCGAGATCGTCGCAGCAGGCGGGCCGGAATGGTACGTGCCGATCGAAATCCACGTGTTCCGGCCGAAGCTTCGCCTCGCCCAAGCCGCAGAGGCGTTCTGGCGCCACATCGAGAAAAACAGCAGTCAGGGCTGAGCATTGTCGGGCGCGCTGCTGCGAAAGAGACGAGCCCCATCGCACCACAAGCTGTGGCTCCGGCTCAATACCGCAGCATCATTATCGTGCTGCGCTAGGTGTTGGGACGCGACTTGATCGCGAGCCAAACACCTACGCCGCCTTCTTCTTCGGCTTCGGCTTGGTCGCCTTCGGCACGACCTGCGGCTCGGGATTGCCCTCGATTGAGGACAGGCGACCGGACGTGAAGGTGTAGATGCCTGCACGCGGTCCGGTGGCCCACGTGACCACGGCGACGCGGCGGCCGGCAGCATCGCTCGATAGATTGACGGTCGAGGGCGCGCCGATGCCGCGCACCACGTCGCATTCAGTATGGCCGAGCGCGACGGTGCCGCCCGATGGTGCCGGTGCCGTCGTCGATGCATTGGCGTCAGTTGGGCCCGGAGTGGGCGCCATGCCGGGACAGGCGCCGTCGGCGCTGACCAGGTCCTCTGCGGTCACCGGTTTGTCGGGGGTCAGCGGCGGCGATTCGATCGAGATGCTCTTGATGAAGAGGCGGCCAGGTTTCTGGAACCACTCGGCATCCTTCGACAGCAGATCGGTCCCGCCCGAACAGCCCGCAATGAGCGGTGCGACGGCGGCCAACGCAACTATGAGCGACTTGGGAAGCTTTTGATGTCGCACGATAAACTAAATTCCCCGCGTGAAGGACCAGCCCTAAGCGATTGTCCCAACATCACTTTGCGGCACGAAGGTGACAAAGGCCAGCATCACCCGAAAAGTGCAAATTATCATTAATTGCGATCGACGCTAATTCCGGCGTTGCCACCGGCCCCGTTCGTCGGCCTGCCAATAAGTGACATCAAATCCCCGCGCCTTGCAATCCGTCCAGGCGCTGCGGGCCAAAGCCAGCGCATCCGGGTCGTCGCCGTTGAACAGCAGCACCATGCGCTCGTAGCCCTGCGCGTCCTGCGGCAGCGCGGCGTTGTCGATCAGGAAGCGGACATTGGCGCCATTCGGGTTGCCCTCCTCGATCGCTAGCACGATCGGCTGATCGGCGGCATCGTTCACGCGCCAGGTCGCGTGCGGCAGGAAGGAATCGTCGCGATAGGTCCATAAATGCGCGTCGAGCGCATCGGCGCGCTCCTCCGAGGTCGACTGCACCACGACGCGCCAGCCGCGCTCGAGCGATTTCTCGAGAAGCGGCGGCAACACGTTCTCCACCGTCATGTTTTGCAGATGGTAGAACAGGACTTCGGTCATTTGCGCTCGTAGTGATCTGCCACCAGGCGATCCAGCAGGCGGACGCCGTAGCCGCTGCCCCAGCTCTGGTTGATGTCGGTCTTCGGCGCGCCCATGGCAGTCCCGGCGATGTCGAGATGCGCCCAGGGCACACCGTCGACGAAGCGCTGGAGGAACTGCGCCGCGGTGATCGAACCGCCGTGACGGCCGCCGGTGTTCTTCATGTCGGCGAACTGGGAATCGATCAGCTTGTCGTATTCGGGGCCGAGCGGCATGCGCCAGACCTTCTCGCCGCTCTCGATGCCGGCAGCATGCAGGCGTTCGGCGAGTTCGTCATTGTTGGAGAACATGCCGGCATGCTCGGTGCCGAGCGCGACCATGATCGCGCCGGTCAACGTCGCAAGGTCCACCATGAATTTCGGCTTGGTCTTCTTGGCGACGTACCAGAGCACGTCGGCCAGCACGAGGCGCCCCTCGGCGTCGGTGTTGATGATCTCGATGGTCTGGCCCGACATCGAGGTGACGATGTCGCCCGGGCGCTGCGCGTTGCCGTCGGGCATGTTCTCGACGAGGCCGATGGCGCCGACCACATTGACCTTCGCCTTGCGCGCCGCCAGCGCATGCATCAGGCCGACGACGCAGGCGGCCCCGCCCATGTCGCCCTTCATGTCTTCCATGCTGCCGGCCGGCTTGATCGAGATGCCGCCGGTGTCGAAGCAAACGCCCTTGCCCACGAAGGCGACCGGCGCATCGCCCTTCTTGCCGCCGTCCCAGCGCATGATCACGGTGCGGCTCGGCCGCGCCGAGCCCTGGCCGACGCCGAGCAGCGCGCCCATGCCGAGCTTATGCATCGCCTTGACGTCGAGCACCTCGACCTTGACGCCGAGCTTGCGGAGCTGACCAGCGCGGCGCGCGAACTCCTCGGGGAATAGCACATTCGGCGGCTCGTTGACGAGGTCGCGCGCGATGATCACGCCGTCGACGACGTGGCCGGCCGCCACAAACGCCTTCTTTGCTGCAGCGGCATCGCCCACCGCGAGCGAGATGTCGGCGCGCAAGCCGCCCTCCTCGCCGTCCTTCTTCCTGGTCTTGTAGCGGTCGAACTTGTAGGCCCGCAGGCGCAGGCCCGAGGCGATCGCAACCGCCTGCTCGCTTGTCATAGCGCCATCGGGCAGTTCCGCCATGATGGTCATGGCGGCGGCGTCGGCAGAGAGCTTGCTTGCCGCCACGCCGCCGAATTTGAGGAGGTCATTGGCCTTCAGGCTCGCCGCCTTGCCTGCGCCGATCACCACCAGACGGGTGGCCTTCACCCCCTCCGGCGCCAGGATGTCGAGCGCGGCACCGCTTTTGCCCTTGAAGCCGGCGGCGGAAGCGGCCCGCTTCACCAGATCCGTCGCCCCGCCGAGCGCCTTGGCCGTCGCCGGGCCTAACTTCAGGCCCTCGTCGCAGAACACGACCAGGATGCCACGGGGGGCGGCAGACAACGGGACGAAGCCGACCTTGATGGCATCGGACATAAGTAACTCCTCCAAAACATGGGACTTTTCGCCTCCCAACGGTCCCGGCCAAGCACGGGAGCTGAACGGCGATTCACTGGACTTCCGACACTATGGGCCACCGGCACGGCAGATGCCAAGCACCCCCGTGGCCGCCGGGCCACAACGAGCGAAATATTAACCATATGTTGAGGGTGCCACGGGGCAGCCATTTTGTTGACGGATCAAAGGGATGGTAGTGAGAGAGTAAGCTGGCGGAAGAGCTGCTTGTCCGGCCTTGGGGATTCCCTTTCGGGGATTGGTCGGACAGCCGAATTTCCGCTGGATTTGGGGACTTGGTGGGATTCGTGCGGTAGCGCATGGGGTCAATCGACAGGTATATCTTCCGCACGACGCTGGCGTCGTTTGCGCTGGTCCTGGTCAGCCTCACCGGCGTGATCTGGATTACGCAGGCGTTGCGCGGCATCGACCTGATGACAAGCCAGGGTCAGACCATCCTGACCTTCCTCGGCATCACCAGCCTCGTCGTGCCGGCGCTGGTCCTGATCATCTCGCCGATCGCGCTGATGATCGCGATCTCGCACACGCTGAACAAGCTCGCGACCGATTCCGAGATCATCGTGATGAATGCCGCCGGCTTCTCGCCGTTCAGGCTGTTCTATCCGTTCTTCTACGCCACTTGCGTGGTGGCGGTGCTGGTGGCATTCATCGCGGCCTATCTCGCCCCCGACGGCATGCGCCGGATCAAGCAATGGGACGCCGAGATCACCGCCGACGTGCTCACCAACATCCTCCAGCCGGGCCGCTTCGCCCAGCTCGACAAGAATCTCACGATCAGGATCCGCGAGCGCCAGCCCGGCGGCATCCTCGCCGGCATCTTCATCGACGACCGCCGCGACCCGAACGAGCGCGTCTCCATCGTCGCCGAGCATGGCGAGGTCGTGAAGAACGAGAACGGCTCGTTCCTGGTGCTCAAGGACGGCAACCTCCAGCGCTTCGAGGTCGGCAAGCGCGATCCTGCGCTGGTGGCGTTCGGCCGCTATGGCTTCGATATGTCGAAGTTCGGCAACCAGGGCCGCGACGTCGCCCTCGGCATCCGCGAGCGCTATCTTTGGGAGCTGTTCTCGCCGTCCGAGGACGACCCTGTCTACAAGCAGATTCCCGGGCAGTTCCGCTCGGCGCTGCATGACAGCCTGCTCGCACCGATCTATCCCTTCGCCTTTGCCGTGCTGACCTTCGCCTTCCTCGGCGCGCCCCGCACCACCCGCCAGAGCCGCAATTTCTCGATCGGCTCCTCGATCATCGCGGTGTTCGGCCTGCGCATGGCGGGCTTTGCCTGCTCCGTGATGGCGGTGAAATCGCCGGGCCCGGTGCTGGTCCAATACGCGATGGTTCTCGGTGCCATCGGTGTCGGGCTGTGGATGATCATCGGCGGCATCGTGGTCGAGCCGCCGCCCGGCCTCATGGAAGCAATCAACAGGTCGAACGCGCGCATCGCGCGGCTGTTCGGACGGCCGGCCGCCGCATGAGCATGCTCACCAACACACTCGGGCGCTATTTCGCCGGCCGCTTCGTGGTCGCGGCGCTCGGCGTGTTCGCCAGCATCTTCCTGCTGCTGGTTCTGGTCGACTACATCGAGATGGTGCGCAAGACCTCCGGCCTCGCCTCCGCCTCCGCGATCATGGTGGCCGAGACCTCGCTGTTCCGGGTGCCGCAGCTCTTGGAGAAGCTGACGCCGTTCTGCATGCTGATCGGCGCCATGACCTGCTATCTCGCCCTCTCCCGGCGGCTCGAGCTCGTGGTGGCGCGCGCCGCCGGCATCTCGGCCTGGCAGTTCATCTCGCCCGCGCTCGGCAGCGCGCTGCTGATCGGGGTGATCGCCACCGTCGCCTACAATCCGATGTCGGCGAACTTGCGCGAGCTTTCCAAGCGCATGGAGGCGGAGCTGTTCGGCTCGGCGCCCGGCGGCGGCATCCAGGACGCCTCCGGCTTCTGGCTCAATCAGGTGACGAGCGACGGCCAGACCATCATCAATGCCGCGCGCAGCGAGCAGCAGGGCGTGCGGCTCACGGGGCTCACGCTGTTCCGCTTCGACACGGAGCAGCATTTCAAGGAGCGGGTCGAGGCGCGTGAGGCGACGCTCGAGTCCGGCCATTGGCTGTTCAAGGGCGTCCGCCGCTTCTCGCTGGACCAGCCGCCGATCGACCAGGCCACGTTGGAGATTCCGACGACGCTGACCGAGGCGCAGGTCCGCAACAGCTTTTCCACACCCGAGACTGTGTCCTTTTGGCAACTACCGAGCTACATCCGCTCCTCCGAAAGCTCAGGCTTCGCGACAGCCGGATACCGACTCCAGTATCACAAGCTCTTGGCGCAGCCGTTTTTGCTGGCGGCCATGGTGATGCTCGCGGCCTCGGTGTCGTTGCGCTTCTTCCGGATGGGCGGCGTGCAGAAGATGGTTTTGAGTGGCGTGGGTGCAGGCTTTCTGCTCTACGTTCTATCGAAAGTGACTGAAGACTTGAGCAAGGCTGAGTTGATGCATCCGATCGCTGCGGCGTGGTTGCCCGTGGTGGTGGGCGGCCTCACCGGCTTTTTGGCCTTGTTGTACCAGGAGGACGGTTAGTGACTGCCGTCCGTCGAGGACCCGTGTCTCGTTTGACGCGGCGCACATCGGTGCGCGCGAACGGGGTCGGCGTGTCCATTCGCAGGCTCCTGCTGGCTGTCGCCACCGTGGCATCGCTCGGCGCCCTGATCGACCTCGCCGCGGTGACGCCGGCCGTGGCCCAGGGCTTCACCTACAATCCGCTGCCGCCGCGTCCGAAGCCGCCGAAGGTCGCCAACGATAACCAGATGCTGGTTCAGGCGACCGAGGTCGATTACGACTACAATAACTCGCGCGTCTCCGCCGTCGGCAACGTCCAGCTGTTCTACAACGGCACCAGCGTCGAGGCCGACCGGGTCGTCTACGACCAGAAGACCAAGCGCCTGCATGCCGAAGGCAACATCCGCATGACGGATGCCGACGGCAAGATCACCTACGCCGAGATCATGGATCTCTCCGACGACTATCGCGACGGTTTCGTCGATTCGCTGCGCGTCGACACCGCCGACCAGACCCGCATGGCTGCGAGCCGCGCCGATCGCTCCAGCGGCAACTACACGGTGTTCGAGAACGGCGTCTACACCGCCTGCGCGCCGTGTAAGGACGATCCGAAGAAGCCGCCACTCTGGCAGGTCAAGGGTGCCCGCATCATCCACGACCAGCAGGAGAAGATGCTGTATTTCGAGACGGCGCAGCTCGAATTCTTCGGCGTGCCGCTCGCCTACATGCCTTATTTCTCGACGCCCGACCCGACCGTGAAGCGCAAGACCGGCTTCCTGATGCCAGGCTTCACCTCCTACACCGCGTTCGGCTACGGCGTCGAAGTCCCGTTCTACTGGGCGATCGCGCCCGACATGGACATGACCTTCAGCCCGCGCATCACGTCCAAGCAGGGCGTGCTGTTCCAGGCCGAGTACCGCCAGCGCCTGCTGGACGGCGCCTACCAGATCCGCCTCTACGGCATCGACCAGCTCAACCCCGACAAGTTCGCAGGGCTGCCCGGCGACCGCCAGTTCCGCGGTGGCATCGAGACCAAGGGCCAGTTCGCGCTGAACGACAAATGGGTCGTCGGTTGGGACGGCGTGCTGCTGTCCGACTACTACTTCATGTCGGACTACCGCCTGTCGGCCTACCGCGATCCGCTCGGCTCCTTCCTGAATCTGCCGACCGACGCGCTGTCGCAGCTCTATCTCACCGGCGTCGGCAATCGCAGCTTCTTCGACGCGCGCACGATGTATTGGCTGAGCTTCTCGGGCAACCAGAGCCAGGTGCCGGTCGTCTATCCCGTGATCGACTACTCGAACGTGCTCAATTATCCGGTGTTCGGCGGCGAGTTCAGCTACAAGACCAATTTCGTCAACCTGTCGCGTGATGCGGCGGCATTCGATCCGATCACGACGCTCGCCAACACCAACAGCCTGTGCACCACGACGTCGGCCGATCCGCTCGCGCGCACCCCGTCGCAGTGCCTGCTGCGCGGCTTCCCGGGCACCTACACCCGTCTCACGGCGGAAGCGCAGTGGCGCAAGTCCTATACCGATCCGTTCGGCGAGATCTGGACGCCGTTCGCGATCCTGCGTGCCGACGCGATCAACTCCGACGTCTCCAACCAGCCGGGCGTGTCGAACTACCTTCCGGTCGGCGATACCCAGGCGCTCCGCCTGATGCCGACCGTCGGCCTCGAATACCGCTATCCCTTCATCAACGTTCAGCCCTGGGGCTCGACCACCGTCGAGCCGATCGCGCAGATCATCATCCGCCCGAACGAGACCTATGCCGGCAGGTTCCCGAACGAGGACGCCCAGAGCATGGTGTTCGACGCCTCGAACCTGTTCAGCGTCGACAAGTTCTCCGGCTACGACCGCGTCGAGGGCGGCGGCCGCGCCAATGTCGGCGTGCAGGCCACGACGCAGTTCGACAAGGGCGGCGCCGTCAAGGTGCTGTTCGGCCAGTCCTACCAGCTGTTCGGCCTGAACTCCTACGCAGTCCAGGACTCCATCAATACCGGCCTCGATTCCGGCCTCGACAAGCCGCGCTCCGATTACGTGGCGAGCGCCAGCTACTCGCCCAACAGCACCTATACCTTCAGCGTCCGCTCCCGCATGGACGAGCAGACCTGGAACGTGCAGCGCTTCGAGGCGGAAGGCCGCGCCAACTTCAATCGCTGGTCGATCAGCATGATGTACGGCAATTACGCTGCGCAGCCGGAACTCGGCTATCTGACCCGCCGCGAGGGCATCCTGACCACCGGCTCGCTGAAGGTCGCGGCCAATTGGGTGGTGACGGGCTCGGCGCGCTGGGACCTTGAGGCCAACAAGATCAACCAGTATGTGCTCGGCGCCGGCTATGTCGACGATTGCTTCGTGCTGGCGGCGAACTACATAACTTCGTATAGCTATTCCGCGGGCACGGCGCCGCCCGTGCTGAGCCACGCGTTCATGTTCCAGATCGGCCTGCGCACGCTGGCGACCTCGTCGGGGTCCAGCTCTTCTGGCATTCAGTGAACCATTTGAGTTGACGGCCGGGCGTTCCCGATCGCAGGGCTCATCCCGGCTGACATACGAGCGACAATCATGACGACCCCATTGCCTGTCTTCCGCCTCCTCCTTGCCATCGGTGCCGGGCTGGTCCTGACCGGCCTCCCCGCGCCGTCGCGGGCGCAGAACATCGTCGTCATGGTCAACGGCGATCCGATCACCGATTTCGATATCGAGCAGCGCTCCAAGCTCGACCAGCTGACGACACAGAAGACGCCGAGCCGGGAGCAGGTCATCAACGAGCTGATCGACGACAGGGTGAAGCTCAAGGAAGGCAAGAAGTACGGCGTCGATCCTGGTGTCTCCGATATCAACCAGTCCTATGACGGCATGGCGCAGCGCATGCGCATCTCGTCGGACCAACTCACCAAGTCGCTCGAAACCAAGGGCGTCCGCCCCGAGACGCTGAAGAGCCGCATGAAGGCCGAGATGGTCTGGACCAGCCTCGTGCGCGGCCGCTTCAAGGAGAAGCTGATCGTCGGCGAAAAGGACGTCGCCGACAAGGTGCGGCAAGAGGGCGGCGAGAAGCTCCAGATCGAGGGCACCGAATACAAGATGCAGCCGATCGTGCTGATCGTGCCGCGCGGCTCGTCCCAGGCGTTCATGGAGACCAGGCACAAGGAAGCCGAGACCTATCGCGCGCGCGTCGGAAGCTGCGAGGAAGCCAATTCGCTGTTCCGCTCGACGCCGAACGCCACCATTCGCGAGAGTGTCACCAAGACCACCGCGGACCTGCCCGAGCCGCTTCGCAAGGTGCTCGACGACATGCCGATCGGCCATCTGACCCCGCCTGAAGTGACCAAGGCCGGCATCGAGATGGTGGCGCTGTGCTCGCGCAAGCCGACCACGATCGACACGCCGAAGAAGCGCGAGGTCCGCGAAAAGATGTATCAGGAGAAATACGAGAAGACCCAGAAGGCCTATCTAGACGAGCTCCGCAAGGCGGCGATGATCGAATATCGCAACCGCTGATGGCCAGCGCCTCGCCCAAACCCCTCGCCCTGACCCTGGGAGAGCCCGCCGGCATCGGGCCCGACATCACCATCGCAGCTTGGCTCCGGCGGAGCGAGCTGAACTTGCCTGCGTTCTACCTGCTCGGCGACGAGGCTTTCCTCGCCCGCCGCGCCAAAGCGCTCGGCGCCGAAATCAAGATCGCCACGGTGAGCCCCGGCGAAGCCGCGGCTGTCTTTGTCGAGGCCCTGCCGGTGGTCGCGACCGGCGAGCGCGCGAGCGCCGAGCCCGGCATGCCCGATGCATCGAGCGCGCCGGCCGCGCTCGCCTCGATCCGGCAGGCGGTCGCGGACGTCCGCGCGGGCCACGCTGGCGCCGTCGTCACCAACCCGATCGCCAAGAGCGTGCTCTACCGCGCCGGTTTCCGTCATCCCGGCCACACCGAATTCCTCGCCGAGCTCGCCGCAGAGAACGGCCGCGTGCCGCAGCCGGTGATGATGCTGTGGTCGCCGCAGCTCGCCGTGGTGCCCGTCACCATTCACGTCTCGCTGCGCGATGCGCTGGCCGAGCTCACCAGCGAATTGATCGTCTCGACCGTGCGCATCGTCGCGCGCGAGCTGACATCCCGCTTCGGCATCGAACGGCCGCGGATCGCGATCTCCGGCCTCAATCCGCATGCGGGCGAGGACGGCTCGCTCGGCCATGAGGAGCAGACCGTGATCGCGCCGGCGCTCAAGGTGCTGCGCAACGACGGCATCGAGGCCAAAGGCCCCCTGCCCGCCGACACCATGTTCCACGAAGCCGCGCGCAACACCTATGACTGCGCGGTCTGCATGTATCACGACCAGGCGCTGATCCCGATCAAGACCGTCGCGTTCGACGACGCCGTCAACGTCACGCTTGGCCTGCCCTTCATCCGCACCTCGCCCGATCACGGCACCGCCTTCGACATCGCCGCCACGGCCAAGGCCAATCCGGCAAGCCTGATTGCGGCCTTGAGGCTTGCCAGCCGCATGGCGGCGACGCACAGCTGATGAGCACGATCGACGACCTCCCGCCGCTGCGCGAGGTCATTCGCCAGCATGCGCTGTCGGCGCGCAAATCGCTTGGTCAGAACTTTCTGCTCGACCTCAATCTCACCGCGCGCATCGCGCGCGCAGCGGCGCCGCTGGAAGACTCCACCATCGTCGAGATCGGCCCCGGCCCGGGCGGACTGACCCGCGCGCTGCTCGCGCTCGGGGCGAGGCGCGTCATCGCGATCGAGCATGACGAGCGCGCGATCCCGGCGCTGCAGGATATTTCCGCGCGCTACCCTGACAGGCTCGAGATCGTGCATGGCGACGCCATGAGCTTCGATCCGCGCCCGCTGCTCGCGGGCGAGAAAGCAAAAATCGTCGCGAACCTGCCCTACAACATCGCGACCCAGCTCTTGATCAACTGGCTCACCACCGAGCCGTGGCCGCCCTGGTACGACATGATGGTGCTGATGTTTCAGCGCGAGGTCGGCGAGCGCATCGTCGCGCGCGAGGACGAGGAAGCCTATGGCCGGCTCGGCGTGCTCGCCAACTGGCGCTGCGAGACCAAGATCCTGTTCGACATTTCGCCATCCGCCTTCGTGCCGCCGCCGAAGGTCACCTCGTCCGTGGTGCGCCTCAAGCCGCGCGACGAGCCGCTTCCCTGCGATCGCAAACTGCTCGAACAGGTCGCGGCCGCCGCCTTTGGCCAGCGCCGCAAGATGCTGCGGCAAAGCCTGAAATCGCTTGGTGTCGATCCCGCGCGGCTTGCGCAAGCGGCCGGTGTCGACGCGACACGGCGCGCCGAGACCATTCCGATCGCGGGCTTTGTTGCCATGGCCCGTGAATTGGCGGATATACGCAGCGAAGCGTGAAAATTCATATTCCGGAGGAAAGAAAATGGCGTTGATGCGTCGGCAGTCCCTGGTCAAGTTCGATGCGCCGCTGTGCGAGACCATCGTCGACACGCCGAAGCCGAAAGGCGCCGAAGTGCTGGTGCGCATCGAGCGCTGCGGCCTCTGCCATTCCGACCTCCACATACAGGACGGCTATGCCGATCTCGGCGGCGGCAAGAAGCTCGACACCACGCGCGGCATGACGCTGCCCTTCACGCTGGGACACGAGATCGCCGGTGTCGTCGATGAAGTCGGGTCCGACGTGCCGGCGAGCCTCGTCGGCGCGAAGAAGGCGGTCTTCCCGTGGATCGGCTGCGGCCAGTGCCGCGACTGCGCCAACGGCGACGAGAATCTCTGCGTCAAGCAGCGCTTCCTCGGCGTCTCCATCGACGGCGGCTTCGCCACCCACGTGCTGGTGCCTGACGCGAAATACCTGCTCGACTACGATCCCCTGCCCGTCAACCAGGCCGCGACCCTGATGTGCTCCGGCGTCACCGCCTATGGCGCGCTCAAGCGCCTGGTCGACCGTCCGCGCCAGCGCAACTTGCTGCTGATCGGCCTCGGCGGTGTCGGCATGATGGGCCTGTCGTTCGCGCAGGCGATGTTCAAGCAGCCGATCACGGTGGCCGATCTCTCGCCGGCCGCGCGCGAGACCGCGCTGAACAACGGTGCAGCGGTGGCCTACGATCCGTCGGAGCCCGACGTGATCAAGCGCATCCTGAAAGAGACCGAAGGCGGCTTCGACGAGGTGGTCGATTTCGCCGGCAACGAGAAGTCGATGGCGTTTGCGGTGGCTGTTGCCGCGCGCGGCGGCAAGGTCGTGGTCTCCGGCCTGATGGGCGGCCAGTTCACGCTGCCGATGGTGCAGTGGGTCTATAAGCGCATGACCGTCGAAGGCTTCATGGTCGGCACGCTCGCGGAAGCCCACGAGCTGATGGCGCTCGCCCGCGCCGGCAAGATCAAGCCGACACCGATGCGCGAGGAGCCGATGGGCGACCTGCAGAAATGGATCGACGAATTGCGCGCCGGCAAGGTGGTCGGCCGCATCGTGCTGAAGAATTAAAGCGCGCGAGGCGGCGAGATGCAGGTCCCGCCGCCCTTTCTCTGACGAGAATTGATCCGGATTGACGCAAGCCCGGGTTCCGGATTGGGGAACTCCGCGCGCGCGGAGTTATTGTTATCACCAGCTTACGCCTCGAATTCTGGTGAGACCATGCAGACCATCCGCGGCTTCCTGGCCAACGAGTCCGGCGCCACCGCGATCGAGTAAGGCCTGATCGGCGCCGGTATTGCGCTTGCGATCATCGCCATCATCAACAATCTCGGCTCGACGCCGAACAAGAAGTTCGGCTCGATCAGCTCGTCGCTGAAGTAACCCCACTTTCGTTCAGTGCCGCCGGCACCGCGCGGAACGGCTGTCGCCGCTCCGCGTTGGCTGCGCATGTCCATTCGTTGCACCGTCGAAAGCGCATTCTTCATCGCCTGGAGCGCCCTCGAGAAGAGCGGCGAGCTCGGCCCGCCGGACGAGTCTGCGAATGTCATTCTCGACGCGATCGAGGCGCAGCTCAGGCTAGGCGAACGGCGGCAGCTGATGCTCGCGAACAGGGCGATCGATGTTTACCGCGCGCATGCCGCGCAAAGCCGGACCCGTCACGACTGCGAAGCGCGCTTTGGATGATGCGCTCCACCGGCGGTGCAGACGCTACGCTGATCCGCAAGAGCGCTATGTTCACTCCTGTACAGAACCGGCGAAGATAAAGCTGCCGGGACGGCGCACCCTGCCGGCTCGATTGTGGGACTTCCGCAATTCCGCAATGAGCGGCCGGTCAACTTTTCCCCGCCCTGGAAGCCCCTTGTGTGCACTTTGGAACCGTCGGTTCCGTTCCGGAAACGTAGGGTTCTGGCCGGTGCCGATTCCCGGCCAGAGAAACACGCGTGACCGGTCGGCCCCCGAACGATCTCCTCGATCAGCTCAGTCAGCAGGATTTCGAACTCCTCGCGCCTCACCTCCAATTGGTCGAACTCGAAGCCAGTCACGTCCTGCATCACGCCGGCGACGACGTCGCCGTGGTTCATTTTCCCTGCGGCCCGACGCTGGTGTCGTTCGCCGTGCCGGTCGAGGACGATCGCGAGGTCGAAAGCCTGCTGGTGGGCCGGGAGGGTGCGATCGGCATCCCGGCCGGCCGCAACCCTTCCCTCGCCTATTCGCGCATCGTCGTGAAGCTCGGCGGCACTTTGGTGCGGCTGCCGCTGCGCGCGCTCGAGCAGGCGCAGCAGAGATCGACAACGCTTCAGGAGCTGTTCGCGCGTCATGCGGACTGCCAGTTCGCGCAACTGCTCCAGGGCGCGGCGTGCAACGCCGCACATTCGATCGAGCAACGCGCCGCCAAGTGGATCGTCTCCGCCCGCGACCATATCGGCGGCCCCGAGATCCCCCTCACTCATGAGCAACTCGCCGGCATGCTGGGTGTGTCGCGCAGCTATGCCAGCCGGGTCATCCAGATGTTCAAGGCAAGGCGCATCCTCGCGACTCGCCGCGGCGCCATCCTCATCCTCGATGCACCGGCGCTGGAGGCCAGGGCCTGCTCCTGCAACGACGCGGTGAAGCGGCATTTTCAAGAAGTGCTGGGCGGGATGGCCGCCGCCGAAGGCTAAAGCATGATCGGGAACGTGCGCAGCGGTTTTCCGAAAAGACCATGCTCGAACAAGGAGCTGAAGCACGATGGCGCTTCATCCTGATCGCATCGCGCTTTAGCCGTGCACGCTCCACTCCCGTGGCGATTGCAGCTTCAGATGCAGATAGAGCGGACTGAAATCCCCGAGCCGCTGCAACTCGCGCCATTTCAGGACAACCAGTTCGCCCTCGCGCAGGTCCATGGCTCCCGTCCGCCTGAGCTCGGCCAGCGTCCGGTTCACGGTCGCGATCGCCATGCCGAGCGTCTCGCCCAGCTGCGCGAGGCTGATCGGCATGCGACAGCGGTTGCCGCGGACGAGCTGCGCGGCGCGAGCCCGGTAGAACAGCTCGCAGAACAGATGCGCCATGCGCGCCTGCATCGGCCGGGCACTGTTGTTGGTGATGGCCTCGCGAAAGATCGCGGCATCGAGCAGCGTCTCGCGCCAGACCGCCAATGCGAACGTCGGCTGCCGCCGGAAGGCGATGAACAATTCGCGATGCGGGATGAAAGCGACCGTGGCGTGCCCGAGCGCGCACAGCCCATGATCCATCTGGTCGATGAACAAGCCTTGGGAGTCCGGAAGATCGCCGGAAAGATGGAACGAGAGATATTGTCGACGACCGCTGCCGAGCAGATGATAGCGCGCCACCATGCCCGAGACGACCAGCGCCGAATGCTCGGGCTCGTCGCCCTGCCGGATGAAATCCTCGTTGGAGTCGAAATCACGCCGGGTGAAGGTGAGCGCGCGGATCTCGGCAACATCTCCGTCTGCGAGCGCGGTGTGCTCGCGGAGATTCCGGATCAGCACGTCATGTGTTTTTTCCATCGGGACCGCCAAAAATCGCGCCGGCTCTATCAAATGATACGCCTGGCCTGCGTGTCGCGGACTAGAACGCGACTCCGAAGCACAGGTTGCTACCGGTTTGCGACGGCACCGGAAGGCACCCGACCCGCTACTCCGACCGCGAACGAGCCGACCCCTCTCATGACCCCTACCAGCATCCTGGAACGCATCCGCCGCTTGTTCGCAGCGGGTCCAAGCGCGCATCTCGACAGCATCAGGGACGCCTTCGCAAACGGCACGCTGGCTGAGCCGGTCCGGCCGATGTCGGATCAGGAGTTGGCGCGGGCCATCCGCGAGTTCCGCAGTATGCCGGTCTCCGACTGGACCGTCGCCAAGCTGTCGCGGCGCCTGCTTGAAGCTTCCGTGCCGCGGGACGGATGAGGCGCCTCTCGACTCATGCCACATCCGAAGCTCATCGCGCGCCTCCAGGCGATCGAAGATATCTCCGAAAGCGAACGACGCCAAATCGCGGGGCTGCCGTCCACGCTGCGCCAGGTCGCGGACGGTGAAATCGTGCTACGCCAGGGCGAGGCCGCGACACGCTGCGTGTTCGTCGTCAACGGCTTCCTCTATCAGGCCCGCATCGTCGGCGACCGCAGCCAGATCCTGGCGTTCCACGTTCCCGGCGACATGCC
The DNA here is from genome assembly GCF_016616235.1 of Bradyrhizobium diazoefficiens. Taxonomy (NCBI): domain Bacteria; kingdom Pseudomonadati; phylum Pseudomonadota; class Alphaproteobacteria; order Hyphomicrobiales; family Nitrobacteraceae; genus Bradyrhizobium; species Bradyrhizobium diazoefficiens. The sequence continues at coordinate 4,555,502 of NZ_CP067100.1, forward strand.
GTGCCTGCACACGCTGTTGGTCCCGTCGATGGACGCCGACCTCGTCAGCCTCGGCCCGTCGATCGTCGGCTACGTCGCACACGCCCAGCTCAAGCAGCTGCTCGACGGCTCCGTGCATCTGACCCGGGCAGTCTGGCGCGAGACGTTGATCGATGCGGCAATCTCGCGGCAATGGATCGCCCGCCTCGGCGCCCAGGCGGCCCTGCCCAAGGTCGCGCATCTGATCTGCGAGCTTGCCGCAAGGCTGGAGATCGTCGGCCTCGTCAGCCACGGCTGCTTCCAGATGCCGATGATGCAGCGGCACGTCGCCGATGCATGCGGACTATCGAACGTCCACGTCAACCGCACCATCCAGGAGCTGCGGCATCGCGGCCTGATCGCTTGGGAGGGCAGCGAGATCGAATTGCGCCGGCCCGACGAGCTGCGCCAGCTCGCCGATTTCACGCCGGACTATCTGACCTGAGCGCAGTGGGCCGCGCTGAGGCCCTGCCCGCTTCGCCGAGTGTCCTTGCGCTGCGTCTCGGGGTTCCAAGGAGAGACCCTGCATGACAGGCTGAGCGGCAGACGTCAGGCTCGCGATGGCTGTCGTCGCCATGACAGGAGCAGCGGACCGCCGGGTCCAAGCACCGGATCTGTCTTCGGCTTGCGGACTTTGGCGATACGCTTGATGGCGTCAGGACGCTCTCGCGTGTCGGTACACTCGTCGTATGTCCCGTCCTGGGGATATGCTCCGACGACCAGAAAGTCCCGGCTGGACTCGATCAGCCGGTGGCCGGTGCCTGCGGGAAGGACCAGAACGTCCCCGGCCTTCACGCTCAGAATCCGCCCTTTGATCCCGCCGCATTCGATCCTGGCCGTGCCGCGTGCGACGCCCATCACTTCATGGATTTGCGAATGATAGTGGACAAAGTCGTAGACGGTGTCGCGCCATGACCGCGCCCAGCCGTGGGTATCGAACAGGGTGTCGATAATGACCTCAGGGGCAAAACGCCGAGCCTTCAGGTTCACCGCACCGCGATAGAGCAGCACGGGAAAATGCGCGTTGTTCGGCACGATGCCGTCGTCGCTGAAACGGATCGCGGCCGGCTTGCGCGCCCGCACCAGCTCCCGCAGCGTTGCCGCGTCCGGATGGTTCTCCACGAGCTTCTTGGCGAAATTCTTGATCTGGTCCTTGACCGGCATGGCATCTCCTCAGGCGCGATTCAACGGCCGCGGATGTGACAAGTTTCAAGGTTGGAACAGGCTTCATCGGGAGCGCGGCCTCACTCCAGCCCACGGGCTGATCGCTGGAGCGATGCATCGTTTGTGTCGCACTCTTCCTGGAGTATGCAATTTCCTCCTTCTGGATGCTAAGCACTAACCCATTCGCGCGTTTCTCACGCAGGAGACTCTTGCGCATGGGTGCTCCACATCCTGAGCCCTGCAAAGCGGCTGTGGTCCCGTGCTTCTTGAGCTTCGCTCTGTACCATCAGGAACATCGCGAACTCAGCGCGCATTGAAGGATTGTCAGAGTACGTCGATGGAGGCTCCCATGATCAGGACAACGCTGAACAAAACAAGGCTGACCAAATTGGCGACAGCGTGCGCGGCCCTGGCCCTCGTGCTTGCCGTGGTTCCAGCAACGGCACAGGAGGCTGGGCGATCCAGGGTCGGCACACTCACGTGCAGCATATCGCCCGGAGTCGGCATGATTGTTGCGGGACAACGGCAGTTGAGCTGCATCTACGCATCGGCGCGAGGCAAGGCGCGCGAGGCTTACGAAGGCACCGTCAGCACGCTTGGTCTCGACATAGGAGCCACGTCCGGCGGTCAGCTCGTTTGGGCGGTGTTTGCGCCGACCACGCTTCGCCACGCGGCTTTGGCCGGAACCTATGCGGGCGCGACCGCCGGCGGCACGGTTGGCGCCGGAGTTGGCGCCAACCTCCTGATGGGCGGCTCGGATCGCACCATCGCCTTGCAGCCGGTATCCGTCCAGGCGCAGACAGGTGTCAACGTCGCAGCAGGCATTTCCAGAATGGAATTGCGGCCGGTCGCGGCGCCTGTGCGCCGCAGGGTACAGTGACCGCCCTCGCCGGCGAACTGAAGCAGAACTGGCGCTAGTCGGTGAGCGCGGATTCCGCCGCGGCGCCAGTGGTGCTCTCGGGACTCACCTGCTGACAAATCGAGTGCTCTTCTTCCGGCGAGGTCCAAGGCGATCAAGCTGCCGGCCTTTAAGAATTTGTGATTGAATTGACGGCCGCCACGATGGCGGCGGGGTCTGCGTAAGTGACCATATGCCCGGCATCTGGAACGAGATGAAGATCGGACCGAGGCAGCGCCTGATGTAGATCTCGCGCTTGTTCGAATTGGATCACCTCGTCCTCTGTGCCGTGGAATATCTGCACTTGGTGGCTCATGATCGAATAATGGGCTTGGAATTGTGCTGCAGTCGGAATGAGGAGTGCACTTTCCTCCGCAGCCGCCCTCAGCTGTCTGGGTCTGAGAACGAGAGACGCTGGAAATTCATTCTTGAACGTCTGCGGGACAGACCGGGGCGCGAAGATCTTACGGAGGGCTCCCGGCAAGACTGCCCACGAAATGATGGGCGCGACAGTGTAACTGACCAAGTCGCCCAGAATCGGTATGGCTGGACCTGACATCAGCCACACGTCCAATCGGCCGGTCGGGAAGTAGTACCCGGACGCAAGCACAAGACCGCGGATCGGATAGTCCTTCTGTACGCCGAGAGCGATAGCGACCAAGGCGCCCCAGGAATGGCCCAGCACTACAGGATCATGGATCCCGATTTGATTGAGCGCCTTCACCAACAGAGCTGCTTGAGCCGCTGCGGTCCATATTCGGAGCCGCGGCCGCCGACTATGGCCAAAGCCTGGGCGATCGAAGCACACCACGCGATTGCTGCGGGCAAGAAGATCGACCAGGCCGCTGATTGTGAAGTCCTGGATCATGGACCCGTTGCCATGGAGCAGCACGACGCAGGGCGCGGCCGGGTCACCCCGATCGATATAGTGGAGTACTACGCCGTCGCAGTCGAGGAACTTGCCGATCGGTGGATTCCTCCACTCGGCCAGTTTGGAGAAGCCGACGTTACCGACGACGAGAAGTACTAGTAACAAGGCGGCGGCGAGCAATACGGTTTCAACTGTGGTCATTTACTGCGCCTTGATGATCGAGCTCTGAAAACACCAGACCAGCAGTGCCGAGCAAATGAGCCAATCCATCAAATAATTGGAAGTTGAAGCGCTCGTTCCTGCGCGCAACGGCAGAGGATTGATTAAAGTTCGCGGGCCCCGGAACGGTCGAAAAATGCCCACGTTGCTCGCGTAGGATCGCACCTGTGATGGAGACCATAGGATCCGACCTCACCAACAACGATGGAGCAACAAATGGCCAATCCACGCCAGGAGGAAAAGCCTACCCAAAGTCCTGAGGAAACAATCCGCCGCGCCGCCGAGAGGACCGCCGAGCAGACCAGACGGATCGGCTTAGCTACCGCCGAGGCCGGCGAGGAGGTAGCCCAAGCCAGCAGCCATCTGCTGCGACAAAATACCGAGATGCTGCAAAACACTTGGCGCTTCGGCATCGACATGGCCACCGCAATGGTGGGACGCTCGACTGATCAGCTTGGTCGCACGTTCGGTTTGACGGGCAATGAAGCGCAGCAGGCAACGGAGCGCTCGGTCCGCAACGCCGAAGCAATCATGTACTCTGCAACAGCGGTCGCCAAAGGAATGAACGGCGTATCACGCGAGTACTTCGATTTCGTTCGTCAGCAGATCGAGAGGACCATGGACCGCGTGAATGAACTCTGGGGCTGCCGAACTCCTCACGATTTGGCAGCCGTGCAGACCGATCTGATGCGCGACACGATCAGTAGCGCCTTGGATACCAGCCGCCGGATGGCGGACATGTCTCTGAAGGTAGCTGACGACGCCGGAAACCACATCACCCAAAGTATCGAACGCATGAGGCACGCAGCCTAGCGCGCTCGCATGACGCACGTGAGCGGCTGAACCTCAGCCGCTCATGCGCGTGGTGAGCAAGCGAAGCGGCGGCCTCGCGGCTCGCCACGGGACCGAATGCCGAGAGATGTTCGGTATCGAGGAAGCGATTTTGGACGCTACGGTTCGGAATATCTAATTGGGGTTCAAGACGGAGGCATCCGCTAGCCTCCGGAGGCGTCGGGGGAACACACCCGTCAATCCTCGTCTGAAAAAATATTTCACTTTCCGAATTTCGGATTTATGGCATACACGCCGCGGCCTCACGGTTCCCGCCCTGTCCCGTGGATCGCTCCCGGGGAGAGCACGAAGGACACCGTTAAAACCATCCGCGCAGGGAAGGCCGGGCGACTGGCATCACCTGTGATCCACCCCGTGTGCACTCCTGTTGCGCACGGATCGGGTGCCGCCGGCGCCCGGCCTTCCCTGCGCCCTTTGGCTTCCATTGGGCGCGAACGAAATCGCAAAGCTCGGACCATTTGGGTCGCGAGAGCGTGATATCATGTGCCCTCACCTGCCCGGTCAGCGGAATGTCTCTCATGCGCAGCCGATGGCGGATGTCGTTCCGCTTCCGCGGGCGCAGCGGTTCCGGAAGGTCCCGCCAGCGCGGCCTTGCACCGTCGAAATTGCTCGACCGCGGCGGAACGAACGCGCCGCAGGCCCGATTCAAGCCACATCCTCTCCGGATTTGCGGCTCATTGCCACCTAACTCTTTGTTGAGAAAGGGAAGGTAACGAGTTGCGTCATGCGTAATCGGGAGACCAGGATGGGCCACCGCACCGCAAAGTTCATTTCCGCGCTGGTTGGCAGCATCATCGCCGGCGCACCACTGGCAGCGGAGTCGCAGAATGCGCCGGCCGCCGCGAGCGCGGCCGCAGCCGATTGCCTCGCCTCGCCGAAGGGCGTCGCGCCGCAGGGCCAGCACTGGCACTATCGCCTCGAGCGTTCGACCAAGCGGCAATGCTGGTATCTGCGCGCCGAAGGCGGCAAGGACAATGCAAAGGAGAGCGCCAAGCCCGTGCAGTCCGCGCAGGCCGAGCCGTCACCGCCAGATTCAGCCGCGCCGCAGCACCCGGTGCAGGACGCACGCGCCGAATATCTGAAGCCGCAGACCGCCGCCGCCCCGACCGCGCCCGCCCAGGCCGTCCCGACGACATCAGCGCCGGCGCAACAAGCCGCGCCCCCCTCCGCTGACGGCAGCGCACAGCAGCCTGCCGTCGCGTCGCCCTGGCCCGATCCCACCGCGGCGGCATCGCCCGCACCGCAGCCGGCGCCCGCTCCCGTCGCGGCAGTCGCGCCGCCGGGCACGAAGCCGTCAAAATCCCCTGCTCCCATGGCGCTCGCAGCCGCAGACAGCAGCGCCGACACCGGCTCGCTCCAGATGCTGCTGCTCGTGGTCGGCGGCGCGCTGGCGCTTGCCGGCATCCTCGCCAGCATCATCTACCGCTTCGCCGGCGGACGCGTCCGTCGCCAGGCCGACCGCCGCGCGCATTGGGACGATTGGGAGCCGCAGGACCAGGACCCGAGCCGCGCCCCCTGGCTCGACGCGATGCCGGCTGAAGCCGTCCCCGCGCAGCAGTCCGGCCCGGTGGATTTCGATGCCGTGCGTCCTCAATCCACTCAGCTCCAAGCCGCGCAGCCAAAAGCCGCACAGCTCGCTGCATTCAGCGACGCGATCGGCAGGATCGCGGCACAATCCGCGCCGGCTCACAACCCCGCCGCAGACCTCGACGAGGCCGGCATCTTTAACGGCACGTTCGAAATCGAGGAATCAGCGCCTCGGCTCGCGGCCGACGATGCTCATGACCAAGCGCCCGCCGATCGTGACGAGGACGAGGATGTGCGGATCGAAGACGCCGTCGATGTCGACGTGATCACGGCGATCCTGGAACGGCTGGCGCAGGAAGGGCCGCGGCTGAAGCAGCCTAGCCTTGAAGCTGACCTTGCAGAGTTCGCACAAATCCCACGAGGCCAATCCGCCGCTCGCGCTTGAGACGCTCGGCCTTCAGGATCGACTGCACCTCGGCGAAGGCCTCGTCGACATCGTGGTTGATGACGATGTAGTCGTACTCGGCCCAGTGGCTCATCTCGTGGCTGGCGCGGCTCATGCGCTTGCGGATCACCTCGTCGGAATCCTGCGCGCGCGAGTGCAGCCGCTTCTCGAGATCGGCGGCCGAGGGCGGCAGGATGAAGACGCGCACCACGTCGGCGCTCGCTTTCTGGTGCAGTTGCTGCGTGCCCTGCCAGTCGATGTCGAAAAGAACGTCCTGCCCGGCCGACAAGGCCGCCTCCACCGGCGCACGCGGCGTCCCGTAAAGATTGTCAAACACGGTGGCCCATTCAAGCAGTTCGCCCTGTTCCACCATCGTCTCAAATCTGGGCTTGCTGACGAAGAAATAGTCGCGCCCCTCCACTTCTCCCGGCCGCATCTGACGTGTGGTCGCCGATACTGACATCTTCAGGCCGGGCTCCCGCTCGAGCAACATCCGCGACAGCGTCGTCTTGCCGGCGCCCGACGGCGAGGACAGCACGAACATCAATCCGCGCCGTTCGACCCCGTCAGTCCCATGACCGCCAGTCTTCATCGATCACTCCAGATTCTGGACCTGTTCACGGAACTGCTCCACCACGTTCTTCATGGCGAGCCCGGTATTGGTCAGCTCGATGTCGTTCGACTTCGAGCAGCAGGTGTTGACCTCGCGATGAAACTCCTGCGCCAGGAAGTCGAGCTTGCGGCCGATCGGGCCGCCCTTGCCGATCAGCTCGCGCGCCTGCGCGACGTGCGAGGCGATGCGGTCGAGCTCTTCGCGGATGTCGGCCTTGGTCGCGATCAGGATCGCCTCCTGCATCAGGCGGTCGGCATCGAAACGGTCGGAGGTGTCGAGCAGCGCCGCGATCTGCTCGGCAAGCCTCGCCCTGATCGCCTCCGGCTTGCGGCCTGGCGCGGCCTCGGCCTGTTTCGCGAGCGCTTCGATCTCGTCGACGCGCTGGGTCAGGATCTGCCCGAGCGAGGTGCCCTCGCGCTTGCGCATCGCGATGAGCTCGTCGAGCGCCTTGTCGAACGCCGCGGCCGCCGCGGCGCGCGCGACCTTGTCCTCCTCCTCGTCGCCCTCGGGCTCGGCGACCTCGACGACGCCCTTGATCGCGAGCAGGCCGTCGATGCTCGGCGCCACGGCGTCGATCTTGCCGGAGATCAGCGCGGCGGCCTTGAGGACCGCATTGAGCACGTCCTCGTTGATGCGGACCGATGCGGCGGCATTGGCGCGCTTGACATTGAGGTTGGCGTAGACGGTGCCGCGGGACAACAGCTCGCCGGCGCGCTTCTTGGCATGAGCCTCGAGCTCATCGAACCCCTGCGGCAGTCGCACCCTGAGATCAAAGCCCTTGGCGTTGACCGACTTCAATTCCCATTCGAACGTATACGGCCCGCTCGCGCCGTGGCATCTCGCAAAGCCGGTCATGGACGACAGCGCCATCAGGTCAATTTCTCCGGAAACGCGGGATTCGCGCGGCATCAAGCCACGCGAATCTTAAGACTATTTTGCAGCGAAGTGGAATCCGCAAAGTCCCGTAGCGGACCTGCAGCCCCGCCTAGCGCTGGACCACCGGCGGCGAGGGCTGCACCGCGCCCTGCCGGGCCGCTGGCGGACCCGCCGGCCGCGCCGGCGGCTTTTTCTGCTGGTTGGGTCGCGCGGGGGTCGTCGCGGTGGGCGTGTCGCCAGCGGCCGGCGCGGCGGCGGCCGGCGGCGGCGCATCTTCGGCCGGCTCGACCGTGTCGTTCTGGATCTGCTTCTCCATCGCGCGCAGCTTCGCGACGTTCTTCTGGTGCGCGTCGTAGGTCTCGGTAAACGCATGCCCGCCGGTGCCGTCGGCGACGAAATAGAGGTCGCGGGTGCGGGCCGGGTTGGCGGCGGCCTCCAGCGAGGCGCGGCCGGGGTTGGAGATCGGGCCCGGGGGCAGGCCCTCGATCACATAGGTGTTGTAGGGCGAGGGCTGCGTGATCTCGCTGCGCTTGATCGGACGGCCGAGCGTGCCCTTGCCGCCGACGAGGCCGTAGATGATCGTGGGGTCGGACTGCAGCTTGATCCGCTGCTTCAGCCGATTGACGAAGACCGCGGCAACACGGCTGCGCTCGTCAGGCTTGCCGGTCTCCTTTTCGACGATCGAGGCCAGCGTCACCAGCTGCTCCGGCGTCTTGACCGGAATGTCCTGGCTGCGGCGCTCCCAGATCTCGGCCAGCACGCGCTTGTGCGCCTGCTGCATGCGCTGGATCACCTGCTCGCGCGTGGTGCCGCGCGGGAATTTGTAGGTCTCGGGCAGCAGCGTGCCTTCGCGCGGCAGCTCGCGCACGCTGCCGCTGAAGATGTCGTTGTCGGACAGCCGCGCCACGATCTGTTCCGAGGTCAGGCCCTCGGGAATCGTGACCGAATGCTGCACCACCTTGCCCTCGACAATGGTGGCGATGACGTCGCGCAAGGAGGCGTTCTTCTGGAACGAATACTCACCCGGCTTCAGGTCGGAGCTCGCCTTCAGCGCGGCCACGCTCGCGATGAAAATCCATGGATTGACGTCGGTCACGCCTTCCCGGTTCAGCGTCTCGGCGATGTCGCGCTTGCCTGCACGCTGCGGGATGTTGACGATCTTGTCTTCCTTCAGCGGCCCCGGCGCCTCGAGCACCTGCCGGCCATAGTAATAGACGCCGCCGGCGCCGAGCATGGCGAGCAGCAACAGGGTGATGATGGCATTGCCGACGACCACGAACGGATTGCGCGCGCGCTCCGATCGCTTCGGCGGCGGCGGGACCTGCTCGGGCTCCAGCGCTGCCCGCGGGCTCCGGGGCGAAATGGGCGGCCTTTCACTCATCGAAGCAACCTGAATCCTGCCGGTTCAATCGCAGCCTGACAATCGCTTGCCCTGCCAAATGCACGCGCCCGCTTCCATGACTATCGCCGAATACGGCAAAACGGTGGATTCGTCGCAACCACAAACTATTGGACCAGGCGCCGGACGATCACCGACGCGTTGGTACCGCCAAAACCGAAAGAATTCGACAACGCGACGTTGACCTCGCGCTGCTTCGCCTTGTGCGGGACGAGGTCGATCGCGGTCTCGACCGATGGATTGTCCAGATTGATCGTCGGCGGCACGACATTATCGCGAATCGCAAGAATGGCGAAGATCGCTTCGATCGCGCCGGCCGCACCGAGCAGATGGCCGGTCGACGATTTGGTCGAGGACATCGCGATCTTGGAGGCGGCGTTGCCGAGCAGCCGCTCGACCGCGCCGAGTTCGATCTCGTCGCCGAGCGGCGTCGAGGTGCCGTGCGCGTTGATGTAGTCGAGATCGGACGGCGACAGGCCGGCCCGCTTGAGCGCCGCCGACATGCTGCGGAAGCCGCCATCGCCATCGGGCGACGGCGAAGTAATGTGATAGGCATCACCCGAAAGGCCGTAGCCGATCACCTCGGCGTAGATTCTGGCGCCACGGCGTTGCGCGTGCTCGAGCTCCTCGAGCACCAGCACGCCGGCGCCCTCGCCCATCACAAAACCGTCCCGCTCCTTGTCGTAGGGACGCGAGGCCTTCTCGGGCGTATCGTTGAAGCCGGTCGACAGCGCACGCGCGGCGTTGAAGCCGGCAATGCCGATGCGGCTGATCGGCGACTCGGCGCCGCCGGCAACCATGACGTCGGCATCGCCGAGTGCGATCAGGCGGGCGGCGTCGCCGACCGCATGTGCACCGGTCGAGCAGGCCGTGACCACCGAATGATTCGGCCCTTTCAGCCCGTGCGCGATCGAGACGTAGCCGGAGGCGAGGTTGATCAGGCGGCCGGGAATGAAGAACGGCGACACCCGGCGCGGTCCGCGCTCCTTCAAGAGGATCGCGGTGTCGGCAATGCCGTTGAGGCCGCCGATGCCGGAGCCGATCATGGTGCCGGTCGCGCATTTGTCCTCTTCGGTCTCGGGATGCCAGTTGGCATCATCGAGCGCCTGACCGGCCGCGGCCATTCCAAAGATGATGAAGTCGTCGACCTTGCGCTGGTCCTTCGGCTCCATCCAGATATCGGGATTGAAAGTGTCGTTTGACCCGTCGCCGCGCACGACGGTGCAGGCGTATTTGGTCTGCAGATCGGAGACGTCGAAGCTCTCGATCTTGCGCGCACCGCTTTCGCCGTTGAGGATGCGTTTCCAGGTCGGCTCGACGCCGCAGCCGAGCGGCGACACCATGCCAAGACCTGTAACGACAACCCGCCTCATATCCGAAAACTCCGCATCGAAAGATTCACGGCCAATAACAAGAAACCGGCTGACCGCTGGCAAGCGGCCCGTCCGGTTTCAATGTTGTCCCCGCGAAAAATGAAGAGCCTTAGCTCTTCGCGTTCTTCTCGAGAAACTTCGTGGCGTCGCCGACGGTGAGAATCGTCTCCGCGGCGTCGTCCGGAATCTCGCAACCAAATTCTTCTTCGAACGCCATCACCAGCTCGACGGTGTCCAGACTGTCGGCGCCGAGGTCGTCGATGAAGCTCGCGTTGTCGACAACCTTCTCGGGCTCAACACCAAGGTGTTCGACCACGATCTTCTTAACCCGCTCGCCAATGTCACTCATTGCTTAACCTCGTGTTGTTCCCTGTAGACCCGACCCCCCGGGACGATACGAGCCGTCGTGGTCGTGTTACTGCCTTCGCTTACGAACTTTGATTTGGCCCCATCCAAACCGATGCAGGGCCCGGCGAACGACGGCCAAGGCACCGCATCGCCAATATACAGGGTTTCAAAAACCTGCAATGGCGTTCTTTGCCCATCCGTTGAAGGTCCGGTTACCATACTTCAACTGCCTTGACTACAAGCCTCATTTCGCTCCGGAAACGGCCGTTTGCCGCATCCCGCACCGCCTATGTGGGCAGTTGCGGAAGGAAGACGTCAGATCATGGCCATGCCACCGTTGACGTGGATGGTTTGTCCGGTGACGTAGGCCGCTTCGTTCGAACTCAGGTAGACGGCGGCCGCCGCGATGTCCTCGGGCGTGCCCAGGCGGGCGGCCGGAACCTTGGTCAGAATCGTCTCGCGCTGCTTGTCGTTGAGCGCATCCGTCATCGGCGTCTTGATGAAGCCGGGCGCGATGCAGTTCGCGGTGACGCCGCGCTTGGCGTATTCGGCCCCCAAGGTCTTGATCATGCCGATCAGACCCGCCTTGGACGCGGTGTAATTGCCCTGTCCGGGATTGCCGGTGACGCCGACCACCGAGGTGATGGCGATGATGCGGCCGAAGCGCTTGCGCATCATCAATTTGGTCGCGGCGCGCGCCAGGCGGAAGGTCGCGGTCAGATTGACGTTGATGACCTCCTCCCAATCCTCGTCGCGAAGCTGCACGAACAGATTGTCGCGGGTGATGCCGGCATTGGCGATGAGGATGTCGACCTGCCCCATCGCGGCTTCCGCGGCGGGCACCAAGGCCTCGACCTCGTCGGCCTTGGAGAGATTGCAGGGCAGCACATGGGTGCGCTCGCCGAGCTTGCCGGCAAGCTCGTCCAGCACGTCCTTGCGCGTCCCCGAAATCGCAACGGCGGCGCCCTGCGCATGCAGCGCCTGCGCGATGGCGCCGCCGATGCCGCCGGTCGCGCCGGTGACGAGCGCCTTTTTACCAGTCAGGTCGAACATTGAAAAACTCCTCTAGCCCTGCTTCGCAGCGGCCAATGCGTCCTTGGCGGCGACAATGTCGTTCGGACCACCGACAGCCACGCCGACAGCACCATCCGCAATGCGCTTGACGAGTCCGGTCAGCACCTTGCCCGCGCCGATCTCCAAGAAGCGCGTGACGCCCTGCTCCGCCATATAGGCAACCGACTCGCGCCAGCGCACCGTGCCGGTGACCTGCTCGATCAGGCGGCGGCGGATTTCGTCGGGATCAGTGATGGCGCTCGCCAGCACGTTCGACACCAGCGGCGCGGCCGGCGCCTTGATCGTGACCTTCGACAGCGCCTCGGCCATGGCATCGGCGGCGGGCTGCATCAGCTTGCAATGGAACGGTGCGGACACCGGCAAGAGCATCGCGCGCTTGGCGCCCTTGGTCTTGGCGATCTCGACGGCGCGATCGACCGCAGCCTTGTCGCCGGAGACCACCACCTGGCCGCCGCCATTGTCGTTGGCGGCCTGGCAGACCTGGCCCTGCGCCGCCTCGCTCGCGACTTGCACGGCGGCTTCATAGTCGAGGCCAAGCAGCGCGGCCATCGCGCCGACGCCGACCGGAACGGCTTTTTGCATCGCGAGACCGCGGATGCGAAGCAGCCGCGCGGTGTCGGAAACCGTCAGGCTGCCGGCCGCGGCCAGCGCCGAATATTCACCGAGCGAGTGGCCGGCGACGAAGGCCGCATCCCGCCCCACGGAAAACCCGGCTTCGGCCTCGAGCACGCGCAGCGTGGCAATCGATACCGCCATCAGCGCCGGCTGGGCCTTCTCGGTGAGCTGGAGGGTTTCCGCCGGCCCATCCCAGATGGTTGCGGTCAACTTCTCCCCAAGTGCCGCATCGACCTCGTCGAACACGGCGCGCGCCGCCGGAAAGGCGTCGGCCAGGGCCTTGCCCATACCGACCGCCTGAGATCCCTGCCCCGGAAATGTGAATGCTGCCGTCATCGGCGCTCCCTGCTTGCCGGGCGTGATCCCTGCGAGAACCGGCAGCCGACTACGCACGGCGTTAGGCCATGGTTCCGGATCACGCTCCAAAGGGGGCCGTAGACACTGTCCGGGGCCGGAGTGTCAAGCCAAGATAGGAACTTCGGCCGGCATTCACCTGGGGATGCAGCCCCCTAGAATCCACCATTGGTCTGGTTGGCGTCGACCGCCGCCCCTGCCCGGGCGCGGCGCGCGCTGTTCGCCAGCTGGCCGGGACGGTCATCCCGATCGGGCTTCGCGGTCGCAAGCCGCAGCACCGCTGCGTAACCGGGCTGCACCTCCATACGACCGGCATGCCGGCTCGCGCTGAGCAGGCGATGCACCTTCGGCAGATTGTAGCAGGGCACGTAGAACAAGAGATGATGCTCGAGGTGGTAGTTCACGTAGTACGGCGCGATGAACAGGCGCTCGAGAAAATTGGCATGTGTGGTGCGGGTGTTGCGCAAGGGATCGCTGCTGTCGGGCACGACGGCATGCTCGGCGATGTTGCGGATGCGCGTGATGACCATCATCCAGGTCAGCAGCGGCACCAGCCATAGCAGCGGATAGGCCCACCACACGCCGGCGGCCGCAAGGCTTGCGAACATCGCCGCGTTGACGAGGCATTGCGGGCCGAGTTTCTCCCGGAAATGCGCGGCGCGCTGGCGCCACGGCCAATCCTTCGGACCGAGCGCGTTGAGCAGTTGCGCCTTGCGCTGCTGGTAGCCGGTCTGCCCGGTGATGTCGCGAATGAACTTGCGGCGGTAGCTTAGCCTGGTGATCGGAAACGGCGCCGACAGCACGAGGTCAGGATCGTCCTCCTGCTGTGTGCGGGCGTGATGCTGAAGATGATAGCGCCGATAGCTGCGCGTCTCCGCGAACAGAGGATAAGCGCAGAGCCATTGGCTCAGCGCCAGATTGGTCTTCTCGTCGGCGGACAGACAGCCATGCGCTCCGTCATGCATGAGGATCGCAAGGCCCAGCTGGCGCGAGCCGATGATCGCGACGGCGAAGATGTAGGTCAGCGGATTGGGCCACCACGCCACCAGCGCGATCGCACCGATGATGAGCGCCCAGGCGTGGGCGATCAGCGCGACACCTTTCCACGTCACGCGCTGACGCACGTCGGCGAGTTGATCGTCGGTCAGGAAATCGCGGGCACGCATGCGGAGCGCGGTCATGGCCTAACCCTCCTCGTTCGAATTGCTGTGTACATCGCGCTCGTCGACGAGACGCAGGCGCGCAGTGTCGCCTGCGGATTTCGCCTGCTCGCCGAGCACACGCAGCATCTCGGTGCAGAGCGCCTCGGGCGAACGCCCCATGGCGTAGCCTTCCAGAATCACGCCGATGGCGACGGCCCAAAATCGCCGCGAGCTTTCGTCGGGCGCACGTAGGGAGCGCCAGCCATGCCGCTCGACCTGACTCGCATAGGCACGCGCGCCTTCGGCGTGCAGACGCTCGATGGTGCGCTCGACCAGCGGCGCGAGATCCTGACGGCGCCGCGTCAGTGTCAGGGCTTCGGCGAAGAAGGCAATCGAATCGCTCGCTGTCACGGTCTCGGCCAGCGCGTGGGTGTACTCGCGCGGCGTGCGCGCCTTCAGCGCCGCCTGTTCGGTCGCACGCGCGAGGTACAGCAGGTCGCGGCAGGCGCATTCGACGAACAGCGCTTCCTTGGTGCGGAAGTAGTAGGTGATCTGGCTCGGGAATGCGTCCGCGGCGGCCGCGATGTCGGTGATGGCCGTGCCCGATAGCCCCCGTTCCCGGAACAGCGGGCTCGCCGCGTCCAGCAGAAGCGACCGCATCTTGCGGCCGGCCGAGCGGGTTGCCCGCGCGGCATGCTTGGGATCGCCAGCCGCCCCAAGCGGTTCATGGACCGATTTTTCCGCCATCCGGGACCCCTTGTTGACTTGTTTGTATGATATACAAACAAATAGTTCAAGCGGCGTGAGGGGGATTGGAAGATCGGGGTTTGCCCCCTCGGCACCGGAACCATTCCCGGCCGAAAACCCGGCCTCAAACCTTGCAAAGCCGGCCAAAATCCGTATAAGCGCGCCATCCGCAGACCCCGGCCGGGAGCTGAACGGACGGTCTCAGCAAATCATTCGTGATTTTGGTGTGGCAGGGCCAGTCGGCCCGTCGTCCCGTGTTTCCGCCTTCTGAGCTTCATCCCAGAGTCCTTTCCGAAGGTCTCTTAAGGGCTTGACGCCGGGCGATGCGCCAACATGAGGAAAGGACCACCATGGCTCTCTATGAGCATGTTTTTCTCGCGCGTCAGGACGCGAGCACGCAGCAGGTCGAAGAGCTGACTGCGCAGATGACCGGAATCGTCGAGGGTCTCGGCGGCAAAGTCACCAAGACCGAGAATTGGGGCGTTCGCTCCCTCACCTACCGCATGAACAAGAACCGCAAGGCGCACTTCGTGCTGCTCAACATCGACGCGCCGTCCGCGGCGATCGCCGAGATCGAGCGCCAGGAGCGCATCAGCGAAGACGTGATCCGCTATCTCAGCGTCCGCGTCGAGGAGCTCGAGGAAGGCCCGTCTGCGATGATGCGCAAGGCCGACCGAGATCGCGAGCGTGATGACCGCGGCGGCGGCTTCCGCGGCGAGCGCGAAGGCGGCTTCCGTGGCGACCGCGAGGGCGGTTTCCGTGGCGGCGATCGTGAAGGCGGCGGCTTCCGCGGTGATCGCGGCCCGCGTCGTCCGCGCGAAGACGCTGAAACCACCACCACGACGGATGGGGAGTAAGAACAATGGCTGAAGCTGGTGCACGCCGCCCGTTTTTTCGTCGTCGCAAGAGCTGCCCGTTCACGGGCGCCAATGCTCCGAAGATCGATTATAAGGACTCCAAGCTCCTGATGCGTTACGTCTCCGAGCGCGGCAAGATCGTGCCGAGCCGCATCACTGCGGTGTCCGCGAAGAAGCAGCGTGAGCTCGCCCGCGCCATCAAGCGCGCGCGGTTCCTGGGCCTGCTGCCCTACGTCATTCGCTAAGACGAATTCGGCCGGCGGCGATATCGCCGCCGGCCGCACTTTAGTTTCATAAGGCTTCCGGGTCGTCCGGTCGCCGATGGTTGGGGCAAGACGCCTCTAACCGCTCGAAGGGAGCGGGACAGCTGATGATGACTTTTGGACTGATAGCCCTGATCGCCGGCGCTGCGTCGGCCCTGACGTTCGCCTCGATCGTTTCGGGCGCGCTGATCTCGCTCGTCCTGTTCTATCTCGCACCGCTGCCGCTGATGGTCGCCGCGATCGGCTGGGGGCCGCTATGCGCAAGCCTTGGCGGCATCGCCGCGGCGGCCGGTCTCGGCGCTTTGTTCGGCTTGCCCTACTGCATTGCCTTTGCCGTCACGGTCGCGCTGCCCGCCTGGTGGCTCGGCCACCTCGTCCTGCTCAGCCGGCCGGTGACCCCCGTCACACGGGACGGCGCCACTGCGCCGCAGGCCGAGCCTGAGCTCGAATGGTATCCGGTCGGCCGCCTCCTGCTGTGGATCGCGGGCTTCGCCGCGCTGACCACGATCGCGGCCCTGCTCACGCTCGGCGCTGATGCCGACACTATCATCGGCACGCTGCGGCGCGGCCTGATGCGCTTGCTCCGTGCCGCCGATCCGCAAACGTCAGGCGAAGCCGGCCAGTTCATCGACGCACTGGTACGCATCGCACCGGCTGCTGCCACCATCGTCGCGATGATGACGCTCACGCTCAACCTCTGGCTCAGCGCCAAGGTGACGGCGACGTCGGGCCGACTGCGCCGTCCCTGGCCTGACATGATGACGGCGGAGCTGCCGCCGATGACGCTGGTCGGGCTCTGTGTCGCGCTGGCCTTCTGCTTCACCGGCGGGCTGCTCGCGATCGTCGCGCAGATCAGCGCGGCCGCACTGATGATGGGCTACGCGCTCACCGGCTTTGCCGTGCTGCATACGCTGACATTGGCGCTGAAGAGCCGCACCTTCTGGCTCGGCTCGACCTACATCGTCGTCGTCGTGTTCGGCTGGCCCGTCATCGCGATGGTGATCCTCGGCCTTGCCGACGCCGTGTTTGGCTTCCGTGAGCGCTTCATGCGCACGCGGCAGCCGCCGCCGCTGCCGACCCCTTAAGTTCAAATCCGAAAATCCAACCACTCAACACTTCAAAGGAGAACGAATATGGAAGTCATTCTGCTGGAACGCGTCAACAAGCTCGGCCAGATGGGCGAAGTCGTGAAGGTTCGCGACGGCTATGCCCGCAATTTCCTGCTCAAGCGCGGCAAGGCGCTGCGCGCCACCGCCGACAACCGCGCCAAGTACGACGGCATGAAAGCCGAGCTCGAGGCCCGCAACCTCGAATCCAAGGCCGAGGCGTCCAAGGTCGCCGAGAAGATCCAGGGCAAGAACATCATCGTGATTCGTCAGGCCTCGGAAGCTGGTCAGCTGTTCGGGTCGGTCAACGTGCGTGACATCGTCATGGCGTTCGAAGCCGACGGCGTTTCGCTGTCCCGGCCGCAGGTCCAGCTCGATGCCCCGATCAAGACCATCGGCAAGCACGCGATCACCGTTGCCGTCCATCCCGAAGTCGAAGTCGAGATCACCGTCACTGTGGCGCGCAGCCAGGACGAGGCCGAGCGCATCAACCGTGGCGAGGACATCTCCACCCGCAACGAGGACCGCGACGCGGCCGCCGAGGCGATTGCCGCCGCCGGCGAGTTCTTCGATCCGGAAGCCCAGCACGACGAGGTCGAGCCGGCCCCGGCTGCGGAAGAAGAGAAGTAAGCAAATCTGCCGTCATTCCGGGGCGGTCCGCAGGACCGAACTATGCACCTGAGAATCTCGAGATTCCGGGTCTGGCGCTTACGCGCCATCCCGGAATGACGAACACGATCAAAAGCCCGGTTGCCTCAGGCGGCCGGGCTTTTTGCTTTGGTGACGTCCTCGCTCAGCATCGCGATCGAGGCGAGTGCCGTTGCCGTATGTTTCTCGACACCCTCGCTGACACAGAACACGTCGGCGGCGACCACGGAGACCTGGCGGCCCGGCTTGATCACCCTGGCCCGACAGATCAACTTCTCGCCCACTGCGGGCGACAATAGATTGAGCTTGTATTCCGCCGTCAGCGCCGGCTGGCCACGCCAGGTGGCGGCCGCGATCGTCGTGGCGTTGTCGACCAGGAAGGCGGTGACGCCGCCGTGAAAGAAGCCATGCTGCTGGAGCAACTCCGGCCGGCGGTCCACGGAGATCGTGCAGGTACCGCGCGACAATTCGGACAGCTCGGCGCCGACCAGGTTCATAAAACCCTGCCGGCCGACATTGGCGTGGATGCGTTCGGCGATCGGCTCAAATTCGGGATCTGCTTCGGCTCGCATGAGGCCTCTCCTTAGTCCTGGTTGATGCGCTCGGGCGGCACCAGCGCACGGATGGCGCAGGCTACAAGCGTCCTGGCCTCAGCGCGGGGATCGGCGCGGTCGCGCCCCGACAGGAAGGCGCGGCAAAGGATCTGCGCCGGCCCGATGAGCTGGCTGACGAACATCACCGGCGTCATCGGCAATAGCTCGCCACCGGCAACCAGCGGCGCGCGCCAACGCTCGATGCCTTCGGCGAGCCGCGCATTCTGCGCGCGCTGGGCCTCGCGCATGTCCTCGCCCCATTCGCTGCGCGATATCTCGAAGAGGTAGCGCGCTTCGCGCCGGCTGGTGACCACCCAGTCGAGATGCGACCGGATCAGGCGATCGATCCCCTGCTCGGCATCCGGGGCCGGATCGAGCGCGGCGAGCATTGCGGCGTGATAGTGCCTGAGCACCTCCAGGAACAGTGCTCCGGCGAGCTCCTTCTTCGATCCGAAGACGTGAAAGAAGCTGCCGTTCGACGTGCGCGCCTTGGCGCGGATCGCCGCCACCGTCGCAGCTTCGAAGCCGACGCGGTCGAACACGGCAAGCCCGGCCGCCAACAGATCGTCACGCACGCTCGCGGTCATCGCGCCTCCTGGAGCCATACTCTAGAGTGTTACTCTAATGGCGGTCAAGACGACACCGAAGCCGCGCCGGAGCGCGGCCTCCACAGGTCGATCGGAAAACGGGGGCTGTTACCGCGAGATCGGCGGTGCAGGCGGACCTGAGGATTCCGCCGGCGGCGGAGCCGCAGCTGTTGCGGGCGGCGCCGCTTCCTGCGGTCTGGCCGCAGGTTCAGAGCTCGCGACCGGCGCGGCCGGCTCGGTGGGCTTCGCAGCGGCTGCCGGTGGAGCCGGCGTCACCTGCGGCACCGGATCAGGCCGCAGCGCCGGAGCCTCGCTGCCGCGCGGCTCGACCTTGGCGCTGCTGTCCGGCTTGGCCTCAGCGGGCCTCTCGGGAGCCTTGCTGGTGTCGGGCCTGGTCTCTGGCTTGGCCTCGGGCTCGACCTTGGCACTCTCGGGCTTGGACTCGGCTTTCGGCTCGCTCTTCTTCTCTTCCGTGGCCGGCGCGGCATCGACCTTCGGCGCTTCCTCGGTGCCGGGCTTGCCACGACGCTTGCCTTTGCGTCCCTCAGGCGCTGCCTGGCCCTCGGGCTTCACGCCCTCCTCGGCCGGCCGTGCCGCGCGCTTTTGGCGCGCACCTTCGGTCGCGGCCGCCGCACCCTCGCCTTCAGGCTTGGCAGCTTCCTGCGAGTGCTGGCGACGACCCTGATGCTCAGGGGACTGGCCGGGCGCGGTGTTGGCTTCCTTCTCCTTGGCGCTGCCCTTCTTGCCGTCCTTGGCCTGATAGCGGGCGTCGGTCGCACCGTTGGAGACGAGGTAGGAGGCGAGGATGCCCGCCATGTCCGAGCTGGTGGTGTAGTGCTGGCGCAGGAAGCCCGGCAGCGAGCCCGGCGCCACGGACTTCAACAGTCCGCGCGGGCTTTTGTGGCACGCATTGCAGGTCTGCGCGAAAATCTGGGAGGGGCTTTTGCCGGCCTCGAGGTTCGTCGCCTGCGCAAGAACGGCATCGGCCGCGCCGAAGCCGATCAGAAGCACTACCGTCGCGAGGCTGAGCGCTCGGCTCGACATTCCCATCATCTCCATTGAATTCCGAGAGGTGCAGCCAGCGTCCGGCGCGGCGGCGGGTCACCTTTTAGCGGATTGAGCCGCGAATGGAAGCAGGCTCCGCGCGCAAGGATGTGATTAAGCGATTTTGGAATATCGGCTTTGAATACCGTGCAATAGCGGGGCAGGAACATCTTCCTTACATTTACATGCAAACGCATAGGAACCAGAGCGGGACCTGAGCGTCAGATGTGAAAGCCGGGTTGGTCGCATCTCTTCGGGTTGGCTCGAGAGGAAGGTGTCGATGGACCGATTGTTGCGTAGATTCCTGTCTCAATTCATCCGGCGCGGGTCGATGACGGTGACCAGCGCCAGCGGATCCAGATTCACCGTCGGCGATGGCTCCGGCGAGCCGGTCGCGGTACGCTTCGTCACCGCGGACGCCGAGCGGAAAATCTTCATCAATCCCGAGCTCGGGCTCGGCGAGGCCTATATGGACGGCGAGTTCGTCGTCGAGCGCGGCACCATAGCTGATGCCCTCGCCATCCTGCTCGATCAACCCGACCCGTTGCCGCAGTGGGCAAAGCCGTGGTGGCATCTGCGGTATCTGACGCGGCACCTCAAGCAATTCAATCCGCGCTCGCGCTCGCGCCGCAACGTCGCCCATCACTACGATCTCGACGCCAGGCTCTATTCGCTCTTCCTCGATGCCGACAAGCAATACAGCTGCGCCTATTTCGAGACGCCGGAGACCACGCTCGACGATGCACAGCTCGCCAAGAAGCGGCACATCGCAGCAAAGCTGCTAGTTGGAAGCGGCCAACGCGTGCTCGACATCGGTTGCGGCTGGGGCGGGCTCGGGCTCTACCTCGCCGAGATCGCCGGCACTGACGTCACCGGTATCACGCTATCAACAGAGCAGTTGCAGGTCGCCAATTCACGTGCCGCCGAAAAGGGCCTGAGTGGATCGGCCAGATTCCTGCTCGAGGACTATCGCGACATTGACGGGCCGTTCGACCGCATTGTCTCTGTCGGCATGTTCGAGCATGTCGGAGCGAGGTTCTACGACACCTACTTCCGCCGCTGCGCCAAACTGCTGAGCGAAGACGGCGTCATGCTGCTGCACTCGATCGGCCGCTCGCAGGGACCGGATTCGACCAATCCGTGGATCGCCAAGTACATCTTTCCCGGCGGCTACATCCCCGCATTGTCCGAGGTGCTGCCGGCGATCGAACGCGCGGGCCTCCTGGTCTGCGATATCGAGATCCTGCGCCTGCATTATGCCGAGACCCTGAAGGCCTGGCGGGAGCGCTTCATGGCGCGGCGCGAGGAGGCCGTGCAGCTCTACGACGAGCGCTTCGCGCTGATG